>DASZMJ010000133.1:0-25256 GCA_035551935.1 Isosphaeraceae bacterium
CTAAGCGGGTTGCCAGTTGAAACTTCACACCCTCAACCAGAAGTCTTCTGACAGGATGCCAGCTTGCCGGAGGGCTTCGCGATTCGAGAGGCCGCCCAGGAATCCGACGGACCGATCCACCTCCTCATCGATCCCGGCGTACTGCCGGTCGGCACAGACATGGTCCTTGCCATGGCCCCAGAGATGGTCCATGCCGTTGAGTTCCGGGCACCGCTTCGGCAGCCAGATCAGCCGGATGCCCAACTCGGCCGCCAGCTCCTGCGAGCCCGCGGCGGTATGGCCGGGGTCCTCATCCAAGAGCGGCGCGACATGCCAGCCGCGGTCGTGGCTGCGGATGACCGGCAGGAAGGCCCGGGAGTCCTCCCCCTTCCGCCGCCTGCGGACCAGGAACAGCCGATGCCCGGTGTCGATGTCGATCGTCCCGAAGGCCACCCGCCGGGCGTTGAAGCCGGAGGTCGGGACCTCCACCGCTCGCCCGCGCCGGCCCCGGGCGGCCCGCAACGGCGGGAACAGTCGCAGGTCGGTCTCATCCTCGAACAGCGTGACCCACCGGGGCGGCAGGCCGCGGATCGCCCGGCGAATCCGCCGTTTTTTTGTCGCGCTCCGGATCGGGATCGAGCACGGATCGCGGCCGCTTCCAGACATAGCCCGAGTCATGCAGTTGCCGTCGGATCGAGGTCGCAGACGGTCGCTGCCCCGCACGGCGTGCCAGGTGCTCGCGAAGCAGCGGGGCCGGCCACTCGACGGCCTGGTAACCGAACTGGTCCGGCCGTCGCTCCAGGCTCGCGAGGAGGGCGGCCCGGAGTTCTTCCGCCCATAGGGACGGGCGGTTACCCCCGCGATGGTCGGCCGGGCAGGTCCGATCGCGGGCGTCCTCGAAGGACTCGACCCAGGAGTGGACCGACCGACGGCTGGCCCGGAGCAACCGGGCGAGTTCGGCGATGGGCCGCCCGTCTGCCGCTTCCAGGATCGCCAGTGTCCGCCGGTAGAGACCCGCATCGCGCGTGGTCCGTAATTGCGGCTCGAGTCGGCGACGCTGGGCCGCCGTCAGTCGGAGTCCGCTCATCGTACACCTCGGATAGCCGAGGGTACGACGAGCAGAGGGATGTGTGAAGTTTCAACTGGCGACCCGCTTAGACGATTCAACAAGGAGGGTTGCGACCTGCGTTTACAGTCGAGTCGCAAGGCCAACGCGGCGATCTGAAGAGACCGAGCGGCCGTCCGACCTCGTCCGGGGCCGTCACGGGGCCATGGCCCGGGGGCCGGCGGCGGTGAGGGGGTCGTCGTGGGTGGTGGCGAAGGCGTCGAGGACGCCGGAACGGCCGGGGTGGATGGCCTCGAGGTTCAGCCGGGATTGGAGCGAGTAGGGGAGCCGCTCGTCGGTGCCGGAGAGGATGACCAGGCGCGGGCGGTCGGGGAGGGTCAGGAGGTCGTCGATCCGGGAGAGGTCGCGGCGGGGGGTGCGGGGCAATGTGGCGCTGAGGATGTAGCGGAGCTGGCCGCCGGGGGCGATGCCGGACTCGTCGCGGTCGGGGCCGAGCACGGCGACGAGCTCGAAGGGGCGGGCGTGGTGGCGTCGGAGGATCATCTCGCGGAGGGCCAGCAGGTCGGAGGTCTCGCGGTGGCGGAACTCGACCTCGCGGAGGCCGGTGGCGACGGTCGTCGTCACGACCGTCAGCAGGAACCCGGCCAGCACGAGGCGCTGGCGGTCGTCGCGGCGGCGGGCCCAGCGGTCGAGGACGCGGATCAGGATCGCGGTGGCGACGATCAGGTCGAGGCCCAGGTGCAGGCCGAGGGCCGAGGCGGCGTCGGGCCGGCGGCCGGCGGCGAGGTCGGCGGCGGCGGCGCGGAGGTGGGTGCTGGCCCACCACGCCACCGCCATCGCCGTCGCCGGCGCCAGCCAGGCCAGCGACCGCGCCGGGGCCCGACGCTGGGCGAGGTCCACCAGCGACCGCGCCGCCAGCAGGCTCAGCGGCACGAGCAGGAACAGGTCCAGCGCCGCCCTCGGGCCGGTCGGCCAGAACGCCGGCGCCAGCGCGGCGACGGCCAGCCACAAGAGCCAGAACGACTCGCCGACGACCCTCGGGTCGTCGTCCTCGGCCGAGAGCGAGAGCCGCAACGCCCTGGCCGCGCCGAGCAGGCCCAGGGGAAGCGTCGCCGGGGCGAGGTCGAGTAACGTCGCGCCGAGCCCGCCGCGGGTGCCGCCGGCGAAGTCGAGCCCGGCCAGTTGCGCGCGCCAGAGCTCCAGGCCGTGGGACCGGGCCATGGCCGCGTACCACGGCGCGGCGACCGCCAGGCCGAAGGCCAGGCTCGCCGCGCCGGCGACGAGGCTCGGCCGGTCGCGCCAGGCGCGCCACCAGCCCGAGGCCCGCGCCCCGGGCATCGGCTCGGCGCCGAGGAACCCCTGGTGGAGCAGGACGACCGGCGCGGCCAGCAGCGCCAGGCCGCGGACCGACAGCAAGGCCAGGCCGATCGCCAGGCCGCCGACGACCGCCCAGCACGCCGACGTCCCCGGCCGCGTCGCCGGCCCCTCGCCGCGGAGGTGCTGGACGTAGGCCAGCAGCGCGGTCAACGTCCCGGCCAGGCCCAGGGTCGTCGGCGAGGCCAGTTGCATCTGGGCCAGCAGGCCGCGGTTGAAGCCGACGAGCACCGCCGCCGCCAGGCCCAGCCCGCGACCACCCCAGGCGCGGCCGTGGAGGTAGACCAGCAGGACGACCAGGACCCCCGCTGCGTAGCTCGGCAGGACCGTCGCCAGCGGGGCCCGGTCGGTGCTCAGGGCCGTGGCCGCGGCGGCGAGCCAGGCGTACAGGGGGGGCTGGAGTGACAGGGCCCGGAAGGCGGTCGCCTCGGCACCCGGCGGCAGGGCCGAGGCGGCCTGGGCCTGGTCCCAGGTCCGGCCGTCGAGCACGGCCAGCGCCCGCAGGCCCCACCAGGGGCCCGGCGGGTTGAGGTCCCAGTTCCGCAACGCGTACAGGCCGGGCAGGACCGCGACCAGCACGACCAGCGGGAAGAACATCGTCGACCGCGGCGCCGGCCGGATCAACGGCCGCGCCGGCGGCTCGAAGACCTCCGCCGGCCGCTTCGGCCGCGTCCCGATCCCGAGCCGCCCCCTGACCATCCTCGGTCGCATGCGGACCGGCCCTCCCTGGCACCCGGCTCGCCCGTCACGACCCCTTTCCTACCAGGGATCGCCGATCCGGGGAAGGCGGACCCGCCGCCGCGCCGCCCGCGCGGCCGAGATCAGGCCACCGATGGCCCCCGGCGCCAGCGTCGAGGGCTCGGACCACGGGGCGGGGACGGGCTCCGAGTCTTCGAGGTGCCCGTCCCCGCCCCGTGGTCGGGCCTCTTACCGCGGGAACTCCTTCGGGACCGCGATGTGCTGCCACCCCTCGCCGCTGAGGGCCTTCATGAAGGCGACGAGGTCCTTCTTCTCCTGAGCGGTCAGGTGCAGCGGCTTCATCCGCTCGGAGAGGTATCGGTTCTTGATCCCCCCCTTGTCGTAGTGCTCGACCACCTCCTCCAGGGTGCGGAGGCTGCCGTCGTGCATGTAGGGGGCGGTGTGCTCGACCTCGCGCAAGGTCGGGGTCTTGAACGCCCCCTTGTCCTCCTCGCGGCCGCTGACGACGTAGCGGCCGAGGTCGGGCTTGGGGCGGTCCATGCCGATGCCGATGTTCATATAAGAGCCGTCGGTGAAATTGAACCCGAGGTGGCAGGCGTCGCACTTCGCCTTCTTGAAGAAGACGTCCATTCCGCGGACCTGCTCGGGGGTCATCGCCGACTTCTCGCCGTCCTGGTAGCGGTCGAAGGGGCTGTTGCCGGAGAGGACGGTGCGCTCGAAGGTGGCGATGGCCTTGGCGACGCGGTCGATGTCGATGGTGTCGTCGCCGAAGGCGGCCTTGAAGCGGGCCTCGTAGCCGGGGATGGATCGGATCCGCTTGACCGTCTCGCGGTGCGCGACGGCCCCCTCCTTGTCCGAGGTCATCTCGATCGGGTTGGCCAGCGGCCCCTTGGCCTGCTCCTCGAGCGTCGCGGCGCGGCCGTCCCAGAACTGCGAGGTGCTGTACGCCCGGTTGATGACCGTCGGCGCGCTGCGGCCGCCGCGCTGCTTGCCGATGCCGGTGGACACGGCCTGGCCGTCGGTGAAGGCCAGCGCCGGGTCGTGGCACGTGGCGCACGAGACGGTGCCGTCGGACGACAGGCGGCGGTCGAAGTAGAGCAGCCGGCCCAGCTCGGCCTTGGCGGCCGAGTACGGGTTGTCCTCCGGCCAGAAGGCCGGCGGCAGGCCCCTCGGCGGCGCCGGCGGCTCGTCCTGGCGCGCGGCCTTGTCGTCGCCCCGCACCGCGGCCGCCGCCACGACCAGCGCCGCCAGCAGGCCGCCGACGGCCGTCAACGTCGGGAGGGTGCCATTCCTGAAAAATCGTGTGATATTCATAAAATCATCTATAGGGAAAGATCGCCCTCCCCTCGCGCGGGCCCCGCGGCGAGGGGAGGGGTGCGGACCGGCGGGGATCGGGCCGTCGGCGGTCACTTACCCTTGACGGACCCTTGCACGTAGATCGCCTTCTGCCCCTCGACGTCGGTGAGCGTGCCCTGGACGTGGACGACGTAGGCCATGTGGTCGATCAGCTCCTTGCGGAGCGTCGTCAGGCCGTCGCGGCGCGGGTCGTGCTCCTCGTCGATGAGCATGTAGACCGTGCCGTCCTGCGTCAGCAGGCCGAGGGGCTGGCCGTTGCGGGCGCACTTCTGGCCGCAGTCGCGGTGCTTGTCGCCGTGCTTGCCGACCTGGAGGTAGCACGACAGGTCGATGACCTCGCCGGTGACGCTGATCGGCTGGCCCTTGACCGGCTTGCCCTGGATCGACGAGGTGACGGTCGTCACGCTCCACGGCTGGTTGGCCGCGGCCTTCTTGCCGAGTTCGCCGGCCGGGGCCTGGTACGTCCCCTTCGTCGGCGCCGACCAGTCGGGGAAGAGGATCCCCTTGCCCTGGACGAAGGCCAGCGACGCGACCACCAGCGCCGCGGCGGCGCCGGCGACGGTGAGCTTCCCCTTCAAGACGGGCTTCGGCATGGCTCGCTCCGGTTGAAAAAGTGCCGAGTGCTGAGTCACGAGTGCTGAGTGCGGATCGGTCGTCACCACGCGGCCGACGCACCGGCGTCTTCGGACCCCCCGTTGTTTAACACGGCGCCGGCGCGCCGGCAAGAGGCCCGGGGAAAAGTGCTGAGTGCTGAGTGACGAGTGCTGAGTGGGGAAGGCCGTTCGTCGGCGCTTCTCTCCTCGCCTCCCCCACTCAGCACTCGTCACTCAGCACTCGGCACTTTTTGACCTCAGCCGTGGCCATAGCCCCTGTCGAACGCCTCCAGGTCCCTCATGTGCGCCGAGTAGGTCGTGCGGAAGGTGTCGGGGTCGACCGACCAGCGGGGCTGGTCCTCGGTGTGGCGGTGGCAGTGCTCCTCGAGGAGGCGGTGGAGGAACTTGAAGAGTTGCCGGGGGGTGCGGAGGTTGCCGAGCGCGTCCTTGAGCGTCTCGTCGGCGATCGAGTCGTCGACGAACTGCCGGAGCCTCGGGCCGTCGCCGTCGGCCGAGGGCTCGGCGCGGCAGGCGCGGAGGCGGTCGGTGGCGAGGTCGTAGAGCGAGGGGCCGGTCCAGCGCAAGGGCTTGATCATGTTCAATTTATCGGGACGCGCACGGTCGTAGAATTCCTTATCTTCTTTCTCGAGGTAGTACGCCAGCTCGATCGGCAGGAGCAGCTTGACGCCGATGCCGGGGTGGCGGAGGAACTTGTGGTCCAGGAGCGGCCAGACGAGGGCCCGCATCTTGCGCGGGTCGCCCTCGATGAGCTGCGGCTCGTCGACGCGATCGATCAGGACGACGATCCCCCGGTACCCGAGGCTCGACAGCACCCCCTGGAACTTGCGCAAGAGCTCGTAGCGCTCCTCGCCCGCGGTGCGTCGGCCGGTCGGCAACGGCTGGCCGCCGAGCTCGCCCGGCTTGAACCAGAGCAGCTCCCAGCGCAACGCCCACGGGTCGCGGCTGAGGACGCGCAGCCCTTTGCGGATGTCCTCCGCGTACCAGACCGCCCGACCCAGCCGCCAGAGCCAGTACACCCACCCCAGCGCGATCCCGCCGAGCACCCACGGCCAGACCGACCAGCTCAGCAGCGACCGGAAGAGGACCGTCATCGCGACGATCAGCGCCGTGATCCCGAAGCCGACCTGGAGGTCGCGCCGGCTCCACAAGGGCCGGAACCCCGATCGCCTGCGCAATCGGCTCCAGCGCCGCTCGATCGGCTCGCGGGTCGACTGGTCGTAGAGCGCGGCCAGGAGCAAGAGGTCGCGGCGCTGGTCGAGCGTGAGGGGGGACAGGTCCACGCGATCGCCGGTGAGCTGGTCGACGAGCTTGGTGACGCCGAGGGCGAGGATGGCATCCATGTGGTCCTGGAGCCGCCACTTCGTCAGCGCCTGCGCGGCGTCGCGGGCGTGGACGGCGGCGCGGAAGTGGTCGAGGTAGGGGTTGAAGTCGTCGTACGAGACGACGAAGACGCGCTCGCCGGGGTGGGCCTCGTTGTACGCCTCGAGCTCGGCCGCGGCCTGGAGCCGCAACGCCGTCTTGCCGCTCCCCTTCTCGCCGAAGACCAGCGCCGTGGACGGGTCGGTGGGGCTGCCGAAGAACTTGTCCCAGGCGGGGTGGTGGATCTTCCAGAGGCAGCCGCGCTTGAAGACCGTGTCGGTCTGGGCATCCTCCTCGCTGAACGGGTTGCCGGCGATGCCGTAGTGCTTCAGGAACTGGTCCGTCTTCATCGCGTCGTGGCGCCTTTCGATGGCTCGTGACGTCGCTCCGTTCGTTCTCTCCTCAACCCTCTTACCTTATCCCCCCGCCGCGCCGCAACGCCGGCCGGCCCCGAGGCCGCCGAAGCAAGCGTAGGGTGGGCACCGCCCACCTTCTTATTTGAACATAAGAAGGTGGGCGGTGCCCACCCTACGGGGTGGTGTGCCTCGGCCGGAAGTTACTCGGCCTTGCCCTTGAGTTGCGGCTGCCTGGTCGGCCCGAAGCCGACGTTCGACCCGATGTCGAGCAGGAGAGTGTCGCCGTCGAACTTGAGGGTGAGAGTGGCGTTGAACGGGGTCTCGACGAAGCAGACCTTCGCCGTGTACGTGTCGTCGCCGGTCCAGGCGCCGGCGGCGGCGGTGGGCTGCTCGGGGCGAAGCAAGGCCAGCCGGCCCCTCCGCCATGAGCCCTTGCCGCAGCGGATGCGACGATCCTCGCCGTCGATCTTCATGGCGATCGCCACGTCGTCGTTGTCCTTGCCGGCCGGCGTGAGCACGATCGACTCGATCTTCCGCGGATTCGAGTCAAACACGTATTTCTTGCCCGAAACCTTCTCGGCCGTCGCGTTCGAGGCGGGGCCCTCGGGGGTCTTCATCTTGAGGTTCGTCAGCGCGTGGCGGAGCTTGTCCCGGGCCTCGTCATCGGTGGCCAGGGGCGACGTCTTGAAGCCGGGCAGGAGCTTGTCCCAGACGAGGTCGAGGACGGCCTGCATGTCCTTGACGCCGCTGGTGATGGCGATGACGGCGTCCTGCTCGGGCAGGACGATGCAGTACTGGCCGAAGGCGCCGTCGCCGCGGTAGGCGCCGTGGCGGCAGCGCCAGAACTGGTAGCCGTAGCCCTGGTCCCAGTCGCTCTTCGGGTTGCTGCCGTTGGAGGTCTGCCGCGCCGTCGCGGCCTCGACCCACGACTCGGGCACCAGCTGCTTGCCGTCCCACTTGCCCTTCTGGAGGTAGAGCTGGCCGAACTTCGCGATGTCCTCCGTGCGGACGCTCAGGCCGTAGCCGCCGAGCGAGACGCCTTCCGGGCTTATGCCCCAGGTCGGGTCCTCGATGCCGAGGGGCTCGAACAGCCGGGGCTTCAGGTAATCGAGCACGGTCAGCCCCGTCACCTTCTGGACGGTGGCCGAGAGCATGTAGGTCGCCGACGTGTGGTAGAGGAAGTGCGTCCCCGGCTTGAACGGCACCGGCTGCGCGAGGAACGACTTCGCCCAGTTCGACCCGGTCCGGCCCGGCTCGGTCTGCTGGCCGGTCGACATCCGCAAGAGGTCGCTCACGCGCATCGACTTCAGGTTCTTCGACGGCTCCGACGGCGCCTCGTCGGGGAAGAACTTGAGGATCTCATCATCGACGCTCAGCTTCCCCTCGGCGACGGCCAGGCCGACGGCCGTCGAGGTGAAGCTCTTGCTGAGCGAGTACAGCTCGTGCCTCGACTCCGCGTCATACGGCGTCCACCACCCCTCCGCCACCACATGCCCGTGTCGCACGACGATGACGCTGTGCAGGGCGTCGATGTCTCTGTCGGCCGCCTCGACGAACGCGAGGATCGCCGACGACGACACCCCCTGTTCCTCCGGGCTGCTCCTGGGCAACCCCTTCGCCGGCGCCGCCCCCAGGCAGGCCGCCCCCCAGCACGCGACCAGTCCCGCGAGAATCGTCGTCTTCATGGCATCCCCCGGTAGCATCCTCGACGGTCGTCAACCGGGCGTCCATTGGACGCGCCCCCGACCGCCTGGTCAAGCGGGCACTGCGCCGCCCGGCCGCTTGCCCGCCCGGCCCGGCCGGGTTACGATCCGACCGAAATCCGCACGGGAATCGTCGGAGCTTGCGATGCACGCACAGCCCCCGGACTTCCTCTCGCCCGAGAAGCTCCAGATGTTCGTCGCCGGCCTCTCGGGCCTGGCGCCGGAGGAGGTCCGCAAGGCGAAGGTGCTCTACCTCCGCAACGCGATCTCCGAGCTCGAGGCGAGCCGGGCGACCCTTCAGAGCTTCGAGAAGGCCCGCGGCTGCCTGTTCTTCCCGCCGTTCTTCTCGCCGGTGATGGGGGCCCAGCGGGGGATGATCGACGCCCAGCTCCGGCTCGCGAAGGACCGCATCCGCAACGCCATCGACGTCTGGCGCGACGACCTCAAGGGGGAGCGGTTCCGCCTCGACGGCGAGGAGATCGTCGCCTGACGCGGATTTCCTGCGGCCGAGGGGCCCGATCGGCCGATCCCTCGCGGGAGACGACGAGGTTCGATCCTCGATCCGCCATTTGACCTCGGGTAACGGACGTTCCCGAGGGTAAGGAGCGAACGCCATGGGCCGGCGCGACGCCCGCGTGGACGCCTACATCGAGAAGTCCGCGGAGTTCGCGCGGCCGATCCTGGCCCACCTCCGCGAGGTCGTCCACGCCGCCTGCCCGGACGTCGAGGAGGCGATCAAGTGGGGTATGCCCTTCTTCCTCGACAAGGGGATGCTCTGCCACATGGCCGCCTTCAAGGCGCACTGCGCGTTCGGGATCTGGAAGGGCTCGGACGTCGTCGGCGACGACCGCAGCGACGACGCCATGGGGCAGCTCGGGCGGATCACCCAGCTCTCCGACCTGCCCTCGAAGAAGGTCCTGACCGGCTACATCAAGGAGGCCATGCGCCGGAACGACGCCGGCGTCCCCTCGCCCTCACGGGCGAAGCCCAAGGCCCCCCGCGAGGTCGTCGGGCCCCACGACCTCGCCGCCGCCCTCCGCGGCAACCCCGCCGCCGACGCCACCTTCTCGAGGTTCAGCCCCAGCCACCGGCGCGAATACGTCGAGTGGATCACCGAGGCCAAGACCCCCGCCACCCGCTCCCGCCGCCTGGCGACGGCGCTCGAATGGCTCGCCGAGGGCAAGCCGCGGAACTGGAAGTACATGAATTGCTGACGCGGGCCCCACGGACGCCGGCCGACGTCGATCACGGCCAGACGCTCAGGTTCGGCGCCTTCGCCATCAAGGCCGCGGCTCCGGCGGGGGTGCCGCTCGTCCATCGGACGTACACCCGCGCCTTGCCCGGCAGCTCCCGTAGGGCAGGGCTCGCCCTGCCTCCTCCATCCACCGGATCGAAGAGGCAGGGCGAGCCCTGCCCTACGAGGGAGCGGGATGCGGCCGGTCAAGGGTACACGGTCAGGTTCGGCGCCTTTGCTTCCAGGGCCGCGGCGCCGGCGAGAGTCGCCCTCGTCGATCGCACGTCGACTCGGGTCTTGCCCGGCAGGGAGGCCAGGGTCGACAGGCCGGCGTCGGTGACCCGCGTGGAGTCGAGCCTCAGCTGGGAAAGCCGCGACAGTCCCGTCAGGTGGACGAGGCCGGCGTCGCCGACCTGCGTGCGGCTGAGGTCGAGGTTGGCGAGGTTCGAGAGGTCGGCAAGGTGCGCCAGGCCGTCGTCCGTGACCCTCGTGTGCGATAAATTCAAGTGTGTTAAATTATTTAGTTTTTTCAAATGCCCGAGCCCGGCGTCGGTGATCGACGTGTCGGCCAGGAGGAGGGTCCGCAGCTCGGTCAAGCCCGCGACCGGTGCCAGCCCTTGGTCGTCGATCGGCGTCTCGATGATCACGAGTACGGTCAAGCCGGAAAGGTCGCGGAGCGGGGCGAGGTCCGTCACCCGGGTTCGCCAGAGGCTCAGCACGCGTAGCCTTCGGAAGCCGCGGAGGGTCTGGAGCCCGGCGTCGGTGATGGGGGCGCCGAAGAATTGCAGCGATTCGAGCCGGTCGAGGCCCTTCAGGCGGGCCATCCCGGCGTCGGTGATCGTCGAGCCGTAGAGGTTCAGCTTCTCGAGCTCGGTCAGGCCCGCGATCTTGCCGATGTCGGCGTCGGTGAGTGGTACCCCCATCAGCGACAGTTCGCGGAGATGGGGCATCCCGCGCAGGCACGACAGCCCGGCCCCCGTGACCTCGGTCCCGTCGAGCCCCAGTCGCTTGAGGTTCCTCAGGGCCGGGAGCCGGGCGATGTCGGCGTCGTTGACGTTGCGCCAGGTGGGGGGGTCGGCGGCGGTGACGTGCCTCGGGTAGAAGCCCAAAGACTCCAGTCGTTTGAACTCGTCGGCGTGGGCCCGGAGCGGCTCGACGATCTCCGGCCCGCCCCAGACCCCGGCGACATGGCCGAAGGCGTCGACGCCGAGCCGATCCACCACCCACTTCGGCGCCGGTGGCCTGGCGTTGGGTTTGTACGACTTGCCGTCCCACTCCCAGTCATACGACACCTGCCCGCCGGCCCGACGGATGGCCTCGACCGCCTCGCGACGGAGCCGGACGCGATAGCCATACCAGCCGATCCCGCCGCCGAGCACGAGGACCAGGATCATCATCGCCCGCACGCTCAACGCGAGCCGAGGGGGTCGCCATCGTCGGGCCGGCCTCGATTCCCGGACACTTTGCGTGGCCATCCTCCCCTCCCCCGACGGCCCGGCATGGAATCCCGTCCCCTCGATCGCCCGGCCGACGATCCCTATCCGATCATACGGGGTCCCGTCCGACAAGCGTCCGGTGCCGAGGCGCGGTCTTCATCGATCCGTTCGGCCGGCGGGAGCGATCGTCGCGATTCTCGAGAAAACGACGAATTCGAGCATTTTTCGGTTATAAAAATGCCGTGTCATGACGAGATTAGAGATGGTGCGCATCGTGCGGCCGGCTCTTTGACAATGCGACGGGAGATGCCGCGATCCCCGGGGTCGTCGGCGAGGGGAAACGAAGATCGCTCCCCGCGCGAAACGAACCCACGTCCGTCCCCGCCGCGGCGCGGAACGAACCGAACGGGGCATTGGGTGGCCTGGGTAAGGCGTGCGGGCTGGCTTCTTCGT
The DNA here is from genome assembly GCA_035551935.1 of Isosphaeraceae bacterium. Lineage (GTDB taxonomy): Bacteria > Planctomycetota > Planctomycetia > Isosphaerales > Isosphaeraceae > DASZMJ01. Next base: position 11,630 of record DASZMJ010000133.1, read on the forward strand.
CTCCCGTAGCAGGCACGCTCCGCGTGCCGTCCGCCTGAAGACAAGGACGCGGATGGAGGGCGGACGGCACGCGGAGCGTGCCTGCTACGGGGAGGGAACCGTCCTCCAACCGCCGGCGCGGAACGAACCGAACGGGGCATTGGGGGTCTTGGGTCGTCCCTGCGGGCCCGAGGCCGTTTTTCGGAACGAACCGAACGGGGCATTGGGGGGGTACGGCAAGCTCCGACGGCGATCGGCCCCGGCGCGGAACGAACCGAAGTATCCCCGGCCAGTTCGCTCTTCGGAGCGAGGACCCTTCGAGGCCCAGACCGGTCCGCCGCCGGGAGAATGGGCGTCGGGCCTATCGAGCAATCGGGTTCGCCGGGAAGCCGCAGTCCAGGACGAGGGCCTGGAAATCGGGACGGACCCGGAGCGGGGCGAAGTCGGGGTCGCCGAGGAGGCGGGTGCGGTCGCGAAAGCCGGAGGCATGGGCGGCGCGGAGGGCGGCGAGGGCGAGGTCGTTGAAGCGCCGACGATGGGAGACCTCGTCGGGGGCGAGGGGACGGCCGGGGCGGTCGCCCTTCGGAGCGGAGGCGCAAAGGGCGTAAGATGAGGCGAGGTCGTAAAGGGCGTTTGATGAGGGTTTCGGGGGGGATTCGTGGACCGGGGCGAGTGCAAGGGCCTGGTTGCGGAGGCCGTCAAGGGCGAGGGTCAGGATGGGGCGGGCGATCGAGTGGCCGGGGCTGAGTCGGAGGGCGGACTTGGCGGAGGAGATGGCCGAGGCGAAGGACTGGCCGAGGAGGTCGACGTAGGCGCGGGCGGCGAGGTTGTCGGCCTCGGCGGCGGGGTCGGGTCGGGAACGTGAGAGGAAGAGGCGGGCCAGGTCGATTTCGCCGACGCGGGCGGCGACGAGGGCGGCGAGTCGGGCGTAGGAGGGGTCGGGGATGCCGGTCGAGGCGAGGACACGAAGGTTCGCGCGGGTGCGGTCGCGGAGCCCGGCCGGGGCGTCGCCGGCGGGGGGCAACTGGAACGACTGGGCCTGGAGGGCGACCAGGCGGGCCATGTGGCGGGAGTCGATGAGGCTGGGCATCTCGGCCGCGGCCAGGAGGACGGGCTCGGCCTCGGCGTGGCGGCCGTCGAGCAGCAGCAGGGTGCCCCGGAAGAAGGCGATGGTCCCCTCGGGATGGACGCGGAGGGTCCGATCGAGCTCGTCGATCAAGGGGCGCCTGAGGCCGATCGCCAGGGTCAGGGCCGACCTCTGGAGGCGGCCGAAGGCGCGCGACAGCCGCGGCGGGAAGTCGAGGGCGGTCATGCGGTTACGATCGTCGTTCGGGGCCGGCCGGTAGGCGGCCTGGGCGGCGAGGAACTCGGACCAGATTTGCATGATGTCACGGACCGGGTCGCCGCCGGCGCCGGTCGGGTCGACGATCCGGGCGTCGGCGTCGTGGCATCGGACGAGGAACTCGGCCATCGGCCGCCAACGGCCGACGGCCGCCGGGCCGGTCCGCTCGGCGGCGTGGTCGAGCTGGGCGTTGGCCCCGGCGCGGTCGCCGTCGGAGGCCAGGAGCAGGGCGTGGGTGACGCGGGGGGCGGGGTCGTCGGGGAAGAGCAGCTCGGCCTGTCGGACGACGTCGAGGGCCTCGACGCGGCGGCCGAGCAGGCCGAGGGTCCAGCCGAGCAGGTCGCTGGCGCGGTTGTGGAACGGGTCGAGCTCCAGGGCCTTGCGGAAGTGGGTCAGGGCGTCGGGCGAGGTCTCGGCCAGCAGGCCGCGGGCATACGCCGCGTCGGCCGGGTCGAGCCCCGCGGCGAGGGCCTCCTGGAGCAGGCGGTCGCGCCCCGAGGCGTCGAGGTCGCGGGCGTGGCCGAGGTCGGCCCGCCAGAGGAGGACCTCGCCGCGGTGGCGGCCGAGGTCGGTCCGCGAGCCGAGGGCCTCGAGCTCGCGAAAAGCGGCCGGGGCCTCGTCGAGGGCGACCCAGGCGCGGACCTTGCCCAGGCGGAGCGCGACCGTGTCGGGGTGGCCGGCCGCGATCGCCCGATCATAGTGGGCCAGCGCCGGCCGCCACGCCCCGCGTTGGGCGGCCAGGCGGGCGGCGTCGGCGTACGAGGCGGCCAGCAGGTTGAGGGCCCGGCCCTCGGCCTTCCGGGCCCGCTCGGCCTCGCGAGTCGCGGTGTCGCGGGCTTCCCCGGTCTTGCGCCTCTCGAAGTCGATGAGGGTGGCGCCGACGCCCAAGGCGACGGTCGCCGCGACCAGCAAGGCCGCGGCCGAGGCCACGGCCGGCCGGTGTCGGCGGGCCCAGCGGGCCGCGCGTCGGATCCAGGGCTCGGGCCAGGCGGCGACGGGCTCGTCGGCCAGCCAGCGTTCGACGTCGTCGGCGAGGCCTCGGGTCGAATCGTAGCGGTCCTCGGGTCGCAAGGCCATCGCCTTCAGGCAGATCGCCTCCAGCGGGGGGTCGATCGTCGGGTCGACCCGACGCGGCGTCGGGAAGTCGCCGGCGCGGACGTCGGCCAGGATGCCCAGGATGTCCTCCCCCGCGAACGGTTGCCGGCCGGTGAGGAGGCAGTAGAGGGTGGCGCCGAGGGAGTAGACGTCGGAGCGGGGGCCGAGCCTGTCGAGGTCGCCGGCGGCCTGCTCGGGGCTCATGTAGGCGGGGGTGCCGATCGGCGCCCCGGCCATCGTCTCGGCCGAGCCGCCGGCCGAGGTCGGCACCAAGGCCCGCTCGCCCGCCAGGGCGCCGGGGTCGGGCCGGCCGGTGGCCTTGGCCAGTCCCCAGTCGACGACGAGGGTCTCGCCGTACTTGCCGACCATGATGTTGCCCGGCTTGAGGTCGCGGTGCAGCACCCCGCGCTCGTGGGCGTAGCCGATCGCCTGGCAGACGTCGATGAACCGCCCGAGGAGCTGCCGCAGCCGCAAGGCCCGGGCGCCGGGGTCGAGCCGGGGGGCCTCGTCGTGGTAGGCGAGCAGGGCGTCGCGGAGGCTCTCGCCGCGGATGAACCGCATCGCGTAGTACGGGCGTCCCAGGTCGTCGTGGCCGAGGCCGTAGACGGGCACGATCCCCGGGTGTTCGAGGCCGCCGGTGACCTCCGCCTCGAGCACGAACCGGGCCCGGCTGGCCGGGTCGTCGGCGTGGCGTTCCTTGATCTGTTTGAGGGCCACCTCGCGGTTCAGCTCGGTGTCGAGCGCGACGGAGACCTCGCCGATCCCCCCCCGGGCGTGGGGTCGAAGCACCCGGAACCGTCCGCCGAGCATCTCGGCCGGGCCGACCTCGAACGCCCCGCCGCCGTTCGAGGGCCCGGACCAGGGCGCGGTCGCGCCGACGAGGGGCAACGTGGCGATCAGCTCGGGGTCGCCGGTCGCCTCCAGCCGGGTGCGCAGCGACGGATCGATCGCGACCGCCGAGAGGCTGCTGGCCGGGTCGCCGCCGTGGCCGACGACGTGCCGATCGACGAGGTCGCCGAGCGTCGACGCCGTGGCCGGGTCGAGCGCGCCGCGGCCGACGAGGGCCTCGGCCAGCGACCGCCCGCCCTCGCGGTCGCGGAGGGCCTCGAGGAGGGTCGGGACGTCGATCAGGCCGGTCCGCTCGGCCAGGAGTCCGAACAGGAGGTCGCTGGGCGAGTCGTCGCGGCCGGGCATCGTCGGTCACTCCCCCGGCCTCGTCCGGCCGAAGTCCGGCCCGGCAAGCGGCCGGATGTCCCCGTTGATGTATGCCTCAGAGCATGTCCGATCATAGATCATCCCCGACCCCCGCGGAAGCCTCCGCCCGCCGCTCGACAGCGGCGCCCCGTCGTATTACAAGGGCAAGACCCGACGCCGGCCGAGGAACGACGACCGCCCATGCACGCGACCGCGACGACGACCCGATCGGCCCGCTGGGCCTTCCCGGCGCTGGCCCTGGCGACGGTGCTCGCGCGGCTGCCGCAGCTCGTCAACGCCGGGGCGGTCCAGTCCGACGCCGCGATCGTCGCCTTGCAGGCGCGGCACGTCTTCCGGGGGGAGTGGTCGTGGTACCTCTGGGGCGTCGGCTACCAGTCGTCGCTCGACGTGCTGCTCGTGGCGCTCGCCTTCGCGGCCTTCGGCGAGGGGCCGCTGGTGCTCATGCTGGTGCCGCTCGTCGGGCACGTGGTCCTGACCTGGCTGGCCTGGGACGTGCTCCGACGCCGGCTCGGCGTCGCCTCGGCGACCGTGGGCGTCCTGCCGCTGGTCCTGGCGCCGCATGCGGTCAACATCGTCGCGCTCTACGTCCCGAGGCAGTGGAGCATCACGGCGGTCTTCGCCTCCTTCTGGCTGCTCGACGGCGCCGCAGGCTCGCGCCGACCCCGGGTGCGGCTGGCCCTCGGGACGGCGATAGGAGTCGCCTCCTTGTATCTGGATCTCTTTAATGTCCAGTTCCTGGTCCCCCTCCTGCTCTTCGCCGCGCTCTGCGCCTTCGACGGCGTCTCGACGGCCCGGTCGCGGGCCGGCAACCTCGGGGCGATCGGCCTCGGCGGGGCGGTCGGCGCGGCCCTGGTCTGGCTGGCGTGGCAGGACTCGCACAGCACGACCTGGCAGGCCGGGGGCTCGCTGGAGCGGCTCCCCGAGAACGCCCGCCGGCTCCTCGACGCGGCCCTCCCCTGGGCGCTCTCGGCCCGCGTCTTCGCGACGGCCGGCGAGTCGCGCTACTTCGAGGCCCGCGACCTCGGGCCGGCCTTCCGCGTCGTCCAGTACTCGGGCGCGGCCCTGTTCGCGGCCGGGGTCCTGGCCGGCGGCGCGGCCCTGTTCGCGCGGCGAATCCCCTGGGGAATCCGCCGGCTCGGCGCGACGGGCTGCCTCGTCGCGCTGGGCTCGATCGCCGGCTTCCTCGTCTCGGTCATGCCCTCCGACGTGGCCACGACCCGCTACCTCGGCCCGATCGTCTGGGCCTCCCCCTTCGCCCTCGCCCCGGCGGCGTACCTGCTCGGGCCGAGGCGATTCGCCCTGATGTTGGCCCCCTACCTCGTCGCAGCGGCGACGGCCGGTTGGATCGCCCAATCCTCGTATGTGCGTGGCTGGATTCCGGTCTCGGGCCCGCGCGGCCGGGCGGACGACGAGCGCGCGCTCGGCGCGGCCTTGCTCGAGCGTGGCATCACGAATGCAAAGGCCGATTACTGGCTCGCGTACCGCCTGACCTATCTGCTCGGCGAGCGCGTCCTGGTCACGCCGCTCAGCGCCATCGAGAACCGCTACGCCCCCTACGGCCTGGCGTTCGACGCCGCCCCCGCTGTCGCGTTGATCTTCCACCCCAGCGAGCCCCGCGCCCGCGCCGAACTGGAGGCGGCCGCGCTGCGACGCTCGGGCGTGCCGTTCGAGCGGCTCGGGGTCGCCGGCTTCACCGTCCTGGTCCTGCGCACGACCACCTTCCACTACCGCGACGCCGACGGCCCCGGCCTGCTCACGCTCCGCGACGCCGGCCCCGCGACGGCGCCCGGGGCCCGCCGGGTCGAGGTCGCGTTACTCCGCGGGCGAACGATCCTGCGCGGCGAGGGCGTCCGCGTGCCGATCGACCGGGATCGCCCCTTCCGCGCCGCCGTCTCGTTCGCGATCCGAGGAGGGCGGGCGCCGGTCGTCTTCGAAGGGGTGCTGACGTGTTCTCATCAACTCTTCGGCGACGGTACATGCCGGCCGCTCGACGGCCGGGGGCCGGCACGGCCCTGGCACGCCACCTTCCGCGACCGCGCCGATCCCACGACCTCAACGGCCGCCCCCGGCCCGCAGGCGGCCGGCGGGCGTGTGCGCGGCGAGGTCGTCGATCATCTCGACGACGGCCGCCTCGATCGCCCGCCGCCAGTCGAGGGACTTCAGGTCGGGACGCTCGAAGGCCGAGGTCACGCCGCGCGAGCTGTTGACGACCGCGCCGAGGCCGTCCTCGTCGAACGCCGCGGCCACGTCGGCGGCCTTCCCCCCCTGGGCGCCGTAGCCCGGCACGAGGAAGACCACGCCCGGCAACGCCGCGCGCAGGGCCGCCAGTTGCCCCGGATACGTCGCGCCGACGACCGCACCCATGAAACTATAACCCGATTCCCCCCGATGCGGCGCCGCCCAATCGGCCAGGCGATCGGCGACGTGTTGATACAAGGGTTTGCCGTCGGCTTCGAGGTCCTGGAAGTCGCCGGCCGAGGGGTTGCTCGTCCGCACGAGCACGAACAGGCCGTTGCCCGCGGCCGCGGCGGCCTTCACGAACGGGTCGATGCCGTCGCTGCCGAGGTACGGGTTGACCGTCAGCGCGTCGGCGTCCCAGGCGGCCTCGCCGCCGAGATAGGCGCGGGCGTACGCCTCGGCCGTCGTGCCGATGTCGTTGCGCTTGCCGTCGATCACGACGATCAGGCCGCGTCGCCTCGCATATCGCGCCGTCTCGTGCAGCTCCGCCATCCCCTCGGGCCCGAGCGCCTCGTAGAAGGCCGCCTGGAGCTTGACCGCCGGCACCCTCGTCGCGACGACGTCGATCACCTCGCGCCCGAACGCCCCCACCGCCCCGGCCAACCCCTCGCGGTCGCCCCCGAATCGCCCGGCGACCTCCTTCGGCAGCCCCTCCGGCCTCGGGTCGATGCCGACCATCGCCGCGGTCCCCTTCCGCCGGATTTGCTCCGCCAGCCGATCCGCGAAGTGCCCGTCGCTCATGCCCGCCCCCGGCGCTGGATTGACAGAATCCCCCGATATCCTACAATACACTCTCCGACGGCGCCAGCCGTCCGGTATCGGGGCGTAGCGCAGTTTGGCTAGCGCGCCTGAATGGGGTTCAGGAGGTCGTGGGTTCAAATCCCGCCGCCCCGATTCGACTTAGATCCATCCGCCATCGGCCTGTGATACCAAACGGTTACCAAATAACCGTGGGGGAGGGCCGATGGCGCGACCGACGAAGCCGTGGTTGTGGGTGGCGCGGGGCGGCTGGTTCGTCAAGCACGGCGGCCGCACCGTGCAGCTGGTCAAGGGGCCGAAGGCCGCGACCCGGGACGAGGCCTTGGTCGCCTTCCACCGCCTCAAGGGGGGGCTCGACCCCGCGTCCGGTGGCGGCGCGCCGCCATCCGGGCCCACCGTCGGCGACCTGATCGACCTGTTCCTCGAGCACTGCGAGCGGCGGATCGACCCGACCGGCGCCGCGCGCGACGGCCTGGAACGGCGGACGTTCGAGTGGTACGTCGCCGAGACGCGCGAATTCCGCGCCCGCTACGGCGCCCTGCCGGCGCACGCGCTGCGTCCGTACCACGTCACGCAATGGGTCGCGGCGCACCCCGAGTGGTCCCCCGGCACGCACCGGGCGAAGGTCACCGTCGTGAAGCGGCTGACGCGGTGGGCCTGGGCCGAGGGCTACTTCGCCGAGGACCCGCTCGGGCGGCTGAGGCGGCCCGGGCCCAGGTCGACGCCGTCTTCGCGGCGGTCCCCGACCGGGCGTTTCGCGACATGCTCTTCGCGCTCTGGGCGACCGGGGCGCGTCCCGGCGAGGTCTACGACGTCACGGCGGCGATGATCGACCCGGAGGCCTCGTGCTGGCGGGTGCCGCACAAGACCCGGCGGAAGACCGGCCGGCCCGCGCGGGTCGTGCCGCTGACGCCCGAGATGCTCGCGCTGTCGCTGCGGCTGGCCGCGGCACAACTCGAAGGCCCCATCTTCCGCAACACGGAGGGCAAGCCGTGGAACCGCAACAGCGTGCGCTGCCGGTTCCGCAACCTCCGTCGGCGGTTCGACCGCGAGGCCGACGCGCGGCAGGCGCGGGGGGAGCCGGCGGGCCTGCGCCTCGGCGGCGAGGCGACGGCCTACAGCTACCGCCACCGCTTCGGCACCGACGCGGTCCTGGCCGGCCAGCAGACGAAGCTCGTCGCCGAGGCGATGGGCCACGTCGACGGCCGCGAGCTCGAGCGCCGCTACGCCGCCCACGTCGCCGCCGAGGCGGGCGCCCTGGGCGCGGTCGCCCGCGCCGTCCGCCCGGCCGGGGCGGCTACGACGCGTGATAGTTCTTCCGCGCCGGCGCCCACGCCCGCGGCGTCGGCGTCGGGGGAACCGGGGGCGTCGCCCGCGCCGCCGGCCCCCGCGCCGCCTGGTCGAGGTAGGCGGCGACATCCCCGGTCGTGAACCGGATCGCGCCGCGGCCGACGCCGATGCGGCGGTGCGGCAGCTTCCCCGCGGCGCAGAGGTCGTAGATGGTCTGGGTGCTGACGTTGAGCTGCGTGGCCACGTCGCGCACCGAGAGCAGGGGGTGGTCGCCCATCGCGCTGGTCGTCCCGGAGGCCGCCCGCCGGGCCCTTCGCCCGACGCCGCGGCGCAGTCTACCAGCCCCGCCGCGGCGGCGCGCCGCCGTCCGATCGGCCCGCCCGAGGGCCTCGCCCCCTCCTCCCGCGGCGCCGGACGGGATCAGCCCGATGTCCTGCGTCATCGGCCTCAGGGACCGGCGCCGGACCTCGCGGTGGAGCGGCGTCGGCGTCGTCGCACGAGCACCGGGCGCAGCAGCCATCTGCCCTCTGTTTCCCAACCCCCCGCCCGGACGGCCGCATCGCCGCGCTCGGTCCCGGTGTATCCCCTCGGCACGGCTCCGGACGGCGCGCAGCCCGGGGCCGCCGCGCGCACGGCCCGAAGATCTCTGCGCCTGAGGAGGGGGCCGACTTTGTCCGCGCGGACCGACCGTCGGCCGCAGGGTGGTTCGTTGCCCCGGGTTCGTGCGCGGGCCCGCCGCATGTCGGCCACTCCCGCCATGTCCGCGTGCGGCCTCGGCCCGGGATGTATTCGAGGCATGTCCGAGCCCACGCTGGCGGCCGCGGCCACAGCGCCCGGCGAACGGATCGTCGAGGACAACCCGCCACGCCGATTCCCCGGAGTCCGACCCCAGACTCGAACGCCAGTTGTGCAGGACTTCGGACAGCAGGAGACAGCCGCTCCGGCCGCCCGCAGGGGGTTGCGGCACGCGCTGGTCCCGGGGCCGCGTCGGCCTCGATAGGTGGGTGCATCCCGTCCGCCGCCGTGCGCGGTGCCGACCTCGCCGTCGTCCCGCGGTGGGCGACGTGGGGCATGGGTCGGACGCTCGCCTACGTCCGGCGGCATGACGCCGGAGCGGCTGGAGGCGACAGGCGTCGCGGCACATGGGGGCCGGGCGGGCCGAGGTGCTCGTCGGCCCCTCGTCGGCCGAGTCGGCCGTCGAACGAGCCGGTGAGGCTGGCGTGTCCAAGGTCGAAGCGGACTCGTGGCCGCCGCTAGATGCCGACCTGGTGGTCTTTGGCGCAGGCCCGGCTGGCCACGGCGGCGCGGGGGGGCCGAAGGGGGTCGGCGGCATGGCGCGGACGTTTCCGGCCGCCGGTAGGCGCATCGTCTGGTACTCGCAATGGCGGGTCGACGATGGGGCGACCGCCGAGGTGCTGGAACGGATCTACCGCGGCCTTGCCGTGGATCTTCGCGCTGCGAAGGAGCTACCGGCCGGCCGGCTCGGCATGCTCCGCGCCGACGCGGCACCGTTCGACCGCCTCGGCGAGCATGCCCACGGCGCTCGAGTGATGGGGCGAGCGGCGACCGGATAGCTCGCGGTGGGTCGAGTACGATCGCTAGCCAGGTTTCCGGGCAGAATGGTCGGGCGGGTCGGTCGATCCGATCGACTACGACGATGTGCGCCCTTGGACTCGGCCGTGAGACGTCGCGGCCGAAGTGGGAGCCGGAGCATCGCGTGTCTTCCTACGGACGAGTCGCGCCGCAGTCGGCGCATTCGACCAGGTTCGAGGACCGGTGCCGGGCCGGCCGACGCAGCGAGGAGCCGGCGGCGCGCCGCCGGCCTCGGGCCTCCTTTCGCTGTTGACCCGTCGCGACGACGCGAGGGTCTTAGGTTGCGCAAGTCCCCGGAGGAGACCTTGCGCGCCGACGGCCTGACCAGGCCGACCACGGGGCCTTCGGCTACCCCCAGGCCCTGGGCGGCGAGGGACTTGCGCCGGGCAGGTCGCCGGTCGATCCACCGACCGCGGTCAGCCGAGGCCGCCGACCCGGGGCGCCGCCGATCTCGAGCACCTCGGCCGCGAACTCGAGCACGGACCGACGGGCCCCGTCGATCATCCTCCGGACGACGAGCGTCTGGCGACTCGGCTCCGTCGCGCGCAGGTGGCCCCGCTCGTGGAGCCGTTTGTGAAGAGTCTCCTTGCGGAACGGGAGCGGCTCCCCCTGGCTCTCGGCCAGGCCCTGGACGACGGCGAAGGCGGCCTCGGGCTCGAGGTACACGGTGTCGCCGTCGATCCAGCCGACGTGGCGGCCGCGCGGGGAGTCGGTGCCGTGCCGGCCGGGGCCCCAGCCGCACGAGCTCCGGGCCTCCTCGATCGGCGGCTTCCCGTCGCAGTCGAGCAGGTACGCCACGCCGGTCGCGAGGGCCGCCCGCAGCAGCGCGAGATAGCGCTCGGCGGGGTCCTCGGGGACCTGCTCCTCGAAGCCGGCGACGAACGCGGCGCGGAATCGCGCGAGCCTACGATCCCGTTCCGCGTCGGCGATGGCTCCGGCTTCGACCGCGAAGTCGAGGAAGGTTCCGACCCCGGCGAGGAGGTCGGCGACGATGCCGATCGTGCGGGGCATCGTCCGGGCCGCCTCGGCGGCGACCTGCTCGCACCGCAGACGCCGGGCTTCGGTCCGCAGCCGGGCCTGGGGCTCCCGGAGCCGCGGGGCCAACCAGGCGACGAACGCAGCGGTCGTCGCCGCATAGCGGCCCGCCTCCGCGTCCTCCTGGCAGGCGGTCGACCGCGCGCGGTCGACATCCTCCGGCGCCACGTCGAGCCGGAGCATCCGCGTCTGGAGCGACTGCCCCCGCGGCGTCTCCTCGCCGGTCGAGATGAGGAGACACCGCGGCGGCCGGGCCGCCATCGGCGAGCCGTCACGTCGACACCGCTGGCGCGCCCCCTGGTTGCCGACGGCGCGGATGAGGCGGTCGGCCTTCCGGTTGAGGGCGGAGGCCTCCAGGCCCCCGCCGGCCGGCACGTAGTCGTCGGCGACCAGGACCACGTCCCTGGCCGCCGCGGTCGCCTCCATGGCGTTCTCGGTCGAGGACCAGTGGAGCGGCAGCCGATCCGCGGACATCTCCCGGCCGTAGTGCCGCTGGACGAGGGCACCAAGCTCGGTCTTGAAGGTGTTCGTCCGACCCTGGACGTGGATCGAGTAGTTCGGCGCGCCGAGCACGGGGCGCACGGCGGCCGCCAGCAGGGGCAGGACCAGGCGGTCCGGCCCCAGGCCGTCGCCGAGGGCGAGCGTGGCCCGGATCGCCGCGACGCGCTCGGGGCCCGTCGGCGGGTCGGGGAGCCGGAAGAGCCGGAGGGCGTCGGGCAGGTCGACCGCGATCGCTCCGTCGGGGCCGTCGGGGCCGATCGCGCCGCCCGCGTGGAGGAAGTAGGGGTTCTCGTCGATCTCCCGCCATTCGGTATGCCTGTACACGCGTTTGAGGGTGGGTCGGCTCAGCGTCTGGATGGCCACGCGCAGGTGCTCGACTGTCGCGCGACCTGGCTCGATGATGGCCCGCGGGCCGAACGCCGGGACGACCCAGTCCAGGCGGGAGAACTCGTCGGCGGGGATCGTCGCCCGACCCAGCGGCGTCCCGTCGGCGGCCTCCGCCTCGACGACGAAATGTCGCTTCGTTTCGACGCCGTCGTCGACGACGACGTCTTCAACGATGCGCGCCTGGAAGTTGCAGAGCGGTTGCACCTCGACGAGGTCGTCGATCGGGATCAGCCGGCAGATCTTACCGTCAAGGATTCGATAGGTATTGACGGCTTCTCCGACCGTCGGCGCCGGCCCACCCGGATCCCAGGGCGAACGCACGTGTTTCGCAAATCCTTGTCCTGCAAGGATTTGCAATCTAGTGCACGGAATTCAACTAGTCGCAAGTTCTTTGCAGACAAGGATTTGTGAATTAGATGCGTTTGCCCTGACCCGGATCCCCTCCCCTTCGCGCACGACCCAGGCGCCGGGCGCACCGCTCCCGGAGCGCGTCGAGCCCGCCCCCGGTGCCTTCCGCGACCCGCGCGAGCAGGGCGTCGCGGTCGGCCTCGGCGCGGAAGCCGGCCGCGACGGCGGCCGCCTTCGCGCCCGCCGCGCGGCGCAGTCGGGGCCGATGCCCTCGAGGAGGCGGGCGGCGAGATAGTCGAGGCCCGGCGTCGGCGACCCGGCCAGCGCCCGCCAGGCGTCGAGCCCGCGGTCGAGGACGAACTCGTCGGGGTCGAGCCCCTCGGGCAGCGACGCGACGTCGGCCGCGATGCCGATCTCGAGCAGCCGCCGGACGCACCCCTCGGCCCCGCGGGCCCCGCCGCCGTCGGCGTCGGGGACGATCGTGACGGCCTCGACGCCGTAGCCCTCGAGGGTCGCGAGCTGGCCCGCCGTGAACGCGGCGCCGACGTAGGCGACGACGTTCGTCTCGCCCCGCGCCTGGAGCAGCGCCGCGTCGAAGACGCCCTCGACGGCGACCAGCCGCCGGTAGCCGGCCGCGAGTGCCCGGTCGAGGTACATGGGCGAACTCTTCGTCCCGGCGCCAGGGAGGCTCAGCGTCTTCGGGACTCGCGGCTCGTCCCAGGTCGGCCTCTCCGGGCGGCCGTCGGCCTCCCAGGCGGCGCGGCGCCGGTCGCGCCGGTGGGCCCAGCCCGGATGCTCGCGCATCAGCGGCGGCGTCTTCTCCGCCCAGCGGGCGTAGAGGTTCAGTAGAGCGGTTTACCCATGAGCTGCATACAGGCCGGCCTGTTGGAACCAGCCGATGATGTCCTGGTCGGTTACCTCTCGCAACGCGTCACCGATGGCGTCGTAGAGATCCCCTCTGACCCGAGCCGCGACCCGGCGCAGGAACTCCTTGACCTTCGAGAACATCTCCTCGATCGGCGTGTAATCCGGGCTGTACGGCGGCAGGGGCAGCACACGCGCCCCCGCCCCCTCGATCGCCTCGGTCACCGCGGTCCCCAGGTGAGCCGAGAGGTTGTCGAAGATGACGACATCCCCCTCGTGCAAGGCCGGCACCAGCACCTGCTCGACGTACGACTCGGACGTCGCGGCGTTGGTCGATCCCGGGAACGCCAGCGGGGCACACACCCCATCCAGCCCCAGGGCCGCGATCACGGTCACCGACTCCCACGAACCGGGGGCCGAAGCGAACGCTCGTTCGCCGCGCGGGGCCCGGGCGTAAGCGGGGGTCATCGCCGTGGTCACCCCCGTCTCGTCCACGAAGATCAGGCGTTCGGGCTCGATCCGCTTCACCTCCCGGCGGAACGAGCGGCGTTTCTTCTGCACGTCGGGCCGGTCTCGCTCGTCGGCGTGCTGGGTCTTCTTCTTGCGGGTCAGCCCCTGGCGGCGCAAGGCCCGCCACACGGTCGTCAGGCTGCACCGGAAGCCGCCCTGCTCCCGCAATTGCTCCAAGGTGGCGTCGGGCCGCTCGCGGATCAGTTCCGCGAGGCGTCGCAGATCGTCGGGCCCCAGCGAAGAGGGCGGGCAGCCTCCGTGCGGCTTGGGGTCCAGAGTGCCGGCATCGCGGCGTCGACGGAGCAGGCGGAAGACGAAGGTGAGGCTGACGCGGAACCTTCGTGCGATCTCGCGCTGAGAGCCCTCGCCATGATCGACCGCCGCCGCGACCCGCTCGCGAAGATCCTTCGAGTAGGGCCCCATGACAATCTCCTTCGGCTCCGACCTCGGTGGCGTCAGCAATCCGCTCCT
>DASZMJ010000134.1:0-6439 GCA_035551935.1 Isosphaeraceae bacterium
TGCTGAGTCACGAGTGCTGAGTGGAGAGATTATAGCGCCCCGCGGGCCCGTAGGGCAGGGCAAGCCCCGCCGCCTCCTCTGGCCGACTCAGCACTCGTCCCTCCGCACTCGGCACTTTTCCCAAAATGCGGGAGGGCCTACAATACGAGGATCGATCGGGCCCGAGGACCGGAGGTGCGCCTTGAGCGACTGGGACGACCCGAAGACTCTCGCCGACCGCGACCGCCTGCTCGAGGCCCTCCGGGGCTACGGCCGGGTGGCGGTGGCCTTCTCCGGCGGCGTGGACAGCGCCGTCGTCGCGATGGCGGCGCACGAGGCGCTCGGCGATCAGACCGTCGCCGTCACCGCGGCCTCCGAGAGCCTGGCCTCGGGCGAGCTGGAAGACGCCGAGGCGCTGGCGCGACGGATCGGCATCCGCCACCGGGTCATCCGCACCGAGGAGTTCGCCGACCCGAACTACCTGCGGAACAACCCCGACCGCTGCTATTTCTGCAAGAGCGAGCTCTACGGCCGGCTGGCCGGCCTGCTCGGCGAGCTCGACGTCGACGTGATCGCCTCCGGCGCCAACGCCGACGACGCCGGCGACCACCGCCCCGGCATGCTCGCCGCGGCCGAGAACGGCGTGCGGCACCCGCTCCAGGAGTGCGGCCTGGACAAGGACGCCGTCCGCGCGCTGGCCAGGGCCTGGGACCTGCCGACCTGGGACAAGCCGGCCACCCCGTGCCTGTCGAGCCGGATCGCCTACGGCGAGGCCGTGACCCCCGAGCGGGTCCGAATGGTCGACGAGGGCGAGCAGTGGCTCCGCCGTCGGGGGCTCCGGCTGCTCCGCGTCCGTTATCACAAGGGGGACCTCGCCCGGATCGAGGTCCCCCCCTCGGAATTGCCCGCGCTCGCGCGGCCCGAGGTCGCGACCGAGCTGGTCGCCCACTTCCGGGGCCTGGGCTTCAAGTACGTGACGCTCGACCTCGAAGGGTTCCGCTCCGGCAGCCTCAACGCCTTGATCGCGCCCGAGAACCTGCTACGACCTGCCGCGCGCTGACGCCCGGCCCGCCGATTTGACACCGAGCCCCGCGCGGCGGAGAGTGTTGGGAGGGAGCGAGCGAGCGAGCCGACTCCCTCGAAAGGACCTCCCCATGCCCCGCGCGACCTGTCGTTGCGGCCAAGTCCTCAAGGTCCCGGCCGTCGGGGCCGACGAGCGGATGATCTGCCCCAACTGCGGCGCCAAGGTGCGGATCAAGCGCAGGGGGGACAAGGACAAGACGAACATCCCCGGCGACGGCTTCATCCGCTTCCTCTGCCCCTGCGGCCGCCGCCTGAAGGTGCCCGCCGACAACCCCCCCTCGCACGGCCAGTGCCCCGACTGCGGCACCGTCGTGCCCGTGCCCACCTCCGGCTCCCGCGTCCTCCCCGTCAGCCAGCCCGCCGAGACCCCCACCGCCGAGCTCGACCACGCCGACCGCGCCGCGTTGGAGCAATGGTCCTCGGCCCACCTCCTCCGCCACGGCGCCGCCAACGCCGCCGCCGTCGAGGTCGTCCCCTCTGGCTCGACCGCCGAAGGCCCCTCCTCTCCCCCCGTCCGCTCCGAGGCCGGCCTCCGCGTCTGCCCCAACTGCTCCCGCCCCGTCCACATGGGCGCCGAGGCTTGCCGCCACTGCGGCACGTTCGTGCCGAAGCGTTGAGGAGCCATCGATCGAAACCGTCAATCCGGCCCGCCCGCCGGCGCCGGCGCGGGAGATGGTCGCGGATCTTGCTTGCGCAAGAAACCCAGCACGACCTCATTGAAGACTTCGGGCTTCTCCATATTGACCATGTGGCCGGCGTCCTCGATCGACACCTTCCTTGATCCGATGATCCCGGTCTCCAGCGTCTTGATCGTCGCCTTGATCTGGGGTACGTCGCGGTCGCCGACGACCAGGAGGGTCGGCACCTTGATCTCGCCGAGCCGCGCGGCGGCGGCCGGCTTCGGGGATCGTTGCAGGACGGGGTTCGCCAACCAGCAGTGGGCGTTCTCGCGGGCCATCTTCCGGAGCCCGGGCACGAGCCGCGCCTGCTCCATGGCGGGGGCCATGAAGGGATCCTTCAACCAGAGCGCCGTGGCCTGGTCCGGCCCCTCGTCGCGGGCCGCCTTGATGATGTTCCACATGCGGAGGTCCGACTCGGCCCCGTCCGGGGGCTCGAAACCGGAGAGGCCGGGCCCGGCGAGCGTCAGCGAGCGGACCCGCGACGGATGGGTCACGGCGAAATCGATCGCGATCCGACCCCCGAGCGAGAGCCCGACGATGTGGACCTTGTCGACCCTGAGGTAATCGAGCAGCCCGGCGAGGTCCTCGGCGTCCGAGTAGAGCATGTCGGGCTGGAACGAG
The DNA here is from genome assembly GCA_035551935.1 of Isosphaeraceae bacterium. Classification (GTDB taxonomy): domain Bacteria; phylum Planctomycetota; class Planctomycetia; order Isosphaerales; family Isosphaeraceae; genus DASZMJ01. The sequence goes on from DASZMJ010000134.1 coordinate 2,364, forward strand.
CCACCATAGCCGCGGACGTCGTAGCGGATGACGCGGAAGTGTCGGGAGAAGATCGCGAATTGTTCGTCCCACATCCGGCAGTCCAATTGACCACCGTGGATGAGCACGACGGCCGGCCCCGTCCCCTTCACTTCGTAGAACAGTCGCGTCCCGTTGACCGGGGCGAACCCGTGCCCGCCCTCCTCGGCAGGACCGGCGTCGACCGTTCCGGTCGCGAGCGATACCGCCATCGCACCGAGAGCCGCCGCGATCCCACGCGTTCTCGTCATGGTTCTCTCGCTCCGGGCCACAAGGTCGGGCGATCCCCAAGCCTCGAATGAGCGATTCGCGAGTTCCCCGCGCTCCCCGTCACCGGCCCGCGAAATACCCGAGCTGGCGGAGGACGAGCCAGATGACGCCGCCGGTCAGGGTCGCGGGGACGACGATCAGGAGGGCGAGCTCGACCGCGGGAGGAAGCCAGCGGCGAGGGGCTTCGTCGGGATCGTCTTCCTCTTCCTCGTCGTCCTCGGCCCAATCCTCGACGACGCCCGGGGACTCGTCGAGGGGGATGTCGTCGTCATCGTCGTCGAGGTCGTCGACGGGGATGTCGGCCCTGCGGGCGTCGACGGCCTGCTCGGGCGAGAGGTAGTCGGCCGTGCCCAACCTGACGCCGCTGTCGGTGAGGATGCTCTCCAGGCCGTCGGGGCGGGCGTCCCCCTCGACGACCGAATTCAATCGCGCCAGGCCCATGTCGAGGATCTTCAGCGTCGAATCCTTCGAGGCGACGAGCAGGTTCGAGGGCTTGATGTCGCGGTGGACGAGCCCCTTCTCGGCGATGTGGGCCAGGCCGAGGCTCGCCTGGCGGACGAGGTCGCAGGCCTGGGGGACCGGCAGCGGGCCGGTGCGGGCGATCAGGCGATCGACGCCGACCCCCTCGACGTACTCCATGACGAGGAAGTGCTTCCCGTCCACCTCGGCCGCGTCGTGCGCGATCACGATATTCGGGTGCGAGACCTGCGCCGCGGCCTTGATCTCCTGGTGGAACCGGCGGACCAGGTCCGGCCTCGTCAGCAAGTCCGACCGGACGACCTTCAGCGCGACGACCCGGTCCATGACCCGGTGCCGCGCCTTGAAGACCTTGCCCATCCCCCCTTCCCCGAGGCATTCGAGCAACTGGTACGGCCCAAGCACCAGTTCCTCGGGGTGCGCCCGCAGCAGGCAATCGGTCTGGAAGTCCGTCAGCCAGCCGCGCGTGACCAGCTCGCCCGCGAGGATTTCGGCCCCGACGTTGCCGCCCGCGATGGTGGTTTCCACGTCCGCGAGCTGGGTCGTGCCGAGCAATTGGCTCCGGCGCAGGCCGTCGAGGAACGCTTGCAACCGGTCGGCGCTCATGGACCTTCTCCGGCGTTCGGCGCCCGCTCGGCGAGCCGCTTCGTCCGCGCTTCCCTCGCGCCGACCGATCGATCGTTGCCGCCCGGCCCGCCCGCCGCCAGCGGTGGCCGCGACGCCTTCCCCGCCCCCGCCGGCGCTGCTAACCTGGGACCGGGAGGCCGATGATCATGCCGCGCCGGGGCGATCCCGACGACGACTGGGACGACGACGAGGACGACGTGTTCGACGTCGACGACCCCGACGACGACGACACGATCCCCTGCCCGCACTGCGGCCGCTCGATCTTCGACGAGTCCGAGCGCTGCCCGCACTGCGGCCGCTACCTCTCGCTCGAAGACGCCCCGCCCCGACGCCGCCCCTGGTGGTGGATCATCGGGTTCTTCGCGGCGTTGTACGTGGTCCTGCGGTGGGCGTTCTGGATCTGAGCGGCGTTGGTGCCGAAGGCCGGGACCGGCTCAGATGCACGACGTGAACCCGCCGTCGACGGGGAGGGCGACGCCGGTGACATAATCGCTGGCGGGGCTGGAGAGCCAGACGGCGGCGCCGGCGATCTCGTCGGGGTCGCCCCAGTGGCCGAGGGGGATGCGGGCGACGACGCGGTCGTGCATCTCGGGGAACTGGCGGCGGGCGCCGCGGGTGAGTTCGGTGTCGAACCAGCCGGGGAGGATGGCGTTGACATTGATCCGGTCGGGCGCCCAGGCCAGCGCGAGGCTCTTGGTGAGCTGGACGACCCCCCCTTTGCTCGACGCGTACGGCGCCGCGTAGCTCGTGCCGAAGACCGACGCCATGCTGCCGATGTTGACGACCTTGCCCCGCCCCGCGGCCTTCAAGTGAGGCTGGACCGCCCGCGAGACGACGAAGACCGACGTCAGGTTCGTCTCGAGGATGACCCGCCACTCGTCGAGCGTGAGCTCATCCGGCAGCTTGCGGATGTTGATGCCGGCGTTGTTGATCAGGATATCGATGCGGCCGAAGCGGTCGGCGACCTCAACGACGGCGCGCTCGACCTCATCCGGCCGGGTCACGTCGGCCAGGACGGGGAGCGTGCCGACGCCGAATTCGTCGGCGATCGCGCGGCTGGCCTCGGTCGTCTTGGGCTCGTTCCGCCCCAGGACGCCCACCGCCGCGCCGGCCCTGGCCAGGCCGCGGGCCATCCCCAGGCCGATGCCGCCGTTGCCGCCGGTCACGATCGCGACCTTGCCGGTCAGGTCGAATGGATTCACCGCGCGATGCCCTCCGACCCTTCCCCCCTCTCCTCCCCGGAGCCGGCACGCTCCGCGTGCCGTCCGCCAGGCCATCCCCTTGGGTTTCGCGGACGGCACGCGGAGCGTGCCTGCTCCCGGGGGGAGAGGGAGAAAAACCAACGCTCCGCGGCGTGTCGCCGGCCGTCGCGTTGCCCCCGGCGGGTCGGCCTCGCCATAATAGGGGCGACCCCTCCCGGCGGCCTCGGGCCAAGCCTAGCGGACGGCCATCCCGTCCGCAACCCGTCGCCGTCGGTCGAGGTCGAATCGAGTCGTTGTGGAGCCGTGCCGACGATGCCCGACCCGCGCTGGGACGAACTTGCCGAGATCCTGCTCGGCCACTCGACGAGGCTGGCCAAGGGGGAAACCCTGCTGGTCGAGTGCTTCGACCTCGAGGACGACACCTTGCCGCGCCTGCTCGTCCGCAAGGCGGCCCTCCGCGGCGCGGCGGCCCTGGTCGAGACGAAGGAGACGCGGATCATCCGCGAGGTCGTCCGGCACGCCTCCGAGGCCCAGATGCGGGCGCTCGGCGCGTACGAATTGACGCGGATGGAGATGGTCCAGGCCTACATCGGCCTCCGCGGCGCCCGCAACGTCAACGAGATGGCGGACGTGCCGGGCGAGAAGCTGGACTTATATAACACGCACTACATGAAACCCGTCCACTTCGAGCGCCGGATCAAGCACACGAAGTGGTGCGTGCTCCGCCTCCCCGGGCCGAGCATGGCGCAGCAGGCGGGGATGAGCACCGAGGCGTTCGAGGACTTCTACTTCGACGTCTGCAACGTCGACTATCCCCGGCTCGCCAGGGCCCTCCGGCCGCTCGTCGAGCGGATGCAGGCGGCGCGCGAGGTGCGCATCACCGGGCCGGAGACCGACCTCCGGTTCTCGATCGAGGGCATCCCGGTCGTCCCCTGCGCCGGCGAGATGAACATCCCCGACGGCGAGGTCTTCACCGCCCCTGTGCGCGACTCGGTCGAGGGGGTCATCCGGTTCAACACGCCGACGATCTATCTCGGCTCGTCGTTCGACGGCGTCCGGCTCGTCTTCGACCGCGGCCGGATCGTCGAGGCGACGTGCGCCGGCGGCGACGCGGCCAAGCTCCGACAGGTCCTCGACGCCGACGAGGGGGCGTCGTACATCGGCGAGTGGTCGATCGGCTGCAACCCCCGCATCCTCCGGCCGATGCGCGACATCCTTTTCGACGAGAAGATCGCCGGCAGCTTCCACCTCACGCCCGGCAACGCCTACGACGAGGCCGACAACGGCAACCGCTCGAAGATCCACTGGGACCTCGTCCAGATCCAGCGCCGCGAGTTCGGCGGCGGCACCATCGCCTTCGACGGCCAGCCCATCCGCATCGACGGCCACTTCGTGCCCGAGGACCTCCGGGCGCTCGACCCGGAGTGATACCGAATCGCGGGAAGGAATCGCTCTATGTAGGGTCCGCTCTTGCGGACCGAT
>DASZMJ010000135.1:0-2708 GCA_035551935.1 Isosphaeraceae bacterium
TTCAGGGGATGACGTGCAATCATTGCGTCGGGACGGTCCGGGACGCGCTGGAGGGGGTGCCGGGGGTCCAGGCGGCGACGGTCGACCTGGCCAATGGACGTGCCGAGGTGACGCTCGACCCCGGGCGGGCCGACCGGGCGCGGCTCAAGTCGGCCGTCGAGGCGGTCGGTTACCGGGTGCCCGACGAAGGAGGGCTCGTTCTCTCGCCGTCACCCCAGGTGATCACCATCGGTAACGGTCCGATGCTCGCGCGCGCCCCGGGCCTGGCGCCGGTTCCGAATCCGCCGGCAACCGAGGTTGCGGTGCAGGACGCCCCGGGCGAGGAGGAGTGGAACCTGGCGATTGGAGGGATGCACTGCGCCAGTTGCGTGGCGCGGGTCGAGGGGGCGTTGTCCGGGGTGCCGGGGGTGTCGGAGGCTCGCGTCAACCTGGCCACCGAGCGCGCCAGCGTCGTCGTCGATCGCGGGCGGGTGCGCGAGGAGCAACTGGCCGAGGCGGTCGCCCGCGCGGGGTATTCGGCCCGCCGGTCCGAGCTGGAGCTGGGCGCCGAGGCCGAGAGCCTGCGCCGCGAGCGGGCCGAGCACCTGGCGTACTGGCGGAACCGGCTGATCGTCGGCGTCCTGATGGCGATCCCGCTCGTCGTGCTGGGCTATGGCTCCTGGCTGTTCCCGTCGGCATTCGGCCACGCGGCGTGGGTCGGCTGGGCGATGTTCGCGATGGCGACCGTGATGCAGGTCTACCTGGGCGGGCCGTATCTGCGGGGGGCCTGGCTGCGGCTGAAGCAGGGGGCGGCGAACATGGACACGCTGATCGCCCTGGGGACCTCGACCGCCTACGGCTACAGCGTCGTGCAGTTGCTGCTCGGGCATGCCCACGAGGCGCATTACTTCATGGATGCCGGGATCATCCTCACGCTCATCACGCTCGGCAAGTACCTGGAGGTCCGGTCGAAGGGGGCGGCGGGCGCGGCGATCGAGCGGCTGCTGGACCTCGCCCCGAAGACGGCGCGGGTGATCCGGGCGGGGGGCGAGGCGGAAATCCCGCTGCCCGAGGTCCGCCGGGGCGACCGGATCCGGGTCCGGCCGGGCGAGACGGTCCCCGTCGACGGCCGCGTCCTGGAGGGGGAGTCGAGCGTCGATGAGTCGATGCTGACCGGCGAGTCGGACCCGGTCGACAAGCGGCCCGGCGACCGCGTGACCGGGGCCACGCTCAACGCCGACGGCACGCTCGTCATCGAGGCGCAGCGCCTGGGCCGCGAGAGCGCGCTCGAGGGGATCGTGCGGATGGTCCGCGAGGCGCAAGGATCGAAGGCGGGGGTGCAGCGCCTGGCCGACGTGATCTCGTCTTGGTTCGTGCCGATCGTGCTGGTGATCGCCGCGATGACCTTGCTGGGCTGGGGAATGGCCACCGGCGACTGGGGCCGCGCGGTGCTGGATGCGGCGGCCGTGCTGATCATCGCCTGCCCGTGCGCCCTGGGCCTGGCCACACCGATGGCGGTGGCCGTCGCCACCGGCCGAGGGGCCCGCGCGGGGATCCTGGTGAGCGAGGCGTCGGCCTTCGAGCGGATGAACCGGCTCGAGACGATCGTGATGGACAAGACCGGCACCCTGACCCAGGGCAAGCCGAGCATCACCGACGTCTTCACCCTGCCGGGCTGGGACCGCGACCGCTTGCTCCGCCTGGCCGGCGCCGCCGAGTCGGGGAGCGAGCACCCGCTGGCCCGCGCCCTGGCCCCGTTCGCCGACGGCGCGGCGGTCGACGAGTTCCAGGCCGTCCGGGGCGCCGGGGTCAAGGCCCGGGTGGACGGCCATGTCGTGCTCGTCGGCTCCGAGCGGTTCCTGGAGACCGCGGCCATCGATCCCCTGACGCTGGAAGACGCCGCGTTCGCCCTCGAGGAACAGGCGAAGACGGTCCTCCGCGTGGCGGTCGACGGCCACGCGGCCGGTGCGGTCGCGCTGGCCGACTCGCTCAAGCCGCACGCCCGCGAGGTCGTCGGCGAACTCCAGAGGCTGGGGACCGACGTCTACCTCGTCACCGGCGACAACCCGGCGACGGCACGCGCCATCGCCGCCGAGCTCGGGCTGTCGAGCGAGCGGGTCTTCGCCGACATCCTGCCCGATGGCAAGGCCGCCAAGATCGCCGAGTTGCGGGGGCGCAAGGGCCATGGCCACGGGCGGGTCGCCATGGTCGGCGACGGCCTGAACGACGCCCCCGCGCTGGCCGCGGCCGACGTCGGCATCGCGCTGGGTAGCGGCACCGACCTGGCCAAGGCGGTCGCCGACGTCGTGATCGCGGGCGACGACCTCCGCGCCGTCCCCCGCGCCTTGCGACTCGGCCGCGCCACCCTCGCGGCCATCCGGCAGAACCTCTTCTGGGCGTTCGCCTACAACACCGTCGGCATCCCCCTGGCCGCCTTCGGCTTCTTCGGCCAGTACGGCCCCTTGATCGCCGCCCTCGCCATGTCGCTCAGCTCGGTCACGGTCGTGGCGCGGTCGAGCCTGCTGGCGAGGCTGAAGCTCGAGTAAGCCTGCAAGGTCTTGCCGGGACGTTTGCGGGCCTCATAAGAAGCGACATAGAACCCCCGCGCCGTCTGGAACTTCTCGGCTTGTGAGTCGCCAGCGGCCCAGGTCATCGCCAGGACGATGATCAGCAAGGGCTGGAGGTCCCAGCGCGGGTGAGCACGGTGTTGCGGCACGACGTGTCGGGCT
>DASZMJ010000136.1:0-3448 GCA_035551935.1 Isosphaeraceae bacterium
CCACCCAACCGGGCGACGAACTCGGCGTGCTCGGGGGCATCCAGGCCGCGGCGGAGGACGTTGAGCACGCGGGCCACGTCGCCGTCCAGCAGGGCCGCCGGGTCGAGCCAGAGGCCGGGGAAGGCCTCCGAGCGATACAGGCCATCCTCGCCGGGCGGCAACGGCCGGAACGCCCCGTCGCGCAGGACGAACCACTCGACGCGACCCCGCTCGATCAACGGGACGACATATTCCAGGACCCCGGCCGCCTCGTAGTCGCGATACTTCGCGTTCAGGTCGTAGTTGCGGCTGGTGTAGGCGACCTCGACGATCAGCTCGGGGGGCCCGGCGATGTACCCGTCCGAGACTCTCGTCCGGCCGCCGTGCTCCGGCCGCACGAGCAGGACCGCATCGGGCTGCGGCTCGCTGTCGGGGCCGAGGAGGACCGTCGTGTTGTCCAGCGCCCGGACTCCCGGCGTCGCCGCCCGATAGACGTTCAGCCAGGCCATGATGATCCCGTGGGCGTCGGAATGGGCCGAGGACGCTGCGAACGGGACCATCACGACGCCTCCGATCAACTCGGCCTTGAACCCCTCCGGCATCGCATCATAGAGCGCATGGAACGTCTCGCGATCCATGCAGTCGCCGGGCTGCAACTCGACGGTCTTCGTCGGGATTCGAAATAAAATCGTCATATTAAACATTCTCTTTCTTGATAAGCAAATCCATGAGGCGCCATCCCTCCTCGAGGAACGGCCCGCCGGCGGCCTCGGCGGAGGCTTCATCATACGGGAATCCCGACGCGGCGAGGCCGGTGCCGGCCATGGCCCAGGGGACGGGGGCGCGGTCGTGGGCGCGGGTGCGGAGGAGGGTGGCGTGGTCGGGGGTGACGAGGAGGCGCCAGGCGCCGTGGCCCTCCAGGGCGCGGCGCAACGGGGCGACGATGTCGCGGTCGATCCGCTCCAGGGCCTCGACCTTGGCGTCGGCGCGGCCTTCGTGGCTGGCCTCGTCGCTGGCCTCGACGTGGACGCAGACGATGTCGTGGGTCTTCAGCGCCTCGACGGCGTGGCGCCCTTTGGCGGCGTAATCGGTGTCGAGGTAGCCGGTCGCCCCGGGCACGTCGACGCGGTCCCAGCCGGCGAGCACGGCGACGCCGCGGACGAGGTCGACCGCCGAGATCATCGCCCCGCTTAGGCCGTGCCGCTCGGCGAACGGCCGCAGGGCCGGCGCCTTGCCCTGGCCCCAGAGCCAGATCGCATTGGCCGGCCGCTTGCCGGCGGCCGCCCGGGCGCGGTTGACGGGATGGTCGCGGACGACATCCGAACCACGCGCCATCAGGTCGCGCAACAGCTCCGAACCGGGCCCCGTCGGCAGGTGGTCGGCGGCCGGCAGGTCGGGCACGTCGTGCGGCGGCGTGGTGACGGTCTCGGCGCCGAAGGGGGAGCGGCCGGCGCGGCCGCGATAGATCATCAGGTTTCGATAACTGACGCCGGGGTGGAATTCGAGCTCGTCGGTGCCGAGGGCGCCTTGCAGCGCGGCGATCAGCGCGCGGCCTTCGTCGTTGGAGATGTGGCCGGCGGTGAAGTCGGTCATCGTGCCGTCGAGGATGGTCATCAGGTTGCAGCGGACGGCCCAGTCGTCGGGCCCGAGCGCGACGCCCATCGCCGCGGCCTCGAGCGGGGCGCGGCCGGTGAAGGACTCGACCGGGTCGTAGCCGAGCAGGCTCAAGGTCGCGACGTCGCTGCCCGGCAGGAACCGGCCCGGCACGTTCCTCGACCGCCCGAGCACCCCCTCGCGCGCCAGTCGGTCCATCGCCGGCGTCGTCGCCGCCTGGAGCGGCGTCCGGCCGCCGAGCGCCGCCTGGGGCTCGTCGGCGGCGCCGTCGGGGATCACGAGGGCATACTTCATGGGAGGGGTTCCGGAGGCGGGTCCACCGCGGAGGACGCGGAGGTCGCGGAGAGAAAAAATGATATTTATTCTATGATTGTAATTTCATTCCAATTTCCTCCTCTGCGTCCTCCGCGTCCTCCGCGGTGGACCCTCAATCCTGCACCCCCAAGCATACGCTCGGCGCGTGGACGACGTCGAGGCGGTCGACGGTCTGGATGGCGGCGAGGATGCTGGCCTCGGCGGCATGGTGGGTCATCATGACCAGGGGCACCGGCGCCGAGGGGGGGGCGTCGTCGCCGGGGTCGTGCTGGATCACGCTGGCGATGCTGATGCCGTGCAGGCCGAGCACGTGCGCCAGCGAGGCGAGCACGCCGGGGCGGTCGGCGATGGTGAAGCGGAGGTAGTACCGGCTCCGGACCTCGGCCGGCGGGGCCAGGCGGACCGGCGGCACCGAGGCGGACCAGGCATCCAGGGCGCGGGCGGTCAGGGCGGCGCGGCCGACGGCCACGTCGATCAGGTCGCCGACGACGGCCGAGGCCGTCGGCATCATGCCGGCCCCGCGGCCGTAGAAGAGCGTGTCTCCCACCGCGTCGCCGACGACCCGGATCGCGTTGTAGGGGCCGGAGACGTCGGCCAGCGGCGTGCCGCGCCGGACCAGCGTCGGCGCCACGCGGAGCACCAGGCCGGCGTCGACCTGCCGCGCGATGGCCAGGAGCTTGACGGTGTAGCCGAGCTCGGCCGCGTAGCGGATGTCGGCCGACTGGAGGCGGTCGATGCCGACGCGGGGGATGCGGGCCGTCGTCACCCCGGCGCCGAAGGCCAGTTGCGCCAGGATCGCGAGCTTGTGGGCCGTGTCGGTGCCGTCGACGTCGAGCGTCGGGTCGGCCTCGGCGTAGCCCAGGTCCTGCGCCTCGCGGAGCGCCGCGGCGTAGGGGAGGCCCTCGCGGGTCATCTTCGTGAGGATGAAGTTGCACGTGCCGTTGACGATCGCCGCGAGGCTCTGGACCCGGTTGGCGGCCAGGCCGACGCCCAGGGCCTGGACGATCGGGATGCCCCCGGCGACGCTCGCCTCGAAGGCGACGGCCCGGCCCCGCTGCCGGGCCCGCGCGAAGAGCTCGGCCCCGTGCTCGGCCAGGAGCGCCTTGTTGGCCGTCACCACGTCCTTGCCCGCGTCCAGGGCCGCCAGGGTCAAGGACCGGGCCGGCTCGATCCCGCCGATCAGCTCGACGACGATCGCGACCTCGGGGTCGTCGAGCGCCCGGCCGGCGTCGGCGACGATCCGATCGGCCGGGATCGGCACGTCGCGGGGGCGGGCCGGGTCGCGGACGACGGCCCAGCGCACCTCGAACCGGCGGCCGCACCGCGCCGCGAGGCGGTCGGCCGCGTCGTGCAAGAGCCGCGCCACCCCCGTGCCGACCGTCCCCAGGCCCAGCAAGCCCAAGCCGACCCGTTCCATCCCCGCCCCCCGCCCGCCGGAAGTCGTTCCGGCCAGAGCCTATCAAACTCCCGGTCGGGAAAAAAGTGCGGAGTGCTGAGTCACGGGTGCTGAGTGAAGAGGATGAATCACCCTCTTCACTCA
>DASZMJ010000137.1:0-24314 GCA_035551935.1 Isosphaeraceae bacterium
GAGGGATCGGTCCGCACGGCAGGCCCTTCGAACGGATCGGCTCAGGCGCCGACGGCGGCCATCAGGACGAGGCCGGCGAGCAGGGCGACCGAGAGCTTGACGCGGTCGTGGGCGTGGAACTGGAGCTCGGGGAGCAGGTCGCTCAGGGCGATGCAGAGGAAGGTGCCGGCCGAGAAGGCCAGGGCCGCGGCGGAGGTGTGGCCGGCCTCGGCGGGGCCGAGCCGGCCGAGGCCGAGGGCATAGAGGGCCACGCCGGCGGGGATCATCAAGGCGAAGCCGAGGTTGACCAGGTGCGCCCGGGTCCGGGAGACGCCGGCGCGGAGCATGAGGCTGACGATCGTCAGGGCGTCGGCGGGCTTGTGGACGATCGTGGCGACGACGACGCCCCAGGCCGTCGCGTCGGGCCCGCCGCGGCGGTCGGCGACGGCCCAGGCGCTGGCCAGGGCGATGCCGCCGACCAGCGAGTGCGCCGCCAGGCCGAAGGCCGCCGCGCCCCAGTGCAGCGACGCCCCCTTCGCCGCCCTCCCGCCCCCCCCCGGCGCGCCCGGCGTGACCAGGCCCGCGGCGTGCCCGTGCCCTTCGTCATGTTCGTGCGGGTGGGGAGGGCAGGGGTCGGCGGGGGCCTCGTGGTGGTGGAAGGCGAAGAACCGCTCGAGGAAGAACAGCGCCAGCAGGCCCGCCGCCGCCCATCGCAAGGTGCCGGCCGACCCCGCGGCGACGGCCTCGGGCAGCATGTGGAAGAACGCGGCACCGAGCATCGTGCCGGCGGCGAAGCTGAGGTAGACCTGCAACCGCGTGTGGGTCAGCAAGGTCGCCAGGGGCAGGGCGCCGCCCAGGAGGCTCGCCCCGACGATCGCCGCGCAGCAGGTGGCGAGCAAGGCCGGGCTCACGGCGACGTCGGCTCCCCGGCCGGCGCCGTTCGCGGGGGCTTGTGTCCCCGGCCGGCGCGGGAAATAATAAGAGTCGGACGCCATCGCGACGGGAGAACGACGCGGCGGCCGGACCGACCGGCCGCCGGGGGAGCCCACATGGCCAAACTCAGCGAGCCCGAGATCCAGGTCCAGATGCCGTCGGCCAAGGGCTGGGACCGCCTCGGCGACATGCTGATCCGGACCTGGCAGTTCCCGTCGGCCCGCCGCGCCCTGGAGTTCGTCAATCAGGTGGCGACCCTGGCCGAGCGGTTCGACCACCACCCCGACATCATCCTCAGCTACCGGACCGTCCGCGTCGAGCTCTCGACCCACGTCGAGGGGGGCCTGACCCCCCGCGACTTCGAGATGGCGACCGAGCTGAACAACCTGCCCACCGACCGCTGAGGCCCGGGCCCGACCGGGCTCAACTCGCCCCGTTCGGCCGCTTCGGGCCCGACTGGCCCGGCGCCAGGCGGCGGTACTTCGTCTTGGGGAGGTTGTAGACGCCGACGTTGGGCGTCCAGCGCTCGTCTTCCTGCAAGACCGCCAGCCGCTCGGCCCTCGTCAGCACGTTCCGGGCCCGCGCCAGCCCGGCCCCCTTCTTCAGGCTCTTGTCCATCGACATCGCCGCGCACCCTCAATCGTCTCGAAAAGGCCCCGCTCGTCCTCGGCCGAAACGACGATGCTACCGGACCACCGCCCGGCTTGCAACCCATTCATCCCGCCGTGTCAACGGCGGGGACTTGGAAAGGGGGGGCAAAGACGTGGTAAACTTGCCCGAGTTCCGCGCCGCGGGCCCCCGGCCGCGCGGCGCACGGTCCGGGCGGGCCGAGACGGAGCCGATCCCCGCGATCGATCGACGGGAGGGAGCCCTTCCCTTTTTGGCTTGGACCGAGGCTCGATCATGAAGCCGACCGCAGACATCCTCCGCCGTCCCCGGACGCTCGCCCTGGCGCTGGGCGTCGCCCTGGCGACGGCCCTGCCCGCCGCGGCGGGCGGCCACGGCAAGGGGCAGGCCGTCTATCTCGCCCCGGTCGCCGCCTACGCCCCCGCCGCCGTCTCTTATGCCCCGGTCGCCGCCTATGCGCCGGTGGCGATGTCCCCGGTGAGGGTCAAGCCGCTCCGCCACGCGCAACTCTACGCGGCCTATGCCCCGGCGACTTACGCCGCGGCCCCCGCGGCCTCCTACGCCCCGGCGACGTATGCCCCGGCGACGTATGCCCCGGCCTACTACATGGTGCCCGCGACGACCGCCGCCCCCGCGACCGCCCCGGCCCCCGCGGCGGCCCCGGCGCCGACGACGTACTACCAGTGGAAGCTCGTGCCCGTCACGGCCCCCGCCGCGACCGGGGCGGGTGCGTCGCCGCAGGCCGCGGGCGCGGCGCCGCCGACGGGCCAGGCCATCACCGACGCCGGCGCGCGGCAGAAGATCATGGACGTGATGAAGGACCGGCTCGCGGCCCAGCCGACGGCCACCGCCGAGGACCTGGCCAGCGACGGCCGCGTCGTCTACGCCCGCGACGTCGCCAACAAGGACGTCACGGCCCTGACCGACGCCGAGAAGGCCGACATCCTCGCCCTGGCGAACTACGTCAAGTCCTCCGCCGACGGCACGGCCCAGGCCCAGGCCCAGGGCTCGACCACCCCGACCACCACGGCCCAGCCCGCCCAGGCCCAGGCGGTGCTGGCCCCGGCGTACGCGCCGGTGCAACTCTTCCTGCCCGTGAAGGCGAAACACGGGCTCTTCCACCACAATTAGCGCGGTCCCCGTGTCGCCGAGTCGGGCGGGCGACGTCCTCCCCGCCCGACGAGGCCGGGCCGCCGGCCTCAAACGACGGCACCCGCGGCGAGCCCCTGCCGATCGAGCACGAGGATCGACCGGCGGCGGACCCGGATGAGGCCCTCGGATTGGAGCCTCCCCAGGACGATGGTGACGGTCTCGCGGGTCGAGCCCACGAGGCCCGCGAGGTCCTGGTGCGACAGGGGAGCCCGATCGACCAGGATCGGCCGTCGCGACGGCCGTGGGCCTCGAGCAGCTCGAGGAGGACCCCCGCGACGCGCCGCGCGCGGCGGGCCTTGCGGTTGTCGGCCAGGGCGGCCCTCGAGCAGCTCGAGGAGGACCCCCGCGACGCGCCGTCGATTGCTCCGGAACATGAGGTTCCGCAGGCGCGACTCGGCGCGCAGCCGGCGCAGGCCGAGGAGCCGGCCGACCTGCAAGGCCAGGCCGGGGACCTGCTCGGCGAGCCGGGCGGGTTCCTCGCGGGCGAGGGCCAGGGCCCTGGTGGCGACGGTCGCCTCGGCGAACTCGGTGCGGGGCCCGTCGTCGACGAGGGCAAGTTCGCCGAAGACCTCGCCCTCCCCGAGGAACGCGAGGATCAGCTCCTTGCCCTCGGGCGTGATCGACTTGATCTTGACCCGCCCGTCGGCGACCACCCAGGCGCCGGGGGCGGGGTCGCCGGGCAGGTCAATCAGCTCGCCCTTGCGGAAGGCCCGGAGCGTGGCCCGCCGCCCGACGGCCGCGAGCTGCTCGGGCGTGAGTCGACGGAAGAGGCTGCATTGCCTCAGGGAATCGGCCTCGGAATCGTCCATGATGCAGATCGCTTCGCCCCCCGGCGTCATCTCGGCCGCGACCCGCGGGTGGCCGGGACACCCGCGATCGTCCCGGCGGCGAAGCTGCGCGAGGCGGGTCACGGCGGTCGGGATCGTGCCCCGGCCTCGATCCGCACGGCCCCCGATCGGGCCCGGGCGACGCGGCGATGAGAACGAGCCCATCGGGCCATCCTCCCGGAATTGCTGCCGGTTTTCGGCCGGGATTCCAACTTAAGGGGATAGCGGCTCCTCGCGGGAGGGGCATCGTGTGCGCGGACGACGGCGACGGGTGAACGAGACGGGCCTCATGTCCCCCCGAAACGATCCACAGGCCGACTCGATCGCCCCTCGGACCCGCCTCGCGGCCGGCCGGGGGCCGGCGCGGAACGAACCGACGGATCGGTTTGGTTCACTTCGGCGAGGGGCCGGGGAAAGCGAGGGAGAGGTCGGCGCGGCGCGAAACGAAGCCACTTCGGCCGGCGTCGCGGCGCAAAACGAACCCACTTCGGCCCCCGGTCCCACGCGCGCCGAACGAACCCAGCGGGCCGGCGCGGGACGGACCGAAGGGGCCCCGGCCCCCGGCCCAAGAGCCCCGGCCCCTCGCCGTTCGGAACGAACCGAACGGGGCCTTGGGAAGGCTGGGGCGGCCGTGTGGGCAAGACGCCGCGATTCGGAACGAACCGAACGGCGCGCTGGGGGATGTGGGCAGGCTCTGCCGAGGGATCGAGGCGGCGCGGAACGAACCGAAGGAGCGGCGTCCGGCGCCGAAAACGAACCCAAGACGGGGACGTGCGCGGAGAAAACGAACCCAATCTCGGGCCCCGCGCCGTCGAAACAAACCCACTTCGGGGGCCCGGGCGCCAAAACGAACCCAAACTTGGAGATATTGGGGCATCTGGAAGGAAAATGGGGGTTGGATCGAGGGGGTTGGGTGTTGGCAGGCCGCGGCGCGGAACGAACCCACTTCGGACCCAGACCCCGGCGCGCCGAACGAACCCACCGGCCACTTTCGTTCACGATCGCCGGCCCGCGGGGACGGCAAAGATTCGGCCCGTGTCCGTTGCGGAGCGAGGCGGGAACGATTACGATGAATTCTTACGGAGACGGCCGGACCGGGGGAGGGCCGCGATGACGGGCGAGCGGATCGGGCGTTGGGCGGGCCTCCTGGTGGATTACTGCCTGGGGGTCAAGGCGGGCGAGACGGTCGTGGTGGCCTCGGAGGTCGGGGCGCGGCCGCTGGTGGAGGCGTGCGCGAAGGAGATCATCCTCCGGGGGGCGCACCCGCTGGTCCGCCTGGAGTTGCCGGGCCTGGCGGAGTTCTTCCTCGAGCACGCGACCGACGCCCAGCTCGCGCACCTGCCGGCCGTGCCGCTGTTCGAGGCCGAGTCGGCCGACGCGCGGATCCGGATCGCGGCCGAGTCGGACACCCGGTCGATGAGCCGGATCGACCCGAGGCGCCAGGCCGCGGTCGACCGCGCCCGCGACCCGATCCGAAAGGCCGCCGGCCGCAGGCGCTGGGTCTTGACGCAATTCCCGACGCCGGCGTATGCGGACGACGCGAAGATGGCCCTCGACGACTACGAAGCCTACGTCGCCTCGGCGATGTTCCTCGACCGCGACGACCCGGTCGAAGCGTGGAAGGAGCTGGGGAGGCGGCAGGCGGGGCTGGTCGAGTTCATGACGGGGGTGAAGACGGTCCGGATCGAGGGGGACGGCACCGACCTGACCCTCTCGGTGGCCGGGCGGACCTGGATCAACTCCGACGGCCGCCGCAACATGCCCTCGGGCGAGATCTTCACCGGCCCGGTCGAGGACAGCGCCCGGGGTCGCCTGCGTTGCAGCTTCCCCGTCTGCCGCGGCGGCCGCGAGGTCGCCGGCATCGCCCTGGAGTTCGATCGCGGGAAGGTCGTCGCCGCGCGGGCCGAGCACGGCGAGGAGTACCTGCGGTCGATGCTCGACCTCGACGCCGGCTCGAGCCGGCTCGGCGAGCTCGGCATCGGCCTGAACCCCGGCATCGACCGCTTCACCGGCAGCATCCTCTACGACGAGAAGATCGGCGGCACCGTCCACCTCGCGCTCGGCCAGAGCTACCCCGAGACCGGCGGCACCAACCCATCGGCCCTCCACTGGGACCTGATCGTCGACCTTCGCCGAGGCGGCAGGGTGACGGCGGACGGTCGGGTCGTCATGGCGGATGGGGCATGGGAGGAAGAGATTGTACGCAGACGTGTTTAAGCATGAAGAGAATGGACCCTCACCCCGGCCCTCTCCCGGGGGAAGTGGGGGGAAGATGGACACCCTCTCCCCCAGGGAGAGGGTGTCGGAATCCCACCGTGTCCGCCGGGGAGAGGGCCGGGGTGAGGGTCGACCGGGAACGTTGCAGGCGAACCCTCGGCGTTTCCCCGTCGCTTCCTTCGTGTCCTTTGTGCCTCTGTGGTGAATCCCCTTTCCCGGAGATCGCCCATGACCCGTCCCCTCATCCTGTCCCTGCTCTTGCTGGTCCCCGTGGCCACGGCCCGGGGCCAGGGGTCCGACGCCGCCTTGCGCGACCGGGTGGCGCGGCTGGTGGAGAAGCTGGAGGCCGAGAAGGCCGAGGCGCGCGACGCGGCCGAGAAGACGCTCGTGGAACTCGGGCCCAAGGCGCTGCCGTACGTCCCCGAGCCGGTCAAGGGGGACGCCGCCGACAAGAAGACGCGGCTGGATCGCGTCCGCAAGGCGCTCCGCGAGGCCGCCGAGCAGATCAACCTCGGCGCCTCGAAGGTCACGATCCAGGTCCAGGGCATCCGCCTCTCCGACGCCGTCAAGAAGCTCCAGGCCCTCTCGGGCAACGCGATCACCGACGAGCGCGACGAGCCGAGCAACCCGACCTTCGACCTCGACCTCAAGGACAAGCCGTTCCTCGAGGCCCTCGACGAGGTCGCCAGGAAGGGCGGCGTCGGCCTCGACTTCTTCAGCGGCGACGGCTCGATCGGCCTGAAGGACGGGCCCGGCATGCAGCAACAGCAGCAGGCCCCCAACACGGCCCCGGCGACGCCCAACCCGTTCCGGGCCTTCACCGGCCCGTTCCTCGTCACGCTCAAGAGCCTCCGCACCACCCGCGACTTCGAGGGGGGCAACACCTTCGCCGTCCTCCAGCTCGAGGCCGACTGGGAGCCCCGGCTCCGCCCCATGCTGCTGGCGTTGAAGAACGAGGACGTCAAGATCGTCGACGACCGCGGCAAGGAGGTGAAGGCCAACCTCGACCAGGAGTCGATGAGCGCGGCGCTCAACCCCGACAACCCGGCGGCCGAGATCAACATCAACTTCGCCCTGCCCGACCGCGACGCCAAGAAGCTCGCCAGCGTCAAGGTCAAGGCCGAGCTGAGCGTCCCGGCGGCCTTGCGGACCTTCCGCTTCCCCAACCTCGCCAAGGCCGACGTCACGCAGAAGCAGGGGAACGCCAGCGTCACCCTCGAGTCGTGCGAGGTCGACGAGCAGACCTGGAAGGTCGACGTCGCCGTGAAGCTCCCCGGCGCCGAGGGGACCGAGAGCTACCAGATGGGCTCGGTCCGCAACCGCCTCTGGCTCCAGAAGCCCGACGGCTCCCGCTTCGAGCTCAACGGCGGCTTCAACCAGACCGGCAACGACGGCGGCACGCTCAGCTTCGAGTACCTCTTCGTCGACGTCCCCGGCAAGCCGGCCGACTACCAGCTCGTCTACGAGACCCCGAGCAAGATCGTCACGATCCCGCTGGAGTTCGAGTTCAAGGACGTGCCGCTGCCGTGACGTAGCGGGGGGATTTCACCGCGGAGGACGCGGAGGACGCAGAGGAAGACGAAAATTTATAGTTTCAAATATTCAAATTTTCGTCTTCCTCTGCGTCCTCCGCGTCCTCCGCGGTGAAATCCCCCCCGTCAATCCCCGTCTTCCCCCTTGAACCGCGTCCGGTCGAGCGCGTACTTCTGGAGCTTCTGGGTGACGCTGCGGCGGGAGAGGCCGCTGTGGCGGGCGCAGCGGGCGACGTTGCCGCGGTAGCGGGTCAGGAGCTGGGTGAAGTAGTCGCGCTCGACGCGGGCGACGAGGTCGACGGTGACTTCGGGCAGGGGGCGTTCGATGTCGATGAGGCCGCCGCCGGCGCCGTTGCCGCGGCCGGGTCGGGGGGCGACGGTGGCGGGCAGGGCCTCGCGGTGGACGACCGAGCCGTCGGCCATCGCCACGGCGGCCTTGATCGCGTTCTCGAGCTCGCGGACGTTGCCCGGCCAGCGGTGGTCCAGGAGCGCCTGCATCGCCTCGGGGTCGATCTCGGTGACCGGCGGGATGCTCTTGGTCTTGAGCCGGTCGAGGAAGTGCTGCGAGAGTAGCGGGATGTCCTCGGTCCGCTCGCGCAAGGGGGGCAGGTCGATCCGGATGACGTTGAGGCGGTAGAACAGGTCGGAGCGGAACCGGCCGGCCTTGACCTCGTCCTCGAGCCGCTTGTTGCTGGCGGCGACGAGGCGGACGTCGACCGCGATCGTCGTCGTGCCGCCGACCCGCTCGAAGGCTCCGGACTGCACCACGCGGAGCAATTTGGCCTGCATCGCCGGGGAGACGTCGGCGACCTCGTCGAGGAAGAGCGTGCCGCCGTCGGCCGCCTCGAACCGCCCGCGGCGCTGGCGGTCGGCGCCGGTGAAGGCCCCCCTCTCGTGGCCGAACAGCTCGCTCTCCAGCAGCGAGTCGCTGAGCGCCGAGCAGTTCAGGGCGATCCAGGGGGCGCGGCGTCGCGGGCTCGCCTCGTGGATGGCGCGGGCGACCAGCTCCTTGCCGGTGCCGGTCTCCCCCTGGATCAGCACGGTCGAGCCGAGCGGCCCGACCTGCTCGATCAGGTCGAAGACCCGGCGCATCCTCGGGTTCTTCGAGACCATGTTGTGGAAGCTGTACTCCTCGCGCATCTGGTGGCGGAGCTGCTCGAGCTCGTCGATCAGCCGGCGCCGCTCCAGGACCCGGGCCACGACCACGCGGAGCCGCTCGGGCTCGCACGGCTTGGTCAGGAAGTCGTCGGCGCCGGCCTTCATCGCCTCCAAGGCCACCTCGGTGTCGCCGAAGCCGGTCAGGAAGATCACCCCGCAGGGGAACCGCTCGCCCCGGACCGCGGCCAGCAGGCCGAGGCCGTCGAGGTCGGGCATGCTCATGTCGGTGATCATCAAATGGAACGGCCCGCCCCGCAGCGCCTCGAGCGCCGATCGGCCGTCGGCGACCGCCTCGACCTCGTACCCCTCGGGCTCGAGGAAGCCGCGGACGATCTGGCACGTGAACAGGTCGTCGTCAACTACCAGGATGCGTCGTCTCATCGGTCGGAGGCCCCTACGGTCGTCGGCGTCGGCGTGTGGTCCGGTCCGTGGACGGGGGCCTTCCTGGGGAACTCCTGGCGGCTTGCCCCGCGTCGTCGGTCGTCGGTCGGTCGGGTCGGGTTCAGGGCTCCTTATCCTTGTTCCTGGAAGGGTCGTCGGCGGCCGGGCCGATCAGGACGCGGAACTCGGGCTTCGAGCCCTTGAGGATGCGGAGGATCAGGTCGTGCCCCTCGGGCCGTTTGGCCAGGGCGGCGCGGAAGTCGGCCAGGGCGGCGACCCGGCGTCGGCCGGCGTCGGTGACGACGTTGCCGACCTCGAGGCCGCCGCGGTCGGCGGGGCTGTCGGGCTCGACGCCGACGACGACCAGCCCCTTGACCTCGGGGTCGAGGCCGAACCGGCGGGCCAGCTCGGCGGTCGGCTCGGCCAGCCGCAGGCCGACGGCCGGGAAGCTCTCGGGCCGTCGCGGCTCGGGCACGGGCCCCGGGGCCGGCCTCGGTGCGACCTCCCGCGCGGGGGCCGGCGCCGGCGCGGCGGGCGGGGCGGCCTCGGGGAGGCCGAGGGCGTCGGGCTGGGCCTCGGGCGTGACCGGGACCTCGACCTTGCGGCCGTCGCGCCAGATCGTCAGGCCCAGGGCCTCGCCGGCCGGGGCGACCTCGATGGCCCCCTGGAGCGAGCCGCCCCCCCGGAGCGGCTTGCCGCCGACGGCCAGGACGACGTCACCCGGCCGCAGGCCCGCCTTGTCGGCCGGCCCGCCGACGGCGACGCCGGTGATCGGCACCGCGCCCCCCTGGCCGACCCGGTCGGCCAGGGCCGGGTCGATCCGGCGGATGCCGACGCCGATGTACGACCGCCGCACCCGACCCAGCCGCGCCAGGTCGTCGGCCACCCGCCGCGCCCGCGCCGAGGGGACCGCGAAGCCGACCCCCTCGGAGCCGCCGTTGCGCGTCTTGATCGCGGTGTTGATGCCGACGATCTCCCCCTTGAGGTTGACCAGCGGCCCCCCCGAGTTGCCCGGGTTGATCGCCGCGTCGGTCTGGATCAGATCCTCATACAAGGCCACGCCGATGCCACGCCCCTTGCCGCTGACGATCCCCGCCGTGACCGTCCCCGACAGGCCGAACGGCTGGCCGACGGCCAGGACCCAATCGCCGGTGTCGAGCGCGTCGGAGTCGCCCCAGTCGGCCTGCTTCAGCGCCAGGCCCGCGGGGTCGATGACGACGAGCGCCAGGTCGCTCTTGGGATCGCGCCGGACCTCCTTCGCGGCCCGCTCGCGGCCGTCGGGGAGGGTCACGACGACCCGGGGACTGGCCTGGACGACGTGGTCATTCGTCAGGATCAGGCCCTTGGCCGCGTCGATGACCACGCCCGAGCCCCCGGCGTCGCGGTCGCGGAACGGCACCGGCACGACGAACGGCCCGACCTCCGGCGCCGGCTCGAACGGCCCCGGCACCGCCTCGGGCCGGACCGTCACCACCGCCGGCAAGGCCCGTTGCGACGCCTTCCGGAAGCTCGCCGACAGCCCCTCCGCCTCCCCCTGGCCGGGCGCCACCCCCGGGAGGACCAACATCCCCGCGAGCGCCAGGGCGATCGGGAATCGGGCCGTCGACCCGGTCATGGTCGGGAATCCTGCCATCGGTGCCGATCCGGTGCGGACGTCGTAGGGTCTCATCGGGAGACGAAATCCAGGAATGGCGTCGCGACCAACCCCGCGACCGCGACGCGGCCGGCGGCCCGTCGCACCGGCTCGAAGATGCCGGAGAGGCCCTCGGCCCGCCCCCAGAAGGAGCACGTCTGCATATAAAGGATGATGGCGATCAGGGTCATGCCGTACGACCGGGCCGCGATCCCTTCGAGGGGGATCGACCCGTGATGGCCGAAGGCGACCCTCGCCCGACCGGTCGCCACGAAGACGAGGCCGAGCCCAACCGACGGCAACGCCATGAGCACCGTGGGCGCCCAGCCCCGGATGGGGAAGCGGACCGTATCGCAAGGGGTGCCCTGGCCGCGGCCGGTCATCGCTGGAATCCTTCCGGGGCGGTCGCTCGCCCGGCGCCGATGATACCCCCACGCCGCCCCGGTTCCAAGGGGCGACCGCCGCGGCGAGGGACCGACGGGGGCGGTGCACCCTTGACGTTCCCCGCGGAAAATGCTATGGGAATCATTGCAATCACCATCCTCTTGATCCAGAATGGATTGCTCGGTCCCGCCCGGTCAGGCGTGCTGTCCCGAGGCGAGTCGGAGGGTCAAGTCAACGGCATCGGGAGCAGTCGCAGGCCGCCGAGGCTCAATCCATCCCCCCCGAGGAGGAGGGCTCGCGGCGATGAAGGTCCAGCTCAAGGTCATCGAAGGGCGCCCGCTGGGGGCCCTGATTCCGCTGCACGGGCCGTCGTTCACCATCGGCAAGGACGTGAGCTGCCAGCTTCGACCCAAGCATGATTCGGTGGCCGACCGGCACTGCCGGCTGGCCGTCGACGGCGATCGCGTCGCCGTCGCCGACCTGGGCAGCGGCACCGGTACGTTGCTCAACGGCCGCCGGCTCAAGCCGGGCGGCGAGGCCGCCGTCGCGCACGGCGACCGGCTCCAGGTCGGCAACCTCGTCTTCGAGGTCGCCATCAGCGGCGCGGGGGCGGTTGCCGGCGCGACGGTCCGGACCGAGCCGGCCGCCGCGACCGTCCCGCCGGCCCCGAGGCTCACCGGCAGCGACGACGGCGAGGGGGACTCGCAGGCGGCGATCCTCGCCAACAAGCTGCTCCAGAACGCCCTCGCGGCCAGCGGCGACCCGACCAAGGCCGTCGGCGTCCACCTCCGCGCCGAGATGATCGACGGCATCCCCTGGGTCGCCATCGACATGACCCGGATCGTCGACGACTCGACGATCCTCCCCCTGAAGCGCGAGCTGCGCGACCTGGCCGAGCGCGAGAGCTTGCGGCGGGTCATCCTCGACTTCCGCCGCGTCCAGGCCCTCGCGCCGGCGGCCGTCGACGTCCTCAACGCCTTCCACGACCGCCTCAAGGCCCGCGGCGCCAAGCTCAAGTTCTGCGAGGTCGCCCCGGCCGTCTACCACGTCCTCGACGAGCGCGGCCTCGCCGCCCGCGTCCCCATCTGCCTCGACTGCCACGACGCGGTCTGGTCGAACTGGTGAAGGGGGGAGGATTCACCGCGGAGGACGCGGAGGGAGAAGACTATCCGAAATCCCGGATATCACATTTTCAAATAGTCTTCTCCCTCCGCGTCCTCCGCGTCCTCCGCGGTGAATCCGCCTTCAATGCCCCGGCCGCAGCGGGTTCAGCACGAGCCCCGTGAGGAGCTTGGGGTAGAAATACGTGCTCTTGGGGGGCATCTTCTCGAGGTTCGAGGCGATGGCCTCGACGTGCTCCATGCCGGCGGGGGGGACGAGGCAGGCGAGGTCGCAGTCGCGGGCGGCGACGGCGTCGTTGACCTCGGAGAGCAGGTGGACGTAGCGGCAACTCGGGGCGCCGAGGTCGCCGAGGAGCTTCTTGAGCACGAGCTCGTGGAGGATGCTGACGCCCAGGGCGCGCCAGTCGGGGCTGTGCTCGGGGACCAGCGCGTCCATCGCCGCGTCGGATCGCAAGCGGGCGATCAGCCAGCGGCCGTCGGCGACGGTGCCGAAGCCGAGGGTATCCTGGTCGCCGCCGAGCTCGATCGCCTCCCAGGCCGAGCGGGCGCCGGCCTCGCCGAGGCCGGATTCGAGGATCTCGAACTCGGGGTCGAGTCGGCCGGCCAGGGCGGCGGAGGTCAGGCCGGGCAGGCCGGAGACGAGCCGATGCGTCGGCAGGATCAGCAGGCCGGGGTCGCTCATGCCGACGAGCATCATCATCGTGAAGTTGGCCGGGTCGTCGGCGCCGGCCAGTTCGCCGCGGGCGGCGAGGTCGTCGCGGAACTTCAGGCCGGTCTCGTAGCGGTGGTGGCCGTCGGCGATGAAGACGGGCTTCTCGGCCATCAGCCCCTGGATCATCGTATGCGTGGCCGGGTCGGTGACGGGCCAGAGGCGGTTGACGACGCCGAGGTGGTCGGTCGCCTCGATCGGCGTGCGGTCGCGGATGCCGGCCTCGACGGCCCGCAAGACCTCGGCCTCGGCGTCGGGATAGAGGCCGAAGACGGGGCTGAGGTTGAACTGCGACGCGTTGAACAGCGCCAAACGGTCGGCCTTCGGGCCCGAGAGCGTCTGCTCGTGCGGGAAGATGCGGCCCTGGCCGAACGGCTCCAGGCGCACCCGCGCGATGAATCCTTTCCGTGTATGAGTCTGCCCCTCGACCTCGAAGGTCTGGTGGTAGACGTAGTAGGCGGCCTGGTCGTCCTCGCGGAGGATGCCCTGCCGCCGCCAGTCCTTCAGGAACGCGGCGGCGCGGCTGTAGCGGTCGCGCCCGGGGGCGTCGCCGGGCTCCTCGCGGTTCAGCTCGAGGCGGATGACGTTGTGGTCGCTCGCGCG
The DNA here is from genome assembly GCA_035551935.1 of Isosphaeraceae bacterium. GTDB lineage: Bacteria > Planctomycetota > Planctomycetia > Isosphaerales > Isosphaeraceae > DASZMJ01. Next base: position 13,257 of record DASZMJ010000137.1, read on the forward strand.
ATAAAGCCGGTCCTGCAAGGCCGGGTCGATCACGTCATACGGCGGCGCCACCACGTCGGACAGCGCGCCGACGCGGGCCATGTCGTAGCGGATCCCGCGGAAAGGGCGGACGTCGGGCATGGAAGACTCCGGAGAAGAAGCTTGCCACAGGGGTCACAGAGAGCACAGAGGTAGAGGAAAAAGAAGGAATGAAACTCAGATTCTCTCTTCCTCTGTGCTCTCTATGACCCCCTGTGGCAAAGGGAATTACGTCCCCATTTCCCAGCTCGCGAGGTACTTGCGCTGCTCGTCGGTGAGGGTGTCGATGGTGATGCCCATGGTCTGGAGCTTCAGCGTGGCGACCCACTCGTCGACGGCCTTGGGGACGTCATAGACCTGGTGGCCGAGCTGGCCCTTCTGCGTGAGCGCCCACTCGGTCGAGAGCGCCTGGGCGGCGAAGGACATGTCCATGACGCTGGCCGGGTGGCCGTGGGCGGCGGCGAGGTTGATGAGGCGGCCTTCGCCGAGGACGTAGAGCTTGCGGCCGTCGGCCTGGACGTACTCGTCGACGAACTCGCGGACCTGCTTGTTCACCGACTCGGACTGCTTGGCCAGGTCGTCGAGCGCGAGCTCGACGTTGAAGTGGCCGGAGTTGCAGATCATGGCGCCGTCCTTCATCTTGGCGAAGTGCTCGGCGCGGATGACGTGGATGTCGCCGGTGACGGTGATGAACAGGTCGCCCCTGGGGGCGGCGTCGGCGATCGGCATGACCTGGAAGCCGTCCATCGCCGCCTCGAGGGCGCGGATGGCGTCGACCTCGGTGACGATGACGTGCGAGCCCATGCCCCGGGCCCGCAGGGCGACCCCCTTGCCGCACCAGCCGTAGCCGCAGACGACGACCTGCCGGCCCGCCAGCAGCATGTCGGTGGCGCGGATGACGCCGTCGATGGTGCTCTGGCCGGTGCCATAGCGGTTGTCGAAGAAGTGCTTCGTCTGCGCGTCGTTGACGGCGATGACCGGCAGCTTCAGCACGCCGTCCTTCTCCATGGCGCGGAGCCGGATGACGCCGGTGGTCGTCTCCTCCATGCTGGCGACGACGTCGCCGACCAGGCCCTTGCGGTCGGCCGGGCTGAGCGCCTTGGCCCAGGCGCGGACCTCGGGGTGGACGTCGTCGAGGCGGTCCAGCGCGATGAAGATCATGGCGCTGACGAGGTCGGCGCCGTCGTCCATCGTGACGTGCGGCTTGTGCTTGAGCGCCGCGGCGATGTGGCGGTAGTAGCTCGTCTCGTCCTCGCCCTTGATGGCGAAGACGGGGATGTGGAAGTCGCGGACGAGGCTGGCGGCGACGTCGTCCTGGGTCGACAGCGGGTTGGAGGCGACGAGCACGAGGTCGGCGCCGCCGGCCACGAGCGTCCGGGCGAGGTTGGCCGTCTCGGCCGTCACGTGCAGGCAGGCCGACATCCGCAGGCCCGCCAGCGGCTGCTCTTTTTCGAACCGCTCGCGGATCGCCCGCAAGACGGGCATGTCGCGCTCGGCCCAGACGATGCGCTGATGGCCGCCGTCGGCCAACGCGAGGTCCTTCACGTCGGCGTTCAAGGTCGTGGTCGCTGCCAAGGCTGGTTCTCCCTAACGGAACGAACGTGGGGGTCAGGAATCGTGATTCGGCGGCGGGGCCGGGGCGGAGGACAGGGGGCAGAAGGACAAAGGGAAGAGGAAGGGAGTTGCTTCCGCCGTCGACCGATCGACCTCGGCCGTTTGTCCGTTGGCCTCTGTCCCCCGCCCCCTGTCCTCCGCCATTTGCCCTCTGCCATTTGCCCTCTGCCCTCTCATCCCTCAGTTCCCCCGATTGAGGAGCCGGAGAGCCTTGCGGCGTTCCCAGTCCATCCAGTCGAGGGGCGCGGGCTCGGGCGGGGGGGCGTGGCGGAGGAGGCGGGCGAGGATCAGGCCGTAGGCGCGGGCCTGGGTCGGGGCGTCGGCGTCGCGGAGGGCCGCGCGGGCGAGGGCATCGAGGGCGGCCCAGTCGCGCTCGGCCATCGCGACGCGCAGGGCCCGGCTCGTCCACTGCTCGGGCAAGAGCGGGTGCAAGGGCCGCAGCCCCCGCTCCTGCGACGGCCGCCGCAGCCGCCCCCGACGATCGCGCTCGCGGTCCATAATAAGCGTCTCTCGCCCTCGAACCCTGCCGACTCGACGGGCCGGCGAGGAGGTAGGATAAGACACGCGTACGCGTGTGTCAACCACTGTTGACCGGGTGCAACGGGGCGGGCCGTCGCCGTTTCATCGTGCGTGATGGCCTGCGGGCCCTTGGCGCGCGGGCGGCGAGCCCTCAGAATCGAGCGTCCCTGATCTCGGGCCGTCGGGACGGGCTCCGGGGCCGCGGGCGAGGTCCGCGCGGCGGCGAGGAAGGTACGGAACGGGGGGGGCGATGGTCTCGACCTGGATCGAGTCGGCGGCGAAGGGGCGACATGGCGGGCCGGTCCGCGCCGGGATGTGGGCGGCGCTGGTCGTCGGCACCCACCCCGTCGCGGCCGACCAGGAGGTCTGGCTCGAGCTGTCGGCCGACGAGGTCCCCCTGGGCCCCTTGCCCGCCTACTGGGTCGAGAACAAGGGGCCGAACAGCTCGTGGCACGTCCCGATCCCGCCCCAGGCCCTGGGCGACCGGCTGCGCTACCGCTCGGCGGCCCGGCAGGCGGGCTCCGAGCCGTCGTACAGCCCCTATCAGGACGTCGTCGTCCGCCCGAACCTCCCCGACCGCACCGACCTCTCCGAGGCCGAGGTCTTCGGCTCCGAGGGCCTCGTGGGCAACCGGATGATGACCGCGCGGGTCGACAACCGCGGCTCGACCTACGACGTCTATTTCCCGACCGTCGGCCTGCATTCCGACGTCCGGCCCGCCGAGGGAGACCTGCCGTCGAGCCGCTCGCACTTCCGCGCCATCATGGGCGGCCTGTCCGTCGGCCGCCGGGTCGACTGGTTCGCCGAGCGGCTCTCCTGGGACGTCTTCCAGCACTATCAGGGGGCGACGAACCTCCTCGTCACCGAGCTGACCTCGCGGCGCGGGCCGATCCGCGTGCTCGCCACCGACCTGGCCGCGCTGGGCCCCGACCTGCCCCGGACCGCCGGCGGGACCGAGTCGCCGGGCCAGTACATCAAGCGCTTCGTCGTCCGCAACGACGGGGACGAGCCCCGCAAGGCGCTCTTCGGCGTGTACGTGCAGGCCGAGGTCAACGGCGGCATCGGCGAGCCGGGCCTGACCTGGCACGACGGCGACCGCACCTTGCTGGCGACCAACCGCGGCCACGGCCACTCCAACCGCAAGCTCGCCCGCGACTCGACCGTCGAGTTCGCCATCGCCTTCGACGGCCGCGGCGACGCGCAGTTCGAGCCGACCGGGCCCAACGAGGCGATGCTGCTCCGCCGGCTCGACCTGCCGGCCGGCGGCTCGGTGACGGTCGACCTGATCGTCAGCGGCGCCTTCACCGGCTGGCGCGGCGACGCCGGCACCTTCGAGCACTGGCTCCGTCCCGCGTTGGCCTGGTTCCGCGGCGTCGACCTCGACGCGGTCGAGGCGGCGACGGCGGCGCACTGGGACAACTTCGTCGAACCTTTGCCGACGCTCCACTTCCCCAAGGCCACCTTCGGCGTCGCGTTGCGGCGGTCGGCGCTGGCGGCGGCCTTGCACGCCGACGCGAAGTGGGGGACCTTCGCCTCGGGCTTCGACCGCGGGATTGCGGCGTATTGCTGGCCCCGCGACGCCGTCTTCGCCGGCGGCGCGCTGGACCGCGCCGGCCACCCGGCGATCGGCCGCGGCGTCTTCGAGTGGCTGGGCCGCGTCCGCGGGCAGAACCGGCCGTACTCGTACTGGTTCCAGAAGTACACCATCGACGGCTGGCCCGAGTGGGAGACCCCCGCCGCCGACCAGACGGCGACGATCCCCTGGGCCCTGGAGCGCCACTACCGCCGGACCGGCGACCTCGACGCCGTGGCGGCACACTGGCCGATGGTCGAGCAGGCCGCCGCGGTCTGCGGCGGCGCCTCGGGGCACCCGGGCCTGCGGTTCCTCGAGGACCTGAGCCTGTTGAGCTCGGCCGGCGTCTGGGATAGCCGGTTCGCCGCCGGGCTCTACACCAACGCCTCGGCGGTCGCCGGCCTTCGCGCCGCGGCCCGGCTGGCCGAGGCGCTGGGCAAGGCCGACGAGCAGTCCCGCCGCTGGCGCGAGCTGGCCGACCGGATCTGGGAGGTCGGCATCCTGGCCACGCCCCCCGACGACGGCGACGGCCCCGGCCTGATCGACCCGGCCGACGGCCGGTTCCTCGACGCCCGCCGGCTCTCGACCCGTCGCGGGATCTGGGCCGACCGGCCCGACGCCTGGCTCGACCCCTCGACGGCGATCGACATCAGCCTGCTCGGCCCGGTCGTCCCGTTCGGCCTCCTGCCCGCGTCCGACGACCGCGCCCGCCGCTCGGCCGAGGCGATCCTGCGGCACAACCCCGTGCCCGGCGACCCGAACACCCTCGTCCGCTGGGCCGCCGACCCGGACCGCCCCGCGCAGGGCCTCGCCCCCAGCGCCGCGCACCGGCAGGACCCGTCGAGCCTGGCGACGCTCTGGATGGCCCGGTACCTCATCCGCCTCGGCCGCGAGATCGGCGACGGCCGGCACTGGTCGCGGGCGTTGGCGATGATCGAGGCGCTCTTGCACCGGCTCGGCCCATTGGGGCTGGGCCTGCGGCCGCCGTCGCGACGGGCCGACGGCCTGCCGTCGAGCCTCCGCCCCGCGGCGGGCGTCTGGGGCCTGCACGCGATGCTCATCGAGGCGCTCTTGGACCTCGCCGGGCTCGACTACGACGCCTCCGCCCGAACCCTGATCCTCGAGCCCGCGCTCCCCCCCGAATGGCCCCAGATCGGCCTGGAACAGCCCTTCCGCTGCGGCAAGGTCTCGTACCGCCTCGAGCGACCCGTCGGCGGCGCCGCCCACCGGCTCACGCTCTCCGCCCGGCTCGACCTGCCCGTCACCCTCCGGGTCGACCTCACCTGCCCCGGCCTCACCTCCCTCGGCCCCTGGCAGGCCTGCCCCGAGTCATCCTCCTCCCCTCCCCGCTTCGAACCCGCCACCGGCCGCCTCGCCTGGGAGGCGGAATTGCCCGAGGGCGAGTCGGCGCTGGAGTGGACATGGGGAGGATGAAGAGAATCATCCGCAGATGAACGCAGATGAAGAAGAAAATTTATTAGGAAGAATTTCTACTTTCTTCTTCATCTGCGTTCATCTGCGGATGATTCTCTTCATCTCTCCCCCGCGGGCCTCGTCTGGTACTGCTCCAGGTAGGCTCGATATGCCTCGTCCAACCGCCGCGCGCCGGCGGGGCCGAAGGGGTAGGGGGGCATGCCCTTCCAGGGGAGCGGGCCGACGGTGTCGCTGGCGGCGGTGAAGGGGTCGGCGTCCTTGCAGTAGCCGACGCCGCGGAGGACGTAACGGCGCGTCCACCCTTCGGGCAAGGGCGGGAGGCTCGTCGCGTCGAATTCGAGCCGGACCTCGTCCCCGGGGCCGACGAGGCAGAGGCGGTCGTCGTCGTCGCGGAGGAGCGGGGCGACGTCGCCGTACCGCGTCAGCGTGCCGGCGAGGCCGACGAGCGGAGCGGGGTCGACCGAGTCGTAGTCGTAGAGCAGCGGCGGCCGGCCGTCGGGCGAGACCTCGCGCATGTAGCCGCGATAGCCGAGCACGGCGTTCGAAACCGGGAGAGTCGAGACCTTCAGGGTCGCCGATCGGTCGCGGACGGCGAGGAAGGCCTGGTCATAGTAGCATTCCATGTTGGTCCGGATGCGGAGGACGCAACCCGGGCCGAGGGCCTTGCCGGGGAGTTCGAGCGTCATCAGCCTCGGCAACCCGGCGGGATAGCCGACGTCGGCGGTGACGAGCTCCCAGGTGCCATCGGCTCGGCGCCGTTCGAGGACGGGCGGCTTGAGCGCGACCCCGGCGGTGCTCGCGGCGTAGTTCGTCTGCGAGTACGGGTACTCGACCCAGCCGGCCAGCGCCAGGACGATTCGCTCATCGGGGCCGAGCTTCGCGAGGCGGTCGCCGAAGTCGAGGACGATGCCGTGCTCCTCGGCGTAGCCGACCCACTTGTTCAAGAGCCGGAAATCGTCCGCCGTGCGCCGGTCGAAGCGGCGGAGGACGGCGGTGATGTCCTTGCCCTTCAGGTCCGTCGCGCGGACGGGCTCGATCGTCTTCCGCCAAGGAATGACTTCGCCCGACGGCCTCGGCCCGGTCGGCGCGAAGCGCTCGTCGAGGCCGACGTCGACGCCCGGCGTGGCGTCGACGACGTCGAGCGTGAGGCGGTCGAAGTACGAGACCTCGCTCATGGGCTCGGTGATCGACAGCCGGAAGACGCCGCCGGAGGGGCGGAGCCGGTCGGGGCCGATGAGCAGGGCCTCATCCCGGTCGGGGTTCGAGTAGGTCCCCGGCGCGACCAGGTAGCCGAGGCCGCCGCCGCCGAGGAAGTCGCCGATGCAGACGAATCGCTCGCCGTCCCACGTGAAGACGACCGGGCAGCTCGTCTCCTTGCGACGATTCCACTCGAAGAGGTCGCGACGCTTGTCGATCGGCTCGTTGAGTTCGCACTGCCAGACGCCGTCCGGCCATCGGAGCCGGACCAACGGGATCTTGCCGCCGTTCGTTCCGAGGCCGAGGACGACCGGCGCGACGGACTGGGCCAGGCCGGCCTCGGGACTCGTATGCTCGTGGCGGACGTCGAGCCCGGCCCCTTCGAGCGCCAGCCGCGCGCCGAGGGCCTGGGGATTGGTCCGCATCCGGCTCTTGTCGCCCCCCTTCCAGCGGCCGCGGAGGTCGAAGGCCGCCCAGTGATGGCCGTTGCCCAGGTTGCGCGCGAGCCGAGGGGCCACGCCCTCCTTGACGACCAGCAGGTCGGGGAGCGGGTCGCCGACGAGGTCCACGGCCAGGGCCGCGAGCCCGGGGTGATCCCCCGCGTCGTCGGGACCGAGGGCGATCGGCCGCGAGTCGAGCTTGCGGCCGGTGTTTCGGGCCCAGACGGGGGCGGGCGTGGCGTCGGGCCCCGGCGGGCCGAGCAGGTCGGGCCAGCCGTCGAGGTCGAGGTCGACGACGCAAGCCGATCGCCAGCCTCGGGCCGAGGTCGGCCAGGGATCGAAGGCGAAGACCTCCTTGCCCTCGTCACGACGCGACCGGTTGATCCAGGGGAGGATGGGTCCCTTCGGGCCGACGGCGACGAGATCGGCCCGGCCGTCCTTGTCCAGGTCCTCGACGAGGAGGCCGCTGATCGGGGTCTTCGCGGCGATCGCCTCGAGGCGGGCCAGGCGGAATCGGCCGAGGCGGTCGTTGAGCACGGCCGAGGGCCCGACGCCGTCGGCGTCGACCACGAGATCCAGGTCGCGGTCGTTGTCGATGTCGAGCAGGGCGACGGCCGCGTGGGCCTCGCGGCCGGCGCCGAGCGCCTCGGCGTCGGGCCAGGGGGTCAGGGCGATCGAGAGCCCCTTCGTCGCGGGGATCTTCTCGGAACCCTCCAGGACGGCGACGCCGACGGGGGCCACCATGTTATCCGCCACCGACGGGATCGGCGCGGGCTTGCCGTCGTTGCGGTAGGCCGCGTTCGCCAGGCCGGGGACCGCCCGGTCGGAGAAGGCGTCGTCCTTGTGGTCGAGCCCCGTGAAGTTGACGACGTAGAGGTCGAGGTCGCCATCCTGGTCGAGGTCGATCCAGCGCGCCGTAGGGCTGATCGCGGCGGGCCCGGCGACGCCGGCCAACCCGGTGATGTCCGCGAACCCCTTGCCGCCGACGTTGCGGACGAGGCGATTGTCGCCGACCCCCGTCAGGTAGAGGTCGACATGCCCATCGGCGTCGAAGTCGCCCGCCGCGACGCCGAGACTCGCGCGGTCGTCGGGCAAGTGGAACGCGGCGGTCACGTCCTCGAACGCCCCGTCGCCCCGATTCCGGAGCAGTGCGTCGCGGACCCCCTTGGGCCCGACGACCGCGGCGGCGAGGTAGAGGTCCTGCCGATCGTCGCCGTCGGCGTCGAAGGTCGCCACCGTGGCGCCGAAGCGGGCGCGCGCCCTCCCGAAGACGGAGAGCGACCCCTCGAAGTCGCCCGCCTTCGCCCATCGCGAGCCCTCGGGGAGCGTCACGCGGATCGCCTTCGGCGCCTCGAACCGCGGTGACTTCAACGATCCGGCGGCCTCATCGTTGTGGAGCGGTGGCCCGATGATCCAGGCGTAACGGCCGGCGGAGCCGTAGATGTCCCGGTTCTTCTCGCCGGTGGCGGCGATGTTCTTCTCCGGGTTGAGTCGATCCCAGAGGGCCAGGAGCTTGTCCTTCGCGGCGAGGTCGCCCGAGAAGCCGTAGGCGAACGCCAACTTGTACATCGCGCTGACGAGGTACGGGTTGCACTCCAGCGCCTTCGAGTAGTACTTGATGAGATCCTTCGACTGCTCCGGGCCCGCGAGCCGCGGGCCGTCCGGGTCGCCGACCGAGTCCGGGTCGATCAGCGTATCGCCCACCTTCAGCCAGGCATCGCCGTCGTTCGGGTCGTGCTCGGCGACGAACAGGAAGTCCTTGTGGGCCTGCACCAACCGATCGGGATGGGCCGGGTCCTTGATGAAGTCGAGGATCAGGCCCCGGCAGTAGTGGGCGTGCAGGTTGTCCGGGTCACGCTTCAGGGCGGCCTCGAGCAGCTCCAACGGCTCGGCGAACTGTACCTGGAGTGGGACTTCATTGTCGGACTTGACGTTGGCCCCGATGTCGTTCAGCAGCGCGATGGCCAGGTTGATCGCGCCGGGGATCCAGCCGGGAGCGAGCCTGCGGACCTCGCGGAAGTCGACGACCGCGTCCGCGTACTCGTACTGCTCCATGTGCCCCAGGCCGCGCAGGTGGGCGGCGAGGGCCGCGTCGAATTGCTCGGGCGGGATCGCGTTGACTTCCGCCTTGGGCTTCGGTGGCGTCGCGGGCGGGGCCGGCGTGCGCCCGCCGCAGCCCCAGCCGACGAGCGCGGCGAGGGCCAGGGCCGGGGCGAACCGCGAGGTTCGTGGCCGCATGGGAAGCTCCTCGAAGATGACGGATCGATAAATGAGAAAGACGTTGATGCGCCAGCCTTTGTAGGGTCCGCTCTTGCGGCCCCTACGGGAGACGGGCCTGCGCGACGTTCCGTCGGGAAGATCAGGCCCGGCGATCGGGACGATAGATGGGCCGGGCGTAGAGGCCAGTATAGGCGTCGGCGCGGAGGTGGGCCAAGAGGTTGTGGCCGTCGCGGCGGCGGCGCTCGGCGCGGAGGGCGGCCAGGTCGATCGGGCCGACGACGACCTTCTCGCCGGGGCCCGGGTCAGCTTGCGCGAGGATGCGGCCGTCGAAGTCGACCAGCATACTCCCCCCCGGCCACGAGAACGGCGGGTAATTCGCCGCGCTCGCCCCCTGGTTCGCCGCGACGACGTACGCGAAGTTCTCGACCGCCCGCGCCCGGTTGAACAACGTCCACCAGTCCATCGGCGGCGTCGCCCCCCACGGGTCCATGTACGCCGAGACGCGGAGCAAGACCTCGGCACCGCCGAGCGCCAGCGCCCGGATCGCCTCGGGGAAGAGCCAGTCATAACAGATCGCCGCGCCGAGGCGGCCGATCTCGGTCTCGAAGACCGGGAAGAGCGGCTCGTCGTAGCCGGGCAGGTCGTGCGGGCTGGCGTGGACCTCCCACGGGAGCCACGGATTGACCTTCCGGTAGCGCCCGAGCAAGCCGTCGGGCCCGATCAGGCAGGTCGTGTTGAAGACCGCGCCGGGCCATTTCGGGTCGACTTCCAGAAATGTACCCGTCTGGATATAAATCCCCCGCTCGTGCGCCTTGGCGCCGTAGCGGTCGGTCTGCTCGTTGGGGATCGGCACCGCGAGCCGGTCGGTCAGTTCTTCGACCGTCTCGTAGATCGGCGCCGCGTGGGCGAACTCGGGGAAGACGACGAGCTTGACGTCGAAGAACGGCCGGTAGCCGACGACCGCGCGATCGACCATCGCGAGCAGTTCGCCGACGCGGCCCGGCAGCTCGACCCGGGAGCGCGGGCAAGGGAGATCGGTCTGGCAGGCGGCGGCGTAGTAGCGAGGGGGCTCGGTCGGCATGGGGCGTACTCAAGACCTGGGGAGAAAGACGGGGACAGGCACCTCGAAGACTCGGAGCCAGTCCCCGTCTTTCTCCGGACCCCTCAATCACCCCGCGAGCGGGCCTCGGCGGCCTTGGTGTCGGCGGCGGCGAGGAAGGCGGCGACGACGCGGTCGTCCTTGCGGTCGCTGAGTCGGAGGAAGACGTTCGACGCCCGCTCGGCGCGGCCCGACAGGAGCCACTCGGTGCCGAGGACGAACCAGGCGTCGCGGTCCTCCGGCTCGGCCTGGAGGTGCGCCTCGAGCCCCGCGATCTGCTTGTGGAACGCCGACGGCTCCTGGAACATCGACTCGACGTCGCGCGGGTTGTTCTTGAGCCAGTCCGGGTCGGCCGCCTGGGCGACGCGGAAATGATCGGCGGCCTCGGCGTAGTCGCCTCGGATGATCGCGATCTGCGCCAGGCCGACCATCGGCGCCGTGGCCCGGCCGTCGGCCCGCAGCGCCTGCGAGTACCGTTCCTCGGCGCGCTTGAGGTTGCCGACCTTGAGCAGGCGGTCGCCGAGCGTGACGAGCCGCGCCGCCTTGGCCTTGTCGCGCGGCACCGGCCTCGGCTTCGGCTCGACCGCCGGCCGGCCCTGCGGCGCCGTCGATTGCGGCGGCACCATCCTCGGCACGATCACCACCGGCGGCGGCGGGGGCAAGAGCACGATCGGCGGTCCCCAGCGGTTCCGGATCACGAGGAACGACGGCGGCGGCGGCCCCATCATCGGCGGCACGATCACCTGCGCCTCGGCCGTCGCCGTCGCCAGGCCGGCGACGGCCGCCGCGACCCCGATCCCGAACCTCGTCCGCGCCCCCATCGGCCCCGGCCTCCTGCACCTCGGGCCCACTGATGTCTCCACCCTACATTATGCGGCCGGTCGCTCGCCGCAGGCAAGGTGGGCCGGGGGAAAAGCGCCGAGTGCTGAGTGCTGAGTGCTGAG
>DASZMJ010000138.1:0-2535 GCA_035551935.1 Isosphaeraceae bacterium
CACCAGTGGGCCGGCTCCACGCCGTTGGAGAAGTAGACGCAGGCGAACCGCACGGGCGGCGAGGGCGAGTCCTTCGGCGCGGCGAGCTTGCCCGAGTCCTCGGCCCGAACGGGCAACGACTCGAGCCAAGGCAGCGCCAAGGCCAGCCCCCCGCCGCCGCAGAGGAAGCCCCGCCGGCTCGCCGGCCCCGCGCCTGCCAGCCCCGATCGGTCGCTCATCTCGGCCTCTCCCCGCACGCCGCCGGCCGAAGGCCGCGGCTCAGTGCGATCGTTGGTTCCGGAACTGCTCGCTGGTGACGACCCGCACGACGAGGTCCGCGAAGCGGCCCTCCCGCGCCAGGCCGTCCGTCATCCGCTCGATCAACGGGCGGTCGGAGACCATCTCGGCCCGGCCCAGGGCGTAACCCAGGAGCTTGACGCTGACGGTCCGGCGGAACTTCGGCCCCTCGCGACGGAGGTAGTCTCGCAACCCCCCCGGTCCGGACACGGCCGTGCCGTCGCGGAGCGTGCCCGAAGGGTCGATCGGCTTCCCGTCGCCGTAGGCGTCCCGCCACCGGCCGAGCGGGTCGTACGGCTCGAGCGCGAAGCCGAGCGGGTCGATCCGCGCATGGCAGTTGGCGCACGAACGATCCTTGCGGTGGGCCTCCAGCCGCTGCCGCACCGTCAGGCCGTCGGCGAGCACGTCGTCGGCCGGGATCGAGCCGACGTTGGCCGGGGGCGGCGGGACCGGCGTGCCGACGATGCGCCGGAGCACCCAGTCGCCGCGCTTCACGGCGCTGGTCCGCCGCGGCGCCGACGTGGCCGCCAGCACGGCCCCCATCCCCAGGAGGCCCCCGCGGTGCTGCCCCTCCAGGCCGCCCACCTTGACGAAGTCATCGCCCTTCGCCGCGACGGCCGGGACCCGGTAGTGCTCGGCGAGCGGCCGGTTCAGGAACGTGTAGTCGGCGAAGAGGACCTCGTCGACGGGCCGGTCTTCCCGGACGAGGTGCTCGAAGAACGAGACGGCCTCCTCATACAGCGCGGCGCGGAGCTTGTCGGTGAACTCGGGGAAGCGGCCGGCGTCGATGCCCTGGAACCGGTCGAAGCGGTAGAACCCCAGCCACTGGCCGAAGAACTCGGCCGCGAGCCGGCGCGCCTTCGGGTCGCGCAGCATGCGCCGGGCCTGCCGCTCCAGCTCCGCGGATTCGTGCAGCCGGCCCGCGGCGGCCGCCTCGCGCAACGGCTCGTCGGGCATCGACGACCAGAGGAAGAAGCTGAGCCGGCTGGCGAGCTGCCAGTCGGTCAGGGGCACGATCCCGCCCCCACCGGCCTCGGCCGGCTCGGCCCGGTACAGGAAGGCCGGGGCGACCAGGACGCGGGCCAGCAGCGCCCGGATCGCGCGCTCGTGGTCCAGGCCGCTCCCCCGTCGCAGCCTGGCGCAGAAGTCGCGCAGCCGCGCGGCCTCGTCCGCGGTGAGCGGCCGACGCCAGGCTCGCTCGGCGAACCGCAGCGCGTCCTCCACGTGGCCCGGCTCCGCGTCGCCGAGGGCCGCGTGCATCGCGTCGTACTCGTCCTTCAGGTGTCGCACGAACCGTCGGGGCTCGGCCGGCAATCGGTCGATCGCCTCGCGGTCGAGCTCGGCGACCGTCTTGACCGGGAGCTTGAGCCCGAATTTCTGGGACACGAACTTGAGGTTCGCGTCGTGGTAATCGAACGCCGTGAAGAGGTCGGCCCACGCCCGGTCCAGCCGGCGCCGGGTCTCATCGTCGGCGACGTGCTCGACGAAGAACGCGTCGTCGCGGTGGTACTTGATCGCGGTGTGGAAGTGGTTCCGCTCCGGCTTGTTGTACGCGTTGTCGAACGGCGCGGGGATCGGGTCGCGGTCGGAGGGGGCCGGCTCGCGGTGCGAGACCTCGGGGACCAGGCGGGCGAAAGCCTCGACGCCGGCCCGCCACGCGGCGACGTGCGGATCGGCCGGGTCGGCCAGGAGCGTCGACGTGTCGCCGACCTCGGCGGCGGTCTCCCCCTCGGCCGCGCCGTCGGCGATCCGGCAACGGACGATGCCCGCCCCGCCCGACCGGGGGTCCAGCGCGACGTCGACGACGAGCTGGGCCGAGATCATCCCATCGGGGATGCGGAGGGTGATCGGGACCATGCTCTCGCCGACGGTCGCGAAGTCGCGCCCGTCGATCGTGCCGCCTCGGGGGTGCTTGCCGAGGGCGAGGCGGCCGGCCGTCTCGGGCGCCAGGGCCGGCCCGAGCGGCCGGGGCCGGTCGCGCCGCAGGTCGGCGCGCCGGAACCGCACCCTGGGGTTCCGCCAGACGACGACGGCGGCGTCGGCCGGATCGTTGCTGGCCCGGGCGACGGACAGCTCGAAGCCGGCGACCTTCGCCCCCTTGGGCCAGCTCAGGTCGGCCGTGAGGGTGTGCCTGGCCGCGACCCGGAGCTCGCCCGCCGTCAGGACGGCGGCCTCCTCCTCGTCCCCGGCGGCGGCGGCGAGCGTCTTCTGCCACCCTCGGAGGGCGCGGCCCAGCTCGTCGCAACGCCCACGCACCTC
>DASZMJ010000139.1:0-3899 GCA_035551935.1 Isosphaeraceae bacterium
AGCCTCCAGGACCCTCCAGATGCGCGGCTTCCCCACCCGTTCGACGGCCCTGGCCCTCGCTATCCTGGGCGCGGCCTTGACTCATGCACGTGCCGGCAGCCCCGATCCCGTACGGGTCACGATCTGGGAAAGTTTGCCCGAACTCTGGGCGTGGCAAGTCCCGGCCGGGTCGCCCGCCGATGCCTACACGATCTCCGCGATCGGCTTCAACCGCATCCCGGCGAAGTACAATGCACGCGGGATCGAGGTCGATCGGTCGAACCCGTTCGCGCTCCATGCCGAGGCGATGTTGACGGCCTCGCCCGGTCCGCAACGCCTCATCCTCCGCGCCCGGGGCGCGGCACGACTGCTGGTCGATGGTGAGGTCCTGGCCGTGACGAAGCCGATCAAGCCCAACGCCTCGGGTCATGAGGAAGTCCCCGAAGTCGTCGCCCCCGAGGACCCGCGCTGGCGGTACGTCGCCCCTGGGGGCCAGGAGCGGATCGTCGACTGGGCTTCCGACGGCCGGCCGCACCGCGTCGAGCTCTGGGCCCTCGTCGGCGGCAAGAAGCTCCGCGCCGAGACCGGAGAGCTATCTGTCAGCCTCGTTGCCCAGGGCGGCGTGCCCGTGCTGGTCGGCGGCGATCTCGTCGCCCTGACCGACGAGGGATGGGCCGCCTTCGCCATGGCCGAACGGACGCGGATCGACGCCTTCGACACCTCCCGCCGCCGAGCGGCCGCTCGAAGCGAAGACGCCTCCTGGAAGGCCCGGCACGACCTGGCCCGGCGCCGGGCCGAGAAGGACGCGCCGCCCGATCTTGCGAAGGGCAACGCGGTCGACCACTTCTTCCTCGAGCCGGCGGCCGGCCCCGTCGGGGACGCCGCATTCTTCCGACGCCTGGCGCTCGACACGATCGGCCAGGTGCCCGACGCCGCTGAGGTCGAGGCGTTCCTGGCCGACCCGCGGCCCGACAAGCGCGCCCGCGCGATCGACGCCCGGCTGGCCGACCCGCGCTGGGCCGACGCCTGGCTCGGCTACTGGCAGGACGTCCTGGCCGAGAACCCGGGGATCCTCAAGCCGACCTTGAACAACACCGGCCCGTTCCGCCGCTACCTGCACGGCGCCTTCCTGGACAACACGCCCTTCGACCGGTTCGCGACCGAGCTGATCCGGATGGAGGGGAGCCCGCTGGGGGGCGGCCCGGCCGGTTTCGCCATCGCCTCGCAGAATGACGCGCCGATGGCGGCCAAGGCGCACGTGTTGGCCAAGGCGTTCCTCGCCGCCGAGATGAAGTGCGCCCGATGCCACGACGCGCCGTTCCACCCCTATGACCAGGCCGACCTGTTCGGCCTCGCCAGCATGCTCGCCGGCAAGCCGTTGGCCGTCCCCGGCACCAGCACCGTCAAGCAGCAGGAAGGGGGCCGGACGCCGGCGGTCTCGGTCTCGTTAAAGGAGGGAGAACACGTCCCGCCGCAATGGAACCTGACGACGATCGGTCCCGAGGGCCTCGCCGACGGCCTCGACCTCCCCGCAGACGCCGGGCCGCGCGATCGCCTGGCCGCCTTGATCACCGGGCCGACGAACCAGCGGTTCGCCCCGGTCGTCGTCAACCGGCTCTGGAAACGATACATGGGCGCAGGGCTGGTCGAGCCGGTGGACGACTGGGACAACAGCCCGTCGACCCGCCACCCCGAGTTGCTCGCCGCGCTGGCGCGCGAGCTGATGACGCACGACTATGACCTCAAGCACGTCGCCCGCACGATCCTCCAGTCCCGGGCCTACCAGGCGAAGGTCGTCGCCGGCGGCACGACCCCGGACGCCCCGGTGCGCCGGCGGATGACGGCCGAGCAACTGGTCGACTCGCTGTTCGCCGCCGTCGGCAAGGACTTCGGCGCCGAGGAGCTTAACCTCGACCCCGACGGCCGTCGCCCGCCGAGCGAATTCCTCAACCTGGGGACGCCGCGCCGGGCGTGGGAGTTCACCTCGACGTCGAACGAGCGCGACCGCCCCGCGCTGTCGCTGCCCGTGGTGCAAAGCCTGGTCGACGTCCTGGAAACCTTCGGTTGGAGGCCGTCGCGGCAAGACCCGATCACCGTCCGCGACGAGGCCACGACCCCGCTCCAGCCCGCCCTGCTGGCCAACGGCACCGTGGCCGGCCGCATCGCACGGCTGTCGGACGACAGCGCCATCACCGCGCTCTGCCTCGAGGACCAGCCCGCCGAGGCCTTGGTCCGCGCCGTCTACTTGCGGCTCCTCTCGAGGACCCCGGACGACACCGAGACGAGCCGCCTGGTGGCCTACCTCGGCGACACGTATGAGGGCCGCATCGTGCCGGGCGCGGCGGCGAACCCGCGTGCGACTTCGGCGGCGCGCCGGGTCTCCTGGTCGAACCACCTGAGCCCCGAGGCGACCACGATCCAGATCGAGCGGGAGAAGGCCGCACGCGCCGGCGATCCGCCCACCGCCCGGCTGACAGGCGCGTTCCGCGAGCGGATGGAAGACATCGTCTGGGCCTTGATCAATAGCCCCGAGTTCATCTTCCTGCCGTGACCCGACGATCGCGGCTCGGCCACCCCACCCGGGATTTCAACCACAGGACGACCATGACCGATACCGTCGCCAATCGTCGCGAGCTGCTGAAATGCGGGGCCCTGGGGGCCGCGCTGGGTCTTTTTTCGGGCGCGACGTCGACGGCCTCGGAGCCCGAGCCGAAGCGCAAGCCCGCCCGGGGCAAGGCCGAGTCGTGCATCATGCTCTGGCTCGGGGGGGGCGCGGCGCATCTCGACACGTTCGACCCGAAGCGGCGGGGCGACGGCAAGAAGAAGCCCGGCTCGTATTACGACGCCATCCCGACGGCGATCTCCGGGGCCCGGGTCTGCGAGCATTTGCCCCGCGTGGCGCGGCGGCTCGACCGCTGCGTCCTCGTCCGTTCGCTCCATCACAGCATCATCGACGAGCATGCCGCGGCGACGAACATCGTGCACACCGGGCGGCCGGTCAGCGGCACGGTGGTCTATCCGTCGCTCGGCTCGATCGTCGCTCACGAGCGTGGCGCGGGGGGCGACGGCGTGCCCGCCTACGTCGTGATGGGATATCCGAACGTGACGCGCGGGCCCGGCTTCCTCGGCTCGAAGTTCGGCTACGTCTACCTGATCGACACCGAGTCGGGCCCGACCGGCCTGACCCCGCCGGCGGACGTCGCGGCCTCGCGCCGATCGCGACGCGAGGCGCTACTCGAGTCGTTCCGGGCCGACTACCAGGCCGGGAACCCCGGCGACGCGGCGATTGCCGACTACGTGGCCGCCAGCCGAGAGGCCGCGCGGCTCTCGGGCCCGGCGTTCGCGAAGACGTTCCAGCTCGACCGCGAGCCCGCCGGGCGCCGGGCCGGGTACGGTGGCGAGTTCGGCCAGCGTTGCCTGCTGGCCCGACGCCTGGTCGAGTCGGGGGTCCGGTTCGTCGAGGTCGCGCACAACCTCAACTTCCTCAACGGCACCGGCTGGGACACCCACAACCAGGGCCAGCTCCAGCAGCATGAATTGATCGCCGAGCTCGACCGGGCGCTCTCGGCCTTGCTCGACGACCTGGAGCGCGTCGGCCGGCTCGACTCCACCCTGGTCGTCGTCGCCACCGAGTTCGGCCGCCCCGCGGCCTTCGACTCCGGCGGCGGCCGCGGCCACCAGTCCGGCGCCTTCAGCGCCCTGCTGGCCGGCGGCGGCCTGCGCAGCGGCCAGATCATCGGCACCACCGACGACCTGGCCGCGTCGATCGTCGATCGCCCCGTCTCGATCCCCGACTTCCACGCCACGATCCACGCCGCGCTCGGGATCAACCCGTCCCGCGAGCTGCGCGCCCCCGGCGGTCGTCCGGTGCCGATCACCGACCACGGCGTGCCGGTCGCGCGGCTGTTCTCTTGAAGAGG
>DASZMJ010000140.1:0-3576 GCA_035551935.1 Isosphaeraceae bacterium
CGGGAGGTAGGACGCGGCGACTGCAACCGCTTGCCGGCCTTACGCGGGCATTATAGCCTGGTGGGGACGATCAAACCGCCCTCACGGGATGCCCCATGCGCGACCTCCTCCGACGAATCGACGACGCCCTCTCCTCCGGCAGCGAGCGGATCGTCTGCCAGGTGGTCGAGACGAAGGGCTCGACCCCCCAGAAGGCCGGGGCCCTGATGGTCGTCGACCCCGACGGCGGGCAGGTCGGCACGCTGGGCGGCGGGTGCGTCGAGAACGAGGTCAAGATGCGGGCCGTCCGCCGCGTCGGGCAGGAGGGGGCCGACGTCCATTCCTTCGTGCTGGACCACGACTACGCCTGGGCCGACGGGCTGATCTGCGGCGGCAAGATGACCGTCGTCGTCGAGTCGGCCAGCGGCGAGGGTGCCCTCGAATATTACCGAGCCTATCGGCGCCTGCTCGACGAGGGGCGCGGGTTCACGGAGGCCGTCGCGGTCGACGCGGCAAGGAGCGGCTTCGACGTCGGCAACCGATGCCTGTTCGACGCCGACGGCAAGCTCGCGATCGAGCGAAATGGCGAGGGGCTAGGCCAAGCTGCGGCCGAGTGGATCGCTCCGCTCGCCGAAAGGCCCAGGCCGGGAGTTCGCTCAGGCATCGCGCTGTTGCCGACGCTGCCGAGGGTCCGGCTTGTTGTCGTCGGCGCAGGGCATGTCGGCCAGGCCGTCGCGGACCTGGCGGCGCAGGCCGACTTCGACGTCTGGGTCGTCGACGACCGCAAGCAGTACGCCAACCGCGAGCGATTCCCCAGGTCCGAGCGGATCGTCGTCGGGCCGATCGAGGAGACCTTGTCGCGCCTCGACGTGGACGAGCGGACGTATGCGGTGATCGTCACCCGCGGCCACGGGCACGACCAGGAGGCCCTGTTTCACCTCGCGCCGACCCCGGCCCCCTACGTCGGGCTGATCGGCAGCCGGCGGAAGATCCGGCTGATCTTCGAAGGCCTCCGCGGGATGGGGGTCTCCGAGGCCGACCTGGCGCGGGTCGCGGCGCCGGTGGGGATCGACATCGGCTCGGAGACGGTCGTCGAGATCGCCGTCAGCATCGTCGCCGAGCTGATCGCCCGCCGTAACCTCGGGACGATCGTCAGGACGCCCTGCACGTCCGAACCCGAGGCCGAGCCGGAGCCGGCCGGCACATGATCGTCGCGATCGTCCCCGCCGCGGGCCTGAGCCGGCGGATGGGCCGGCCCAAGCCGCTGCTCGAGATCGGCGGGATGACGTTGATCGCCCGTGTCGTCCGCGCCCTGCGCGACGGCGGCGCCGACCGGGTCATCGTCGTTGCCCCGCAGAGCGGGCGGGCCGAATCTGCGGAGATCGCGCGACGGGCCGCCGAGGCCGGCGCCGAGGTCCTCGTGCTGGGCCGCGAGACGGCCGACATGCGCGAGTCGATCGAGGCGGGGCTCGCCCGCATCGAGGATTTCGGGGCGATCGAGGCCGTCTTGCTCACGCCGGCCGACGTGCCGGGGATCGGCGCGGGGCTGGTCGCGCGGGTGATCCGGGCCGGACGCGATTCCGCGGGATGTCTCGCCAGGCCGAGGGCCGGGACGAAGCGCGGGCATCCGGTCTATCTGCCCTGGGCCGTGGCGCGGCTGATTCACGACTTGCCGGAAGGCGTCGGCGTCAATGCCCTGGTCGACGATCCCGGCCGAAAGGTCATCGCGGTCGAGCTCGATGGGGGAGACGCGCTGGCCGATGTCGACACGCCCGGCGACTACGAGCGATGGACGATCGGTCGTTCGCCCAATTCTTTCGGATAATCGCACCGCGGCCCTTCCGGCGGGATGCGTCGCGGTATAGACTGACACCAGCACGTCGGACGAGCGTCGGAGCCCGCGGCGAATTCGGAGGGGTTGAGACCGTGGCACGGACACCAGCCGGGATCGTTCGCGGCGCGGCCTGGCTCGCGCTCGCCGTCCTCGCCGCCGGATCGGCCCGCGCGCAGGCACCGGACGAGGAGTCGACCAAGAGCACCGTCACCAAGCAGCTCGAGAAGGCGCTGACCGACCCCGCCGAGATGGAGAAGGGCAAGAAGGAAGAGCAGCGCGACGCCTTCGAGTTCTTCAAGACGACCGTCCTGCCCAACGACGTCATCCCGTACATCAAGGCGAACCACTGGAGCACGATGGCCCTCGAGCTGAGGGCGAACCGATTCAGCTACGACGGCTGGCTCGAGACCGACCCGCCCGTGCCGCTCCTGGACATGCCGCACGAGGTCGTCTTCCGCCGCGACGCACGGCTCGTCAAGGGTCAGCGCTCGCGCATCCTCTTCCAGGTGATGACGCCGACGATCCCGAGGGAGCTGCCGCTCCAGCTCATCCGCCCCGACTCGCTCCGGTACGACGATCGCCACACGGCCGCCCTCCGCCCGCTCCTGCCGCACCAGATGCTCATGCCGATCCTGACGAAGGGCCCCAGCGAGGCCTACGGTCGGTGGTCGCACCTCCGCTGCATGTTCCCGCTCTCGGGGACGAAGAGCGACCAGGTCGTCTACGACAACCAGCGCTACTACCGGGTCATCCCCACCAACGAGCCCGACCGCTGCTACCTGCCGACCCACCCGCTGACCTGGACGACGATCAGCCACGTCATCTGGGACGGCATGCCGCCCGACACGCTGAACGTCAGCCAGCAGGACGCGATGAAGGACTGGCTGCACTGGGGCGGCCAGTTGATCATCGTCGGCGGCGCCGGGCCGAACCTGGCGCCGTTCCGCGAGAGCTTCCTGGCCCCGTACCTGCCGGCCGACATCTCCGGCGCCGGCAAGCAGCTCTCCGCCGACGACCTGCGCTCCTTCGCCGCGGCCTACCCGCCGCCGGCCCCGATCGCCGAGCCGGAGGACGCGATCGAGGCTACCCAGCCGATCCAGCAGGCGTTCGAGGAGGTGGGGCGGAGATACAAGCCGGCCGAGCCGATCGTCGTCGAGAAGGACAAGCCGCTCTACGTCGCCGTGCTCGACCCCAAGCCGGGTGCCCGCGTGATCGGCTTCGGCAAGAAGGCGGGCCTGCCGCCGCTGGGCGTCGAGTGGCGCGTGGGGCGTGGGCGGATCCTGATGCTCGGCATCGCCCTGACCGACCCGACGCTGCTCGGCTGGAACGGCTACGACACGTTCGTCCGCCGCGTCGTCCTCCGCCGGCCCGAGGAGCGGTGTGTCGCCGAGCTGCGCTACGCCGACCCGAGCACCGGGCAGAGCGGCTACATGCCGCCGCTCTACTCCCCTCTGAATGCGCCCGACTTGACCTGGTCCCGCCTGCTCGGCCGCGACCTCGGTGCGGGGACGCGGCGGATCCAGATCGAGGAGGACGAAAACGGCTCGGCGACCGTGTCCTCGACGGGCAGGAACGCGCCGCCCACGGCCACGCCGTCCGTCGCCTCCAGCACCCTCAGCATGGCCGCGAGGCTCAACCCATTCCACGTCCCGGTCGGCGAGTGGCTCGACGACGCGGCCCTGCCCAGCCTGAGCCGATCGGCTCTGGAACACGCCTCGGGCATCGAGATCCCGGGCCGGCGGTTCGTCCTGATGGTCATCGTC
>DASZMJ010000141.1:0-2712 GCA_035551935.1 Isosphaeraceae bacterium
AGGAGTTACGCAGTTGACGCTCTGGTCCGCGTAATGTCGCCGGGACGGCCGCCCGGGTAGGGTGGGTAAGCTACCCCTGTGAACATGCAGAGTCACGCAGCAGATTATCCATCGCAAACAGTTGGCGTTGTTAGGGTTCCGGACGGAGATAAAAGGCTACCTCGATCGCCCAAAAATTGCGTGCATCATATCAATGATGCGTGTGATCGCTGGTTCCTGCCTTGTGAGGCAGCCAGTCGACCGGCAGCTTCCGAGAATTAGGCATCCGAGATACCCCATTCATCCCAGACATCCAACAACGACTGAGCGACTTTGCGAGGCGATTCGATCACTTGAGTCGGCATGTTCACAGGGGTAGGTGCGTGAAACGCACCAGCTTCGTTCCGGACAAAAACCTGGTGCGTTTCACGCACCCTACCTCACTCCCCGATCGGCTCCGTCGGGGGCTGGTAGCCGTCGAGGTCGAGCCGGGCGAGCATCGCGGAACGGGCGACGACGGTGACCGAGCTGAGCGACATCGCCAGCGCGGCGATCATCGGCCCGTACTCGCCGAAGTAGCCGGCGGCGGCGAGCGGGATGCCCAGGACGTTATAGAGGAAGGCCCACAAGAGGTTCTGGCGGATCGCCGTCAAGGTCGAGCGGCCGAGGCGGAGGGCGCGGGGCACGGCGCGGAGGTCGTCGGTGGCGATCACGACGTCGGCGACGGCCTTGGCGAGGTCGGTGCCGTTGCCGAGCGCGATCCCGACGTCGGCCGCGGCGAGCGCGGGGGCGTCGTTCAGGCCGTCGCCGACCATCGCCACGCGGCCCCCTTTCGCACGCAGTTCGGCCACCTTCTCGGCCTTCCCCTCGGGCAAGACCCCGGCGAAGACCCGGTTCGAGGCGATCCCCAGCACGGACGCGACCGCGCCGGCCGTCTGCGGGTTGTCGCCGGTCACGAGGTAGACGTCGGCCCCCGCGCGCCCGAGCGCGGCGACGACCTCGCGGGCGTGGGGCTTGAGCGTATCGGCCAGGGCGATCGCGCCGATCGCCGACCCGCCGGTGGCGACGCGGAGCACGGTCTTCGCCTGGCCTTCCCAGACGACCGCGGCGTCGGCCAGGCGGGACGGGTCGACCCCCGCCTCGCTCAGGAACCGATCGGAACCGACGAGCACCGACTGGCCGTCGACCCGGGCTCGGACCCCCGCGCCCCGGACCGCCTGGAACTCGGTCACGCGGTCCGACGGGCTCTGATAACTCGCGAGCGCACGGGCGAGCGGGTGTTCGCTCCCCGACTCGGCCGCCGAGGCGAGGCGAAGGAGCGCCCGGCGGTCGGCCTCCTTGCCCGAGGGGACGAACACGTCGGTCACCGACGGCCGCCCTTCGGTGACGGTGCCCGTCTTGTCGAGGACGACGGCCGTGACCGTGTCCATCCTCTCGAACGCCGACGCCTCGCGGACGAGCAGGCCCGCGCGGGCGCCCCGGCCGGTGGCGACGGCCACGGCCATCGGCGTGGCCAGCCCGAGCGCGCACGGGCAGGCGATGATCAGCACGGCCGCCGCGTTCAGGAACCCCTCCTGCCAGCTCGCGAAGACGCCCCAGCCCAGCAAAGTCAGCAGCGCGACGGCCAGGACGGCCGGCACGAAGTACGACGAGACCCGGTCGGCGAGCCTCTGGACCCCGGCCTTCGACCCCTGCGCGTCGCGGACCATCCGCACGATGTTTTCGAGCGCACTCTCGCGGCCGAGGCGCTGGGCCTCGACGCGCAAGGTCCCGTCGCCGTTCAGGGTCGCGCCGGCGACCCGGTCGCCGGGCTTCTTGTCGACGGGGGCCGACTCGCCGGTCAACATCGACTCGTCGACCGACGACTCGCCCTCGACGACGACCCCGTCGACCGGCACGGTCTCGCCCGGCTTGATGCGGACGACCTCGCCACGGCGGACGTCGGCGAGCGGGACCTCGACTTCCGCGCCGTCGCGGACGACCCGTGCCGTCTTCGGCGCGAGGTCGAGCAGCCGCTCGATCGCGGCGCCGGCGGTCCCCTTCGACCGGACTTCGAGGTACTTGCCGAGGGTGATGAGGGTCAGGATGATCCCCGCGTCCATGAAGTAATGGGCCTGGTGCGGGTCGCCCGCGAGGAGCTGAAAGAGGCTGTAGCCGTAGGCGGTGGAGGTGCCCAGGGCGATCAGCGTGTCCATGTTCGTCGACCGCTGTTTCAGTCGGTTCCAGGCCCCGACGAGGTACGGCCCGCCGAGGTAGACCTGGAGCGCCGTCGCGAGCGGGAGCATGACCCAGCCGACCGGCGTGCGCATCCCCAGGCGGTGAACCGGGAGATAACCGAGCACGACCAGGGGGACGGTCAGGACGACCCCGGCGAGCAGCCGGTTCCGCCACGCGGCGACCTGCTCGGCCCGCTCGCGGCGGAGGGTCTCGGCCCCGTCGCCGGTCGTCAGCTCGGCCCGGCGGACGGAGTACCCCGCCGTGGCGGCGGCCCGCGCCAGCGAAGGCTCGTCGACCTTCGCCGGATCGACCACGACGCTCGCCCGCTCGGTGGCGAGGTTGACCCGCGCCTCGTGGACCCCCGGCACCTTCGACAGGGCGTTTTCGACGCGTGCCACGCAACTGGCGCAATGCATCCCGCCGACGGCGAGGTTCCATTCCTCGGGCTCGGCCTTCGGGGAGGCGGGCGGAAGGCCGCCGATCGTGACCTGCCGGGGCGTCGGGGCGGCGGCGGTG
>DASZMJ010000142.1:0-28323 GCA_035551935.1 Isosphaeraceae bacterium
CGGCGACACGAAGCGGCGCATCGGCCCCTTGGACCTCGTCTCCTGACCCTCGATAAACAGCCGGGCGCCCTCCGGCAGGTAGACCTCGACTGTGACGGCCTTCCGATACTCCTGCGCGAACGTGCCGGCCGAGACCAGACACGCAAACAGGGCCGCCGCCTGGATCAAGTTACGCCACATGGAAACACCTCCTCTATTGGGATTGTACGAAACCTGGCCTCGCCAAGGGCCTTCAAAACGACGGTGCCTAGTTGGACTGTCACCGATTCCACCATTGCTTTGATATGGCGAGGTTTATGATCGGGGTCGGTGGAGGACGATCGGAGGCGCTGCCATGTCGCTCCTGGATCACCCCGAGGCCAGGGCCCTGCTCGCCGACGCCGTGCTCACGCCCAGGCCGTCCGCGGCTGCGAGGGCCGGCTGACCACCTTCCTCGGGCGATACCTGCCCCGATTCCGCCGCGCCGAGTGGCGGGCGACCGCCGCCCTCGTCCTCCGCGGCCTGCTCAGCGGCCTGCGGCGCAAGACCTGCGAGCCGATCGCCATCGCGTCGAGGGTGCACCGCAAGCCCGTCCTGTTCGTCGTCGGCGCCGGCATGTGGGACGACGAGGCGGTCATGGCCGAGCTCCGCGACCACGTCCGCGCCGAGCTCTGCGACGACCGGGCCGTCCGGGTGGTCGACGCCAGCACCTTCCCGAAGGCCGGGGCCGACTCCTGCGGCGTCGCCCGCCCTGGGACGCAATCCGGCCGCACGATCTCCCATGACGACTCCCGATCCGCGGGCAACAGGGCCTCCGCGGCGACGGCCTTTGCCTCCAGGGCCTCATGCTCCTCCTGGCGCTGCACCTCGCGTTACGCCTGCGTGATCGCGAGCCCCTTCGTCGCGGCGACCTCGGCGACCTTCTTCAGGCTGGCCTTGGGGATGCGGGCAGGCGGAGCAGTTCGGCCTGGTTGTTGGCGATCGGCGTGTTACGGATGACCTCCTTGGCGGCCGTGTCGATCGCCGGCGCGAATCCGGCTGGGAGTGACACCGTCGCCAACGCCCGACGGGTCAAGTTGCCCGTGGCCGCGGAGTGCCGGCGATCCCCGAGTCAGGCCTGTGCGTTGTGGGCCGGCTCGCCCGGGGCGTATACTCGCGCCCGATCGCACACTTGCGAGGGTCATCGTGCGATCCCGGACGAACGAGGCTCCCGTTGCGCTTGAGGGATTACCATGTGTCGATTTCGAATTCCACTCGATCGTCGAGGACTCGCGGCGGTCGTCCTCGCAGCGATGCTCTCGACCACGGTCCATGCGAAGGCTGCGGAGGATCCCCCGGCGACCGAGGGGGCGCGAGCCGCCTGGAGCGACGGGGCCGCTCGCTATGACTTCGTGATGGACGAGCAGTCCCTCGCCATCAAGTCCGTGGAGGAGGCGACGGACGGCAGGGCCGGCGGCGACGCGGCGATCCGGTGCATCCTGGTCGTCCCGAAGAGGGCATTGCCCGGCAACCCGTGGTCCTGGCGCGACCTCCACCGGAATCATCAGCCCCCGGCCGAGGCCGAACTGCTGGCGAGGGGGTTCCACCTTGCCTTCATCACCCCCGGGCCGGCTCGACAGAGAGACGCCTGGCTCGCCTTCCTGACCGAGAAACATCGCCTGACGCGGAAGCCGGTCTTCGTCGGCATGGGCGCAGCGAGCGAACTGCGGGCCGGTACGGCCAAGGTCTCCATCACGCCCGACGATGCGAAGATGCCCGTCCACGACGCGTGCTACGCCCGCAGCCTCGTGCTCGACGTCGGCGGCGAGCGCGTCGCCTTCGTTGCCGTGGATCTGGGGATCTACTCGAGCGAACGCCTGGTGGCGGCGTGCAAGGAAAGGTTCGGGATCTCGCATATCGTGCTCAGTTCCTCCCACACCCATTCGGGGCCGGGCCGCGATCACGCCGCGTTCTTTGAGGAGCGGATCCTCCAGGTCGTGGAAGCCGCCGTGAACGACATGTTCCCGGCGCGGATCTCCGCCGGACACAGGAGCTTCCCGCAGCTCGGGTTCAACCGCCTGGTCGTGCGCGAGGACGGGCATGCCCGCGAATCCTGGTTCGGCGACGACCACTTCACGTCCGAGAACCCCGAGCGCATCCCCTTCGGCCCGGTCGACCCTGAGGTCGGCGTCATCAAGGTCGAGGACGAGACGGGACGGCCGCGCGTCATCGTGCTGAATTACGCCTGCCACGCCGACGTGGTCTGCCAGAACTACGCCATCTCGGCCGATTACCCCGGGGCTGCCACGAGGAAGGTGGAGGAGGCCTTCGGAGACGACCTGAACTGCCTCTTCGTCCAGGGCGCCGGCGGCAACATCGAGTCGCTGATCATCAGCTCGCGCCGGACCGGGCCGGACGACCCGTTCCAGACGGATTACGGCACCATCGAGCGGGTCGGCGGGCTGCTCGCCTTCGAGGCCATCAAGCTCGCCAAGTCCCTGAGCCCGGCGGCGCGGAAGGAGACGACGATCCGATACATGAACGATTCCCTCAAGTTCACCGGCCGCTTCGACAAGGATGCGGCCTTCGACGTCCACTTCTCCACGATCCTGATCAACGACGACATCGTGATCGCCACGTTCCCGGGCGAGCCGTTCATCCAGCTCCAACTGGACTGGAAGAAGAAGGTGGACGTGGCGCACCCGTTCCTGTTCGGCTACACGTGGCATCAGGGCACCTGGCCGAACTACGTGCCGGACATCAAGTCGGCGGCCCGGGGCGGCTACGGGGCGGACCAGTCGAACCCGAAGATGATCGAGGTCGGCTCCGGTGAGACGGTCATCAACAAGCATCTGGAGAACATGTATCGATTGACCGGCCTGATGCGCGAGGAGCCCGGCCCGGTGGGATTCAAGGCCGGCCCGCGCTACCAGGTCACCCCGATCCCGCGGGACAAATAGGCCCGATGCCGCGCGGGGCCAGCCCCTGCTTCGGTACGGCGTCGGCTCGTCGTTCACCTCGCGCGTTCGGACGCCGTTCGCGCGCCGGACCCGCCGACCCGTGGGCGGATCACGTTGCCGCGCGCCGACCGATTACGGGATCATCACGATCGAGCCGACGGTACGACGGCCTTCCAGGTCGCGATGCACCCGCGCGGCCTCGGCAAGCGGGTAGGTGTGCCGGATCTCGACCTTCACCTTGCCCTCCCGGATCACCCCGAACACCTCGCGGGCCGTCGCCTCGAGGTCCGTGCGGGTCGCCGTGTACGTCGCCAGTGTCGGCCGGGTCAAGTAGAGCGAGCCCTTCTGGGAAAGGATGCCGAGGTCGAACGGCGTCACCTTCCCCGAGGCATTGCCGAAGGTCACCATCAGGCCGAGCGGTCTGAGGCAATCCAGTGAGGCCATGAAGGTGTCCTTGCCGACCGAGTCGTAGACCACCGGGACGCCCGCGCCTCCGGTGATCTCCCGCACGCGGGCCGCGATGTCCTCGCGGGTCGAGACGATCACGTGATCGCAGCCGTGGGCCCTGGCGATCGCCGCCTTCTCGTCCGAGCCGACGGTGCCGATGACCGTCGCGCCGAGCGCCTTGAGCCACTGGCAGGCGATCAGCCCGACCCCGCCGGCGGCGGCGTGGAACAGGACCGTTTCGCCCGCCTTGACCGGGTATGTCCGTCGGATCAGGTACTGGGAGGTCATGCCCTTGAGCATCACGGCCGCCGCGGTCTGATCGGTCACCCCGGCCGGGATCGGCACCAGGGCGCCGGCCGGGATCAGGCGGCTCTCGCAATACGAACCGGGGCCGCCGCCAGCGTAGGCCACCCGGTCGCCGGGCTTGACGACCGTCACTCCCGGGCCGACCGCCTCGACGATCCCCGCTGCCTCGCTGCCCAGCCCGGTCGGCAGCGGCAGCGGGTAGAGCCCGGAGCGGTGGTAGGTGTCGATGTAGTTGACCCCGACGGCGGTGTGCCGGATGCGGGCCTGCCCCTCGTCGGGCGTGCCGACCTCGACGTCCTCCCAGCGCATGACGTCGGGGCCGCCGGTCTCGGTGATGCGGATCGCTTTCGGCATGGCGTTCCTGCTCCTGCTGTTGTCTTCCCGGTCCGGGACGAATCGCCCGCATTCTACGGTATCCGGCGACCCAGGTCTCGCGGGTCGCCCGCACGCATGCCCCCCTGCTCGGGCGGCGCCGCCCGCGAATGACGACGGAGGGGAAGTCCCTCGCGACATCGACCCATTTCCCGGCGGCCGGGCGCCCGGTGCTCGGTGTCGATTCCCCGCCCAGGGCGACGGGTCTGCCGGTCGCGTCGCGGATCAAGGGCGGCGGTCGGCATGCGAAGGCAAATGGACATCGGATGGCTCACCGGTCGGTTTTCCTTTGACCGCGCGTGATGCGCCGCCTAATTTGGGAAGCCGGTCGTGCGGGCCTCTCCCGGAACCTCGGCGCCGGTCGGCGCTCTCGGTCCCGCGCGGGGGACCGGGCGGGAGTGCCCAGGATCTCGGCCCCGCGACGACCGGGAGGCGCTACGATGAGCAAGCTGGGGATCTTGATCCCGACAGCCGCGGTCGCCGCCCTCGTCGCGGCGGGGCTTGCGGCCTGGACGGCGCGGGCGGTCCTGGCCCAAACGCCGAAGGCCCCGTCCAAGTCCTTGCCGACCGCCGTGCCGCCGCCCCAGGCGTGCTTCCACCCGCCGTTCGACCGCCTCTGCCCGGACATACCCCACGACATCACCGAGACGTTCCAGGCCGGCTACAGCCAGCTCGGGGCGGCCCAGCAGCGCCCGTTCGACAACTTCGCCTGGCAGATGTTCGTGGCCCTGAACTGGCCGGCCGACGAGCGGGGCCGGCCGCGCGAGGGGCCGTTCCGTGACCACCCGAATGCGCCCCGGCTCTGGGAATCCTACCCGTCCCCCTTCTCGCTACTCGGCCGGGCCTTGCCGGGCGAGAACAAGCCGCCGCGGGAGCTCCTCCAGGAGGGCGTGGGCGGGGCCCGGCACGTCTTCACCATGTTCGCCACGAGGAGCAACCCGAAGGACCTGAAGCCCGGGTCGATCCTTCAGGCCGGCTCGGCCAAGCCGCTGATCGACCGGCACCTGAACTTCGTCGTGTACGACGTCCGCGTCAACCCGACCGAGTTCGACTTCATCCGAAAGTCCAACCTGAACACCCAGGCCGGTCAGGAAACCTACCTCAAGACCCAGGGCGCCTCGGTCGCCTGGCCGCTCGGGTCCTACGCCGACGACAATACGAAGACCGGGGGGGTGGTCGGCTCGATCGAGCTGAAGACGGCGTGGCGCATCTTCGACCCGGAGAAGGAGCCCGGCGCGGAGCGGCGCTATTACACCGTCGACGGCGTGATGGTCGTCGACAAGGAGCACAGCCAGAATGGCCAGCCGTTGAGGATCCGGGCGCGGTTCGGGCTGATCGGCTTCCACATCATCCAGCGGACGACCGGCCCGAAGGGGCAGGCCCAGGACTGGATCTGGGCCACCTTCGAGCACGTCGACAACGCCCCGACGGCCACCAACGCGCGCGAGCCGACCGACATCAGCCTACCGCTCCCGACTGAGGGGACGGCGCCGGACCAGGTCGATCGCCCCTACACGTTCTTCAATCCCGCATACAAGGGCCCTACCAACACCCTGCCGGACCTCCCGGATGGCGAGGTCTATCAGTGGGGCCCGAAGCCCCCGTATGCGGCCAAGTATGCACTCGACGGCAAGTACGGGACGCAGGTCGTGCGGTGCTGGAAGATCTACCCCCCCACCGCGGAGGTGTCGCGATACTTCCGACGCCTCCTCCGGGGCACGGTCTGGGAGAACTATGAATTGATCGGGTGCCAGTGGCAGGGCGGGGTCGAGAACCCGACGCTGGAGAATGGCAACATCCCGCGCTACCTGGCGAATACCACGCTGGAGACCTACGTCCAGCTCCAGTCGTACGGTTCGTGCCTGGACTGCCACAGCGGTTCGCCGACGAGCGTCCCCGGCCTGAGCGGCAACTTTAGCCACCTCTTGATGCGCGGCGAGTGAGCCGGCGACCGGTGCGGGCGAGTTCATGGGCGGCGTGGCCAGCGTGCTGGGCTACCCCGCCCGCGCGCATCCCGGACAGGCGCGCGTCGAACGGCCGGCTCTCCGTGCCGTCGTCGCCGGGGCCGACTCTCGGGAGCACAACGAGCCGATCGCCGTGGCGAAACGTCCCGGGCGGAGCTGACCCTCGGGCGGAGATGCCGGGAATCCGGTGCGATGTCCACGACCCGGGGCCTCGCCCGACCTCGGGTCGCAAATCCCCGTTCAAACCTCGAGGCGGCGTGTGTGTCTCCTTGCGGAGGGCGTGGGATGGAAGTGACCCCGAGCACGAGGGCGAGCCTCCTGGTCCGGCTCCGCGACCCCCGCGACGAGCCGGCCTGGGATGAGTTCGTGGCGATCTACACCCCCCTGGTCTACCGGGTCGCAAGGCGCCGGGGGCTCCAGGACGCCGACGCCAACGACCTCGTCCAGGACGTCCTGCGGGCGGTCGCCGGGGCCATCGGCCGATGGGACCCCGACCCGGAACGGGGCAGCTTCCGCGCGTGGCTGTTCCACATCGCGCGAAACCTGACGGTCAACTTCCTGACCCGCCAGGCGAACCACCCCCGTGGGACGGGCGACTCGGCCGTGCGGGAAGCGCTCGAGGATCGCCCCGCGCCGGCGGGGCCGGAGTCGGCGCTCGTCGACGCGGAGTATCGCCGGCAGCGGCTCGCCTGGGCGGCCGAACGGGTGCGGGGGGAGTTCGGCGACCTGACCTGGCGGGCGTTCTGGCAGGCCGGGGTCGAGGGCAAGCCGGCGCGGGAGGTGGCCGAGGCCCTCGGGCTGACCGTCGGCACGGTCTACCAGTACAAGAGCCGGGTCGTCGCCCGACTCCGGCGCGAGCTGCAAGCGGCCGAAGACGAGACCCGAAACCCCTGAGGAGACGGCACGATGGTGACGAGGCGTTCGCAATGCAACCCGTCCCGGCTGAAAGGCCTGCTCGACGACGACCTGAGCGCGACGGGGCGCGTCGAGGTGGTGCGCCACCTCGACGATTGCCCGGCGTGCCAGGCGCGGCTGGAGGAGCTGGCGGCCGGCAGCCGCATCTGGGGCGACCTCCGACAACTGGCCGGCTCGGGAGACCCCGCAGGGCGTGGTCGAGGGACGCACGCCGAGGAGACCGGCTTGTGGCCTAAGGACCGGCCCGACCCTGCGCGTGAGATCCTCGGGCTGCTCGCGCCCGCGGACGACCCGGACGCCCTGGGCAAGCTCGGGCCGTACGAGGTCACGGGCGTCCTCGGCCGGGGCGGGATGGGGGTAGTCCTGAGCGGATTCGATCCGTCGCTGAACCGCCCGGTGGCGATCAAGGTGCTCGCCCCGCAGCTCGCCACCGGCGCCGCGGCTCGGAAGCGTTTTGCCCGCGAGGCCAGGGCCGCCGCGTCCGTCGTCCACGATCACGTCGTCGCCATCTATGCGGTGGACGTCGACGAGGGCAGCGGCCTGCCTTACCTGGTCATGCCGTACCTGCCCGGCCGCTCGCTCCAGGACCGGATCGACCGCGACGGGCCGCTCGAGCCGAAGGAGGTGCTGCGCATCGGCATGCAGGCGGCCCGGGGGCTGGCCGCAGCCCACGCGCAGGGGCTGGTCCACCGCGATGTCAAGCCGTCGAACATCCTGCTGGAGAACAACGTCGAGCGGGTGAAGCTGACCGACTTCGGGCTGGCCCGGGCGGCCGACGACGCGAGCCTGACCCACTCGGGAGACGTGGCCGGGACGCCGCAGTACATGGCCCCCGAGCAGGCGCGGGGCGACGCCGTGGACCACCGCGCCGACCTGTTCAGCCTGGGGAGCGTCCTCTACGCGATGTGCACCGGGCGCCCGCCCTTCCGAGCCGACACGATCGTCGGGGTCCTCCGCCGCGTCTGCGACGAGCGGCCCCGACCGGTGCGCGAGCTGAACCCGGACGTGCCCTCGCCACTGGTGGCGGCGATCGAACGCCTGCACGCCAAGAACCCGGCCGGCCGCTTCCGCTCGGCCGAGGAGGTCGCCGACACCCTCGGCCGGATGCTGGCCGAGTCGCAGCGGCCTGCCCCGTGGGGGGCGGTCCCCGCGCGGACCCGGGCGCGGGCCGTGGGGTTCGGGGCGATCGCCGCGGTCGCCTCATTGGTCGGCGTCCTCGCGTTCCTCGGCGGGATCGGCGGCAACCCGCCCTGGGGTTCCCGGCCCGCGCGAGCGGGCTCACCGTCCCCCGGCGGCGGCAGGATCATCTCTTCGGGTCCCGGCGGGTCATTCCTGGTCGCATCGGCAGATGAGCCCAAGGGGGGCGGGCACCCGGATTCGCCCCGCGGCTCGATCACCTTTGCCGACGGCCCCGACGAATCCGTGGTCGCGTCCGGGAAGGAGGAGACGCGCCGCTACGATCTCAAGGACTTCGACGCGATCGCGGTCGATTCCGTGATCCACGCCGACGTGACTCGCGGCGACGAGTTCCGCGTCGAGATGACGCTCGACGACAACCTGCTCGAGTTCGTGCAGGTGGAGAAGAAGGACCGGACCCTGAAGGTCGGGCTCGACTCGCGCGGGAAGTCGCTCCGGCTCCGCAACAACCACCCGCCGAGGCTCACCGTCCGCATGCCGGCGCTCGAAGCGATCCGGCTGAATGGCGCGACGTTCGCCAAGGTCTCCGGGTTCAAGTCCGACCGGCGGTTCCGGGCCGAGCTCGACGGGGCGAGCCACCTGGAGGGCACGATCGACGCGGGCGAGCTCGACCTACACGTCGACGGCGCCGGGCACGTCACCCTCGGCGGCTCTGCCGGCGATGCGAAGGTGTCGTCCTCCGGGGCCGGGCAGATCAAGCTGGGCGAGTTCACATTGAAGGGGAAGCGGCTGATCGTGAAGCTCGACGGGGCCAGCCACGCGACCCTCAAGGGCCGGGTCACGGGCGCCGTCGTCCAGGCGGACGGGGCCAGCCATCTCGACCTGTCCGCCCTGGAGCTCGATGTCGCCGACGTGACCGTCTCCGGCGCGTCGCACGTCAACTTGGGGACGTCCAAGCAGCTGGACTACTCCGTCACAGGCGTCTCGCACCTCAGCTACGCCGGCGACCCGAAGGTCGACAAGGCCGAGAAGGACCACCTGTCCCACGTCCGTCACAGGACGGGCACAGCTTCCCGGCAGTAAAGGCCCCGACGGCTGGCCTCGGGATCGATCGGTACGCCTTCCTGAACTGCCTTCCGTCCCGGACCGCTGGTGCGTCCTGCGGTCCGGGCACCTGCGAAATCCTCTTGTCCGTCGCCCCCGCCCCGGGCCGGCTCGCGGTTGCGCGGCCGGCTGTCGGGGCGATCAAGGTCTTGTCGTCGGCGCCGACGACGCACCCTGAAGGCCACGGCCCGCGCGGGGCCGGCGCGGAGGATCGATGAAGATCGCGGAGAACCGATCCATCACCAGATCGCGATCCGGCGCATGCCGTCGGGCGCGCGAAGTCGACCGTGGCTCCTCGGCCCGAACTCCGGTAGAGTTCAAGCCGGTCCGCTCCTCATGACATGGGCCGGGCGGCACCGTGTCGGGTCGAGCCGGAGTTCGGAGGGGGCGTTCTCGCCAGGTGTCCGATGCGCCATCAATCACACGCCTGGGGCGGGCTTGAAATGAGCCGGCGCGGCTTCCTCGCCGCCGCGGGCCTCGCATCCGCGCTCGCCGCGCCGTGGCGCGGCCCGCGAGCTGAAGCGAGGCCCACCGACTCACGGCCGAGTGATCGGCTCTTCTTCACGTCCCGGGGGAAGACGGCCCTGGTCAACGCCGACGGCCGCGGCCTGCGCTACCTCCGGTTCGACCGGCCAGGCCAGGCCACCTGGCAACCCGCGGCGACCTTCCCCGACGGTCGGCGCCTCCTCCTGCTGAGCATGGAACCCCGGCGCGACGGCCCCGGCCGGCCCTTCGAGGAGTACTACACGCAGACCCCGACGCACATCTGGGTCCACGACCTCGAGACCGGCTCCCTCGAGGAGATCTGCACCAGGGACCGCCTGGCGCCCTTCGAGACGCCGGCCCTGCTGATGGACCGGTCCGACCGCCTGCTCGTGCAGGTCGTCCGGGACGGGGTCGGCCAGATCTTCAGCATGCGCCTCGACGGGTCCGACCCGCGCGAGTTCACGCGCGCCGGCGAAGGGCTCCCCTACGGCCTGAGCCTCAGCCCCGACGGTCGACGGGTCGCATTCCACCTCGCGGGCCCGGAGGGCTACCAGGTCGTCACCAGCGACACCGACGGCTCACAACGGGTCCGCGTCGCCGCGCGGCCGGGCCACCTCTACTTCGGCACGAGTTGGTCGCCGGACGGCCGCTGGGTCCTCTACGTCGACTGCCTGCCCGGCGAGGACCCGGGGCACGACTGGGCCGACGTCTGCATCGGCCGCCCGGACGGGAGCGAGCATCGGGTGCTGACCCGCGGCAAGTCGATGTGGTTCGCGGCGACCTACGGCGACCCGAGGACGCGGGGCGGCGGGTCGAACGTGCCGGCCTGGACCCGCGACGGGTCGATCCTCTTCCCCCGTCGCCTGCCGGGCTCGAGGGTCCCGTGGGAATACCAGCCGAACCGACCCGACGTCGACCACTTCAACCGCGACTACAAGCCCGAGCTCGCCCGGGGCGGCACGGAGATCTGCCGGCTCGACCCGAGCGACGGGCGCGTCACCGCCCTGACCCAGAGCGATCCGCCGGTCTGGGACTTCCGGTCGAGCGAATCGCCGGACGGCAAGTCCATCGCGTTCTGTCGCGCGAAGACCGGCGGGGCCCCGGCGATCTGGGTGATGCGGGCCGACGGCGGGGACCCGAGGCTCATCACCCGCGGGATCGACGACCTCGGTGCGGACCACCCGCGCTGGCTCTGACCGACTCACCCGGCAATCCTACCTCCGGCGAGGACCCGTCACGACCGCGAAGCAGCCGTGTCGTCTCACGTCGATCGTCGTCGGCCTCCACGTGATGCGTCGTGAGAAGGGGTTCGGCGCGGCCTACGGCAAGAACCGGACGGGCGAGCGGGAGTACGTCGAGTATCGCATGGTGAAGTCGGCCGCCCCGAGGACCTCTTGTCGCTCCGCGACCGCGGCCGCAGGGGACCGGGGCCGTTCGCCGAAACGGCCGCCGGTGTGGGCGGGGGCGATCGAGGCTACACCAGGATGGGCTTGATGACGCGGCCGTGGACATTCGTGAGGCGGCGGCTGATGCCGTTGTGATAGTAGGTCAGCCGCTCGTGGTCGATGCCGAGCAGGTGGAGCACGGTGGCGTGGAAGTCGGGCCAGGTGACGGGGTCCTCGGCGGCCTTCCAGCCGACCGCGTCGGTGGCGCCGAAGGCGAGGCCGGGCTTGAGGCCCGCGCCGGCGAGCCAGACGGTGAAGCCGTTGTTGTTGTGGTCGCGACCCTTGCCGACGACGTCGGCGGCCGACTGGGTGAACGGGGTGCGGCCGAACTCGGTCGTGAACAGGACGAGGGTATCGTCGAGCATCCCCCGGCGGCGGAGGTCGCGGAGCAGGCCGGCGACGGGCCGGTCGATGCGGAGGGCCTCCTGGCCGTGGTTGGCTTTCATGTCCTCGTGGCCGTCCCAGTTCCGCCGGGGGCTGCCGAACGTGCCGCCGGAGAAGAGCTGCACGAACCGCACACCGCGCTCGAGCAGGCGGCGGGCGATCAGGCAGGCGCGGCCGAAGTCGGCCGTCTCGGGGCGGTCGACGCCGTAGAGGGATTGCGTCTCGGCGGGCTCCTGGCCGAGCTCGGCCACGCGCGGGACGGACACCTGCATCCGGGCCGCCAGCTCGTACCCTCGGATGCGGGCGGCGAGGGCGTCGTCCCCCTCGTGGCGTTCGAGGTGCCGGCGGTTCATCGACGCGATGAGCGCTCGCGTGGCCTCGTCGGCGCCGGGCGGGACGGGCCGCGAGGGGAAGAGGTCCTCGATCGGCTCGCCCCTGGGGCGGACCACGACCCCCTGGTGACGCGCGGGGAGGAAGCCGTTGGTCCAGTTGATCGGCCCGCCCGCGGGGAATTCCCGGGCGTCGGGGATCACGACGAAGGCCGGGAGGTCGTCGGCCTCGGAGCCCAGGCCGTAGCTCAGCCAGGCCCCCAGGGTCGGGAACCCGTTGAGGCGGAAGCCGCTGTTTTCCTGGAACGTGGCGGGCGTGTGGTTGGAGGTGTCGGACACCATCGACCGGATCACGGTCAGCTCATCGGCCACGTCCGCGATGTGCGGGAACAGGTCCGAGACCCAGAGGCCGCTCCGGCCGTGCTGGCGGAAGGCCCAGTCGGGGCGGCGGAGCCGACCGACCTGGCCGAAGAAGACGTCGGGCTTCTCCGACGTCGTCAGCGACTGCCCGTGCGCGGCGATGAGGTCGGGCTTGTAGTCGAAGGTGTCGAGGTGGCTCATCGCGCCGCAGAGGCAGATGTGGATGGCGCGGGTTGCCTTCGGGGCGAAGTGGGGACAGGGGGGGCTGGCCTCGCCCGGCGTGCCGGCCCGGAGGGTGCCGTCGCGGAGCATCAGCGAGGCCGCCGCCGCGCCGGCGAGGCCGTTCCCGACCCAGGAGAAGAAGGAGCGGCGGTCCACGGGCGGCCCTCGAAGGCGGTCAATCGACGTAGAGGAATTCGTTGCTGTTGAAGATGGCCCGCGCGAGGGCCGACGGGCCGTACCGCGCGACCAGGCCGACCGCCCGCGCCCGCTCGTCGGGCTCGGGGGCGCGGCCGAAGGCGAGCCGGTAGGCGCGGTCGACTTGCCGGCCGGAGTCCGGGCCCGCCTCGCGCTCGAGGCGCCGGGCGAAGCGGTCGGAGATGTGGAGCACGAGGCCGTTGTTCATGAGCGCGAGGGCCTGGAGCGGCGTGGTCGTCACGGCGCGGCGGGGCGCGGCGGCCGAGGGGTCGGGGCAGTCGAATGCGTCGAGCAGCGCGTTCCGGCCGCCGCGGGCCCATGCGCGGTAGAGCGTGCGGCGGTCGAGCCCGGGGCGCGACGGGTCGATCGGCGGATACAAGAGGGCGGCCGTCCCCGGCGCCTTGACGATCTCGAAGTCGCGGAAGCTCGGCCCGCCGAGGGCGACGTCGAGGGTGCCCGCGACGGCCAGCATGGCGTCGCGGACCATCTCGGCCTCGAGTCGCTGCGGCGACTTGCGCCAGAGCAGTCGGTTACCCGCGTCGAGCCGCTGGGCCCCGGGGTCGAGGCGCGACGACTGGCGGTAGGCGGCCGACGTGACGATCCGTCGGTGGATCGCCTTGAGGCTCCAATCTTGAGCAGCCAGCTCGGCGGCGAGCCAATCGAGCAACTCGGGGTGCGAAGGCCGGCCGCCGTTGAAGCCGAAATCGCTCGGCGTCTCCACGATGCCGGCGCCGACGTGGGCCTCCCAGAGCCGGTTGACGATCGCGCGCCCGAAGAGCGGGTTGCGCGCGTCGGTGACCCAACTCGCCAGCCGACGGCGGCTCTCGGCCTCCGGCGCGTCGGCCGGGAGCCCGAAGTCGGGCGAGAGGCCGGAGAGCGACGCGACGCCGCCGGGCGTCACGACGTCCCCGAGGAGCTTGGGGTTGCCGCGGAGCTGGACGTGGGTCGTCCCCGCCTCGCGCGGGGCGACGGCGTAAACCTTGGCGCCGCCCGGCAGTTTGCGCTCCCCGTGCCGGACGCCGCCGAGGGCGGAGGCCAGGCGGTAGTATTCCGATTGTCGGATGGGGTCGAACTTGTGGTCGTGGCAGCGGGCGCAGTGTACGGTCAGGCCGAGGAAGGTCTGGCCGACGGCGCCGATGACGTCCTCCAGCTCGTCGCCGCGCACGACGGCCTTCATCGCCTCGCTCTGCTGGTTCTGGCCGGCCGTATCATAGGCGCCGGCGACGAGGAACCCGGTCGCGGCGACGGCCCCGGCGTCGTCGGGCCGGATCGCGTCGCCGGCCAGTTGGAGCCGGGCGAACTCGTCGTAGGGGAGATCGCGGTTGAGGGCGTCGACCACCCAGTCGCGGTAGCGCCAGGCGTCGGGGCGGAACTCGTCGAACTCGAAGCCGTTGCTCTCGCCGTAGCGGGCCAGGTCGAGCCACCGCCGCGCCCAGCGGACGCCGTACTGGGGCGAGGCGAGCAGGCGGTCGACGAGGCGCTCGTAGGCGTCGGGCGACGCGTCGGCCAGGAACGCATCGACCTCCCCCGGCGTCGGCGGCAGGCCGGTCAAGTCGAACGACAGCCGGCGGATCAGGGTCCGGCGGTCGGCCTCGGGGGCGGGCGAAAGTCCCCGGGCCTCCAGCTTCGCCAACACGAACCGGTCGATCGGCGAGCGGGCCCAGCCATCGCGACGGACCGCCGGGGGCTCGGGCCGGACGACGGGCTGGAGCGACCACCAGTCGCGGCCGGCGCGGCGGTCGGTCGTCACCCGGTAGGGGTCGATCGGGTCGGTGCCCCACACGGCCCCGGAGGCGATCCAGCGCCGCAGCACGGCCCGCTCGGCCTCAGGAAGCGGGGCCTTGGGCGGCATCTCGCCCGCCTCGACCTTCTCCCAGAGCGGGCTCTCCTCCGGCTTGCCCGGGACGATCGCCGCGCCCCCCGCACCGCCGGCCAGGGCCGATGCCTTGCGCGAGAGGTCGAGCTTCCCCTTGGATTCGGGGCCGGAGTGGCAGTCCAGGCAGCGGCGCGTCAGGACCGGCGCCACGGCATCATCGAACCCGCCGGCGTCCGCCTGCGAGGCAGCGAGCGACCCGAGGACCATCAAGAGCGAGGCGAGCATCATGGCCCTCGAGGGAATCGACCTGGTTCACCGGGTAGGGGCCGAAGGCCCACAGAGTGTACCGCGCGGCGCGTCGAGGATCGATCCGGACGAATTGCAACGTAAAATAAAAATATATTAACGGCGTCGGCCTGCTGTCCGAGTACGTCATCGACCGCCTGCGGCGCCCCCTGCTGAACGACAGCGAGACCCGCGTCGTCGAGGAGCTGACCACGCCGCTCGGGGCGACCCACGGCCCGAACTCGAGCGGTTCCGCCGTCTCCCGTAGGGTCCGACGTGCGGACCGATCCCGTCAACACAGAAACGGATCGGTCCGCACGGCGGATCGTACGAAGAACAGGCCACCCGACGTTCCGTCAGGACAGCGACCACCCCTTCCGGTACTCGCGGCGGAGGAACCGATCGGCCTCGGGGGCGTTCGGGGCGCGGAGGGCCGCCGCGTCCCATTCGAGCCGCTTGTTGGCGCGGTAGGCGACGTTGCCGAGGTGGTTCGCCTCGGTCAGCCGGCCGGCGTAATCGAAGTGACAGGTCGTGGGCGAGCCGGTCTTGCAGGCGTGGATCCACTCGGCGTGGTGGCCCATCGACCTGGGGATCGTCGGCTCGGGCCGCTTGAAATCGCGGAACTTCTCCTCGGGCAGGAGCACGTGCCGGCCGTAGTCGGCCAGCAGCATCCCATCGCGACCGACGAAGAGGACGCCGCTGTCCCACTTCGGGATCGCCCCCGCCTGCCAGGGCTCGGGCCTGTCCTCGCCCTGATACCACGTCAGCCGCAGTGGCGGCAGGTCGTCCCGGGGCCCGTACTCATAGGCGACGTGCATCGACGCCGGGGCGATCTCCGGGTGCGGCGGCGGTCCGAACGCCTCGATGGCCAGGGGCGCCTGGAGCTTCAAGGCCCAGAAGGGCAGGTCGATCCAGTGGCTGCCGAGGTCGCTCATGGTGCCGTTGCCGAAGTCCCACCATCGATACCACTTCGGCCCCGGGTAGTAGACCTCGTGGAACGGCCGCGACGGCGCGGGGCCGAGCCAGAGGTCCCAGTCCAGGCCGGCCGGGACCGGCGAGGAGACCGTCGGCCGCTCCTGGACGGCGACGATGTCGTGGTTCCGCGCCGCCGCCTCCGGCGACTGGCGGCCCCAGGCGCGGGAGACCCAGACGTGGGCCTCGCGCACCGGGCCGATGGCGCCGCCCTGGATCAGCTCGACGACGCGCCGGTAGTTGTCGCCCGCGTGGATCTGGGTGCCCATCTGGGTCGCCACCCCGGCCTTCGCGGCGGCCTCGCGGATGACGCGGGCCTCCCAGACGTTGTGCGTCAGCGGCTTCTCGCAGTAGACGTGCTTGCCCAGCTGGAGCGCCGGCAGCGTGGCGAAGGCGTGGGTGTGCTCGGTGGTGCTGACGACGACCGCGTCGAACTCGCCGGCATGGTCGTAGAGCCTGCGGAAGTCGCGGAGGCGGCGGGCCTTCGGGTGGGACGTCGCGGCCCGGTCGATCGCCGGCTCGAGGACGTCGCAGAGGGCCACGACGTCCTCCGTCGAGACGTCGTGCAAGTTGGAAGCGCCGCGGCCGCCCACGCCGATGCAGGCGATCCGGAGCCTCTCGTTGAGGTTGCGGCCGCGCAGGACCGCCGGCGCAGCCAAGGCCCCGACGGCGGAGCCGGCCAGCGCCCGAGCGAACTGGCGTCGGGTCGACCGCGACGCCCTTGGGTGTGC
Organism: Isosphaeraceae bacterium; assembly: GCA_035551935.1. Classification (GTDB taxonomy): domain Bacteria; phylum Planctomycetota; class Planctomycetia; order Isosphaerales; family Isosphaeraceae; genus DASZMJ01. Next base: position 16,389 of record DASZMJ010000142.1, read on the forward strand.
CGAGGAGTTCGAGTCGTCGTTCATGGCGCTGTCTCCCGGTTGTCTGGCCGAGACCGCTCGTCACACATAGGTCTCACGCCCCCAGGATGGGCCGGCCGACCGGCCCTTTCAAGCCCCCCGCGGCGGTCGCCCGGGGCGACCGCGCCGGCCGGCTTGGCACGATCACCACGCGCCTCCGTCGGACCCCGCCACTTCCGAGGGGCCCGGGGACGCATGCCCTGGAGGGTTGCGACCGAAACGCCCCGATCAAGGGAGCAGCCTCGAGCAACCTTCGGGCCGAATGCCCCTCGCCGCCCTTCTCTTGGAAGACCGACCACGAAACCCATGGGTCTGCCTCGATTCCATAGATGTCACCCTGCCTGACGCCGAACTCTATGGGAATCTACGGGGCCGTGCTGGATTCTATGGGGCCCGGTTCCCGCCATTGAGGTGTCGCTTTCGTTCACTTCCCACGACGCGGACGAAGATCGCGTCGGCGCACGGCTGGGCCATCACCAACGGTGCCACGGCGATGGTTCGTCCGTCGAGGGTGAGGCCTGAGGCCTACCGGGTGGATCGATTCACGGCGAACCGACCAACCGGTCGCTGTCTGGAAAATGGGTCGATCCAAGCCGTAGCATCAGGGGGCCCCGCTACGCCGGACTCGTCGGCCCGCGCGTCGCATGGCCGGCGGGGCGTCGCGCCGCCCACAGGGTTCGGCGAGCAGTCGGCCCTCGCGGGCCGTCCTTGCAGGCCCGTCGAACGGGTCGACGGCCGGAACCAGGCCTCATGGGCGACCTTGACGCGAGGCCATGACGAGTGGGGCCGTACCCGCCCGGGGGCTTGACCATGGCGACTACCTGCGGCTGCGTCCTGCTGCTCGCGTGTCTCCCGACCCTCAACGACCCGGTCGCGGTGCTGCCCGGCACCCGGCCGATGACCGAGGGCGGCGACCTCTCGGCGCGGATGCTCGACGGCCTGCATCGCTTCCTCGACCGCAAGGTCGACGAGTCAGTCCGGAGTCGGGAGAGGCTCTGGAGGCGCGACCCGTCCTCCCGCGAGGTCTACGAGGACTCGATCCGGGCCAACCGCATCTCGTTCCGGCGGATCATCGGCCTCATCGACCCGCGCCGGCCCACCACCATGCAGCGCTTCGGCGACGACGACCGCCCGGCCCTCGTTGCCGAGGACGATCGACTTCGCGTGTATCAGGTGCGCTGGCCCGTCCTGCAGGGCGTCCACGGCGAGGGCCTGCTGCTCGAGCCGCGGGGCGCCGTACTGGGCCAAGCTGTCGCGCTGCCCGACTCGGACCAGACGCCGGAGCAGATCGCGGGCCTCGCCCCCGGCGTCGCGCCGGCGTCGCAGTTCGCCCGGAGGCTGGCGGCCAACGGCTTCCGCGTGGTGGTACCGACCCTCGTCAGCCGCGGAATCGAGGCCTCCGGGGACCCGCGGATCGCGATGACCAACCAGCCGCACCGCGAGTGGATCTACCGCCAGGCCTACCAGATGGGCCGGCACGTCATCGGCTACGAAGTCCAGAAGGTCCTGGCCGCGGTCGATTGGATCAGGGACAGGGAAGGGCCTGGGGCGAAGGTGGGAGTCGCTGGTTACGGCGAGGGCGGGCTGATCGCCCTCTATGCCGCGGCCGCCGACCCCCGGATCGATGCCGCAGTGGTCAGCGGTTACTTCGGTCCCCGGGAGCGGGTCTGGGGCGAGCCGATCTACCGCAACGTCTGGGGCCTGCTGCGCGAGTTCGGCGACGCGGAGCTCGCCACCCTGGTCGCCCCGCGCGGCCTCGTTGTCGAGCACAGCCACGGGCCGCGCGTCGACGGCCCCCCCGGCGTGCCCAAGGGGGCACGTGGCGGAGCCGCGGCGGGCACGCTCGCCACGCCGGCGCTCGCCGAGGTCCGGCGCGAATGGGCGCGACTCGACGCCCTCCTGCCGGCGGGCTTCCAGGAGCGGGCCCTCGTCCACGGCGACGGCGACCCGATGCGTGACTTCTTGGGCCCCGCGGCCTTACAGGCGTTTGCCGGGCTCCTCGGCGTCCGGTCGTCGATGGAGTTGCCCGAGGGGACGTTGATCGACCGCCGGAGGGGCTTCTCGCCCGTCGATCGCCAGCGGCAGCAGGTCAAGGAGCTGGAAGATCACGTCCAGCGCCTCCTCCGCGGCGCCGACCGGGTGCGCGACGCCTTCTTCCTCGAGAGGACAACGTTGATCCGTACGCTGGCGCCCCGCGGCGAGCGGTTCGGCATGTCCCGCGTGAAGGAACAGTCCCCGGAAGTCTTCGCCCGGGAGGTCAAGCCGCTGCGGAAGGTCCTCGCCGAGGAGGTGCTCGGCCGGATCGACGACCCGATGCTCCCGCCCGATCCGCGCTCGCGCCGGGTCTACGACAAGCCGAACTGGACCGGCTACGAGGTGATGCTCGACGTCTATCCGGACGTCTTCGCCTGGGGCGTGCTGCTCGTGCCGAAGGGCATCAAGGAGGGGGAGAGACGGCCCGTCGTGGTGTGCCAGCACGGGCGGAACGGGCTGCCGAAGGACGTGATCGAGGGCGACAACCCCGCCTATCGCGACTTCGCCGCCCGCCTGGCCGATCGCGGGTTCGTCGTCTTCGCGCCGCACAACCCCTACCGCGGCGAGGACCGCTACCGGATGCTCAACCGCAAGGGCAACCCGCTCAAGCTGTCGATGTTCTCGTTCATCACGGCGCAGCACCGGCAAGCCCTCGCCTGGCTCGGCACGCTGCCGTTCGTCGACGCGGGGCGGATCGCCTTCTACGGCCTGAGCTACGGCGGCGAGACGGCGATGCGCGTGCCGCCGCTGATCGACGAGTATTGCCTGTCGATCTGCTCGGGCGACTTCAACGACTGGGCGCGCAAGGTCGCCGCGACCGACAGCGACTATAGCTTTATGTTCACCGTCGAGTGGGAGATGCCCTGCTTCGACATGGGCAACACCTTCAACTACGCCGAGCTCGCGTACCTGATGGTGCCGCGGCCGTTCATGGTGGAGCGCGGCCACCACGACGGCGTCGCACCGGACGAATGGGTGGCGTCGGAGTACGCGAAGGTGCGCTGGGCGTACGACAACCTCGGGCTGTCCGATCGGACGGCGATCGAGTTCTTCAACGGCGGCCACACCATCCACGGCCGGGGCACGTTCGAGTTCCTGCATCGATACCTGGATTGGCGGGAGCCGATGGGAGAGCGCTGAGTTCGTGACCGTTGGGGGCAGTCGTCGGGTCTGGCTCCGCCCGGGTTCGGTCGATCAGAGCACGGCCGCCCGCAACTCGGGGAACACCTTGCCGACCTTGCCGAGAAGGTAGTCGCCGTACGTCCCCCGGAACGCGTGGACGCTGGCGCGGTCCCGGCGCTCGTCCCGGTCCTCGGGCGGGGGCTCGTGACCCGGCAGGTCGATCGGCCGCACGGGCGCGAAGAAACCCGGGTCGAAGAAGAACGGGAACGAGAGCCGGTCGCGCGGCGCCGGGTTGCGGACGCGGTGCGGCGTCGAGCGGTAGAGACCGCCGGTCAGCCGGTCGAGCATGTCGCCGATGTTGCAGACGAACGAGCCGGGCACCGGCGGGGCCGGCATCCACCGCGACCGCGACTGGACCTCCAGGCCACCGGCGTCGTCCTGGAGGAGGATCGTCAGCAGGCCATAGTCGGTGTGCTCGCCCACGCCCCAGAGGTCGGGGGCGCCGGGGGGTGGCGGCGGGTAGTTGAAGATACGGAAGAGGGTCAGCGGCTCGCCCGTCAATCGTTCCGCGAAGTACGACTCCTCGAGGCCCAGGCCGAGGGCCAGCCCGGCCATCAGCCGGTGGCCCAGGCCGGTCAGCGCCGCCATGTAGTCGAGCACCGCGTCGCGCAGGCCCTCGGGCCGGGCCGGGAAGAGGTTCGGGCCGTGGAGCGGCGTGCCGGCGCGGACCCGCGGGTCGTCGGCGGGCAGCTCGGCGCCGAAGTACAGCCCCTCCTTCTGGTCGGGCTTGCCGGAGGTCAGCTCGTCGCCGACGCGGAAGTAGCCGCGCCAGGCCCGGCCGCCGAGGGCCATGCGGATCGCGAGCTTGGCGTCGAGTTCCTGGGCGAAGAACTCCCGGCTCAGGTCGTGCAGCCGGCGCTGGAGGGCCTCGTCGACGCCGTGGCCGACGACGTAGAAGCAGCCGCTCTCGCGGCAAGCCGCGCCCAGGCCGCGGGCGACGGCCATCCGGGCGGGGCGACCCGCGACCAGGCCGCTGACGTCGATGATCGGGATGTGGGAGAAGTCGCTCGCCGGTCCCATGAGACCGCCTCCTCGGTGCCGAGCGGTCCGACCCCGAGGATGGTACGTCATCGGCGGCGCCGTCGTCGACCCGTCCCCGAACGTCCTGCTCCGACCCGAACGTGACGATCCGACCGCTCGGCGTCTTCCGCGCGGCCGCCGAACGCGGCCGTCAAGGGAGCGGTGTCCCTACCGCCGCCCAGGCTGCCCCTCGAGGGAGCCGGCCCGGTGGAGTGGTTCGGATTCGCGGGCGCGGGCTTGGAGCGTCAACGGCCTTTGCCTCCACCGCTCGCGGCCCGAATCATCGCCACGATTCCGGCGCGGACTGCCTCGGGCAGCTCGGGCCATGCCGCGACAACCTCCGCCAGGTCGGGAGGCGTCCGACGAGCCTCGGTGGGCAAAGGGCGGGCAGAGACGCCCAGGAGTCGGGCGGTCTGGGTGGCGGGCTGGCCTCGCTGATGCAAGACCTGGATCGTCACGACCTGCTCACTCGTGAGCTTGGCCAAGGTGTCGCCTCCGAGCGGGGCCGGGGGTGTCGATCCGGCCAGCTTGGGGCGCCTCGGCGGGCCTGTCGACGGCGACCCGGTGCGACCGCCGCACCGGGTCGCCTCAGGCTCGTATCGATTCGGGTTCGCCAACTCCCCGTGTGACGGGTTCGGTGACATCAGACGGCCAAAGCCCAGTAGTAGTGTCATGGGACCCTGTTGCTGTAATGTATCCCATGGACCGGCAAGGTCGAGCCAGTCGCCCCAGCTTGCTCCGACGGCACAGTCATTGGCGGAAGCGGACCATGGCGAGCAAGGAGCAGGAGACTGTCGGGGATGGACACAGCGGATCGGCCCGACTCGGGCAGGTCTATCCCACCATCGCCCGCTGGGCCTCGGGCTACGGCTGGGTGGAGTTCGGCATCGACGGCCTCGACCGCCCGTTCGTGCGGGCCCTCGACGAGGGCGGGGTCGTCTGGGAGGGGGCGTGCGAGTACCGCAACCTCGACGAGGCGCTCGGGGACATGGAGGGCGGACTCGCCCGCTTCATGGAGGAGCAAGGATTCGTCAAGCGAACCCCGTCGGTCGGGCAGAAACGCCGCCCACGCAAGGCCGCCCGCAAGGTCAGGGGCGGCCCCGAGAGGTCGAGACGACGAGCCGCCGACCCGGCGACGAAGAAGGTCGAGAGGCTGGAGGAGATCGCCGCCGAGCTTCGCCGGGGCGAGGACTTCTCCATCACGAGGCTCACGGTCCTCAAGGGCCTGTGCGAGGACCGCCGGGCCGCCGGCGAGTTCGCCCTGTTCCTGGCCCGCAAGGCCCGGGAGAGGTTGCGGGAGGGGGAGGCGCCGGATCGCTACCGGAAGCTCGTCGATCGGGCGGTCAAGGAGATGAAGCCCTACCTGGAGGACCCCGCCGACGAGCGGAAGGATCGGCTGTATGACCTGCTGCGAGAGATGCAGGCCGAGCAGGACGAGTACAAGAACATCGCCTGGGGCTCGGTGCGGCTCATCAAGAGCATGGACCTGCTCGTTGCCGAGAAATGCCTGCGGGCGGCCCTTCGTCCCGACGAGGCGCCGCAGTGGCTCTACCAGGCGGCCAGGGACTACTGCGAGCGGTACGACCCCCGGCACGGCACCGGGCTGATCCCGAGTTCGGCCCCGATGGTGCAGGAGATCGCCGACTTCTGGCGGAGCGACTTCGGGCTCGACCGATGACCGGAGCCGATCCGCTGGGCATCCGCCCCTTCGAGGAGTCGGACGAGGCCGACGTTATCGCCCTCCGGGCCGAGGTCTTGGCCTGCTCTGCCCCCCACGACGACCCGGCGAGGGTCATGCGGATGCACCGGAACGGGCACGGGTCCTTCGTCTCGGCAACCGGCGTCTGGGTAACCGACGCCGTTCCGGCCGCATACCTGTCGAGGACTTGAGCGGCTTACCTTACACTGTCGCGGTCGAGACCGTTGCCGATGAGTCATCCAGCAAAGTGGGAGTGTCCGCCATGAGTCGTCCCCGAAGAGTCCTCGTCGCCCTCGTCGCCCTCGTCTGCCCGTCGCTCGTCTGGGCTTGCACCGGGATCACGATCAGGCCGAAGGACGGCTCGGTCATCTTCGCCCGGACGCTCGAATTCGCCGTGGACATCAAGTCCAACATCATCGTCGTGCCAAGGGGCAAGGGATTCGTCGGGACCGCCCCGGGCGACAGGCCGGGGCTACGCTGGAAGACCCGATATGGGATCGTCGGGGCCAACGCCTTCGACATGCCGGTGACGGTGGATGGCCTCAACGAGAAGGGGCTGCACGTCGGTCTCTTCTACTTCCCCGGCTTCGCCAAGTATCAGGAGGTCAGGGCTGAGGACGTCCGCAATGCCCTGGCCCCGTGGGAACTCGGAGTGTTCCTGCTCGGGACGTGCTCGGACGTGAACGAAGCGGTCGCAGCGGCCAAAGACGTGCGGGTTGGCGAGGTCGTCCAGAAAGACATGGGGTTCGTGCCGCCCGTCCATTACGTCCTGACCGACTCCGGCGGCCAAAGCGTGGTCCTCGAATACGTCGACGGAGAACTGAAGGTCCACCAGAATCCCCTCGGCGTCATGAGCAACTCACCGACCTTCGATTGGCACATGACCAACCTCAGTAACTACGTCAATACGACCGTCAGCAACGTGCCGAAGATCGACGTCGGGGGCAGAGAGGTCAAGGGGCTTGGCCAGGGCAGCGGGATGCTCGGGATTCCGGGGGACTTCACTCCGCCCTCCCGGTTTGTGAGGGCGGTGGCGTTCTCGAAGAGTGCCCTCCCCGTCGAGACGGCGCAGGAAGGTGTGCTGCAGGCGTTCCACGTCCTCAACCAGTTCGACATCCCGAAGGGGGCGGCACGGGGCCTGGAGCATGGCAAGGAGGTGGCGGACTACACGCTCTGGACGAGCGCCGCCGACCTGAAGAACCTTCGATACTACTTCCGGACCTACGACAACAGCCGGATTCGGATGATCGACTTGAAAGCCGTGGGCCTCGACTCCAAGCAAATCAGGACGATCTCGATCCAGGGGAAGGAGCAAATCGAGGACGTGACATCAGCCGCAAAGTGATGACCCGGAGCGGAGGCTTGAGAGGCGAAGGAGCAGCCCCCGGGCGACGTGGCGATCGGCGAGTTCGACATCCTCGCCACCTACACGTACTCCACGGGGCTGCTCGACGGCCTGGATGACAAGGAAGCAAGAAGTGCGGGGCGGCTCAGGCGGCGACCCGGGCGGCCCACTCGGCTGTCAGTCGGACGGCGAACACCCTCGTGCCTCCCTCGGTGCGATGGCGGCGGTGTAGCAACCGCAATCGTGCCGAGAGGGCGTGGGCGACCTCAAGCCGGTAGCCCTCGGACAGCCGTCAGTTTTCGGACAATGCAGGTTGAGGGCGATCTACCATGACCGAGTCGCCGGATCAATAGATATTTCGACAATTCTCAAATATACTCAAATAAAATGCCTTTTCTGGAACGGTCGGGGACCTGCTGCACTCGGCCGGGGGTGCTCCGATCGGGGGCAGGCCGTCGTCGACGAGGCGGTACCTCCCGCGTCCCGTGCATGGCGTCGCCGCCCGCGCAGCAGGGCCGCGAGACGCCCGGCGGCGGCCCGGACCGCGAACTCGACGACCTCGGCCACCCAGACCATCGCGATGTGCCGGTGCACCCAGGACCGCTGCCGCCGGCGCCCCCGGTCCCGCTCCCGCAGCAGCCGCCCGAGCCGCGCCGGCGTCAGGTGGAACCCGAGTTCCAGCCGCTTCACCGCCAGGAACAGCCGCCAGGGGCGCAGGCGACCCTCCGCGAGCACCTGGTGCCGGTAGTCCCACCGCGACTGGTCCGGCTCGACGACCGCTCGCCCCTGCACCTCCTCGCCGAACGGCGTCCAGGCGTGCGGGGTCGCGTACATCGCGTTCAGGTAGTCGCCGTCGTAGCGCCGCAGCCGCCGCGCGGCGGCGCGGAAGCTCGCCCGGTCCTCCCCCCCGAGCCCGACGATGTGCCCGAGGATCGAGAAGATGCCGTGCTCCTTCAGCAGCCGGCAGGCCAGCACGTCCTCGCGGGCGGTCGAGCCCTTCGCGACCTGGCGGAGCACCTCGTCGCTGGTCGAATCGATCCCCATCAGGACGTAGAGGATGCCCGCCGCCCGATAGAGCGGCAGGATGTCCCGGTCGCGGACGATGTCCGTGGCGCGGATCGTCGCGAAGAACCGCACCGGCAGCCGCCGCGCCGCGACCTCCTCCAGGAAGGCGCGCCAGCGGTCCGGGAGCGTCGTCGGGTTCTCGTCGGCGAGCGTCACGAAGCCGACGCGGTGGGCCCGGTGGAGCCACTCGACCTCGTCGGCTAGCCGCGCCGGGTCGCGGTGCCGCCACTTGACCCAGAAGCCGTGCTGCCCGCAGTAGGTGCAGCGGTGCGGGCAACCGCGCGAGAACTGGACGATCGCCGCCCGCCCCAGCCCGAAGCACCGGTAGTCGTCCCAGCGCCCGATCAACTCCCAGCCGACCCGCCAGCGGTCGAGGTCCGGCAGCGGCGGGCGGGCGTCGGTCTGCACGACCTCGCCGCCCGCCCGATAGGCGAGCCCGGGGACGCCGGCCAGGTACCCCGACGCCCCCGGTCCGCCGGCGTCGAGGGCGCGCAGCAGGTCCACCGCGGTCGCCTCCCCCTCGCCGCGGACGACGACGTCGACCGCCGGCTCCTCGGCGAGGATGCGGGCGGCGTGGTAAGTCGGGTACACGCCGCCGTAGACGGTGACCACGCCCGGACAGCTTGCCTTGATCGCCCGCAGCATGCGCGTGCAGGCGGGGTGGGCGGGCGTCGAGCCGGCGTGCCCGGTCATGACCACGTCCGGGCCCCGGCGCCGGACCTCGCGGGCGATCGCCGCCGGCCCCAGGCGGCGGCATTCCGCGTCGAGCAACTCCACGCGGTGGCCGGCGTCGATCAGGGGGCCGCCGACCATGAGCAGGCCGAGCGGGACCTGGTGGCCGACGCCGAAGTTGGAGGTGATGGTCTGGTACGGGGGGTTGACGAGGAGAACCTTCACGCCTTCGGCTCCTGTCCCGGCTCGGGGGCGGGCCGCCCGGCGCGGGAGGGACGGCCCCGGGCACACCCTCTCGTGCCCCGGGGTCGGCGCGGGCGGAACGCTCCTCAATACCACGGACCGTGCCGCGATTCCGATCCATCACCGGGATCTCGGGATCGATGGGGTCGGCCAGCCCGGGAGGCGGGCGACGACGACTTGGTGGAGACTGCCGCCGGGTGTGAAGGGCGAGGGGGCAGCCGGAGCCGGGACGCACCTCGACTCGTCCCAACGAGGTCGGCACCATCGAGCGGGTGTTTCCGGAGGATCGTCGCAGGCGGGTCACTCCGGCTCGGGCGGGTCGGGGCGACCGATCGCCAGGGATGGGAGGCGGCGAATGCGTACTTGCCGGCGAGACGGGCATGATCGTCGGCGATCGCCCGCACATCGGCGATCTTCGGCCTCACGTCCGCGACATCCGGCTTGAACTCCTGCCCACCCGTGGAGACGGATGCGAAGGACGGCACCGGGCGACTTGCAGGTCGGCCGTCGAGGGGCGAGAATGCCGGTCCGTCACCGCGCCTCCGCCGAAGTCCTTGGACCCGCGCCGGGAGGCCCGGCACCGCCCCGCCACACTCCGGAGCGACCCGATGAACGGCCGAGACTCCGCCAGGCGCCTGGCCCTACGCCCGACCACGTCGCTGGCCGTCGCCCTGCTCTGCCTGATGGCATCGGTCCGGGACGCTCGGGCGGCGGGCATCCGGGCCGGCGTCGCCCAGGTCGACATCACGCCCCCGACCGGCGGGCTGACGGCCGGCTACGCCGGCGCGCCGCCGACCGACGGCGTCCACGACCCGCTCTCGGCTCGGGTGCTGGTCTTGGCGTCCGGGAAGTCGACGGTCGCGCTGGCCGTCTGCGACCTCTGCACCTTCAATTCCGCCCGGCTCCACGAGCAGATGCCCGCGCTGGGCATCGACCGGCTCCTGCTCCTGAACACGCACACCCACGCCGGGCCGAAGATGGACCAGGACGACTTCCCACGCCCGGGGGAGCCCTGGCGCGAGGCGGTGGAGCGTCGCGTGCTCGACGCCATCCGGCGGGCGAAGGCGGACATGTTCGACGCCTCTTTCCGCGCCGGCGAGGGCGAGTTGCAACTGGGCTACAATCGCCTGGTCCGGCGGGGCGACTACGCGGTGACGCACTTCGAGAACCCCGAGCACATCCCCTTCGGGCCGGTCGACCCGACCGTCGGCGTGATCCGGGTCACCGACGAGAAGGCGAAGGTCCGCGCCGTGCTGGTCGCCTATGCCTGCCACCCGGTCATCCTGGGCCCCCGCAACAGCAAGCTGTCGGCCGACTACCCCGGCGTGATGCGCCGGCGCGTCGAGGAGAAGCTCGGCGGGGAGTCGACGTGCTTCTTCATCCAGGGCGGCGGGGGCGACATCAATCCCCTGCTGATGGCGCGGGGCGAGGATCGCGCCGGGGACTTCGAGGTCGTCGAGCGGGTCGGCCGCCGGCTGGCCGATGAAGTCCTCGACGTCCTGCGAGGGATGGAGGACCGCCCGGGGGCGTCGGAGCGACTCGCGTCCGCCTCCAGAGCGATCACGGTCGCGGACCGCTGGCACCCGGACCGGGACGTCAAGCTCGGCGTGACGACGCTGCTGCTCAACGACGACATCGCGATCGTCACGATGCCGGGCGAGCCGTTCCACCGGTTCCAGGTCGACGTCCGCCGCAAGGCCGGCGTGCCGCACGCGTACCTCTTCGGCTACTGCTGCGACGGCCCCTACGCCTGGCCCAGCTACCTGCCCGACCTGGAGTCGGCGGCGCGGGGCGGCTACGGGGCCAGCGACACGACCCGCGCCGAGGTCGGCGCCGGCGAGCGGCTGGTCGACGCGGGGCTGGTCCAACTCTTCACGCTCCAGGGCCGGCTCAAGGCGGAGCCGCGGCGTCATACCTTCGAGGAGAAGTGACCCGGATTCGGTCCCGCTCCGTTGCCGGAGTCGAGCGACGTCCACCGCGGCGATCGAGGCGGCGTCGCGCTCCGAGTCGCTCGGTGTGCGAGCGAAGATGAACCGGAGGGAGACCAATCGACGCGAGGCGGGGCGAGCCCTTGCCCTTCGAAGCTCTCTTGCCTCGCTTGACGCCCCCCATGGGGGGGGCTAGGATGGCCGCGGGCCGCGACTTGAGATGGCGGGTGGCGCGGGTCGCGCCGAGGGGCGGCCCCGGAAAGGCTGCAAGCGTCGTGACGGCCGGTCCGATATTGGGGACGGGGCGGGCGCCGCCGGGCGGGGCCCGGTCGCGTCGCCCACGGATCGAGATCGGGCCGGGACGATGCGAGGGGCCACCGACGATGCAGCCATCGGGTTCGGGTCGCGACCGGGACCACGACCAAGACCAACCGCGAGGGCCCCGCGCCTGGGATGACGGCGTCGGCGCCGTCCATATCGTCGGGATCGGTGGGAGGGGCATGGCGGGGCTGGCCCAGTGGCTTCTGGGGAGCGGCGTGGCCGTCACCGGCTCGGAACCCGGGACCGGCCCGGTCGTCGACCGCCTCCGGAGCCTCGGCGCCCGGGTCGCGACCGGCCCGAACCCGGCCCGCTTCTCCGGGGCGACCCGCCTGGTCGTCCCCGCCCCCGGCACCCCGATCGTCCACCCCGATTGCCTCCGCGCCGCGCGGCTCGGCCTGCCCCGGGCCG
>DASZMJ010000143.1:0-1762 GCA_035551935.1 Isosphaeraceae bacterium
CTGTACCGAATCATCGACTTCAAGCGCCTCAAGGACGGGATCCCGGCCCGGGTGGCGCAGATCGAGTACGACCCCAACCGCTCGGCCTACATCGCCCTCCTCAATTACGTCGACGGCGAGAAGCGCTACATCCTGGCGCCGGCGCGCCTGCGCGTGGGGGCGATGGTCCAGTCCGGCCCCGACGCCGAGATCCGCGTCGGGAACTGCCTGCCGCTCGCCAACATGCCGGCCGGCACCGTCGTCCACAACGTCGAGCTCACGCCCGGCCGCGGCGGCCAGCTCGGCCGCTCCGCGGGCACGAGCATCCAGCTCCTGGCCAAGGACGGCGATCGCGCGACGCTGCGCCTGCCCTCGGGTGAGATGCGCACCGTCCGCACCGAATGCCGCGCGACGGTGGGCACGATCGGTAACGCCGACCACCAGAACGTCAAGATCGGCAAGGCGGGCCGCAAGCGCCACATGGGCGTGCGCCCGCAGACGCGAGGGACGGCGATGAACCCCGTCGACCATCCGCACGGCGGCGGCGAAGGCTCGACCACGGCCGGGCGTCATCCGGTCACCCCCTGGGGCGTGCCTACGCTCGGCTACCGCACGCGCAAGAAGCGAAAGCAGTCCGACCGCTACATCATCCGTGGACGCAGGAGAGGTAAGAAGCGATGAGCCGTTCAAGCAAGAAGGGTCCGTTCGTACAGGAGCGGCTGATGACCCGGATCGAGGCCATGAACGCCGCGGGCGAGAAGCGGATGATCAAGACCTGGTCCCGCACCTCGACGATCTTCCCCGACATGGTCGGTCACACCATCGCCGTTCACGACGGCCGCCGCCACGTCCCCGTCTTCATCAGCGAGTCCATGGTCGGTCACAAGCTGGGCGAGTTCGCGCCCACGCGGCTCTATCGCGGCCACGCATCGACCGGCAAGAGGCGATGACACCACCGGACGACGACACGCCCGAGGTCGAGAAGCCCAAGCGCCGGCGCGGTCTGCGGCGGTCCAAGGGAGCTGAGGCCGAGGCGGCCTCGCAGTCGCCCGAGGACGACGCGACGACCGAGGTCGAGCCCGAGACGGCCGAGGCCGAGGAAGCCGCGGTCGAAGCCGCCGAGGTGCCCGAGCCGGTAGCCGCCGACGAGCCCGAAGCCGAAGCCGACGAGGAGCCCGAGCCGGTAGTCGTCGAGGAGCCCGTCGCTGCCGAGGAGCCCGTCGCTGCCGAGGAGCCCGTCGAGGCCGAAGCCGCCGACGAGCCCGAAGCCGCCGCCGAGGACGACGAGCCCGAAGCCGAAGCAGACGACGAGCCCGAAGCCGAAGCCGAAGCGGACGAGGAGCCCGAAGCCGAAGCGGACGACGAGCCCGAAGCCGAGGCCGACGAGGAGCCCGAAGCCGCCCCCGCCACCAAGCCCGCCCGCACCCGCCGCCGCCCCGGCCGCCGCGGCGCGGCCGAGCCTCCCGCCGCGCCCGCCCCCAAGCCCACGCGCCGGCCTCGGCGTGATCCGAGCCTGCCGCCGCCGGTCGTGCGCGCGTATGCCCGCAACGTGCACTCGTCGCCGCGCAAGGCCCGGCTTGTGTGCGATCACATTCGCGGTAAGAGCGTCGAGGAGGCGCGGGCGATTCTTGCCGTGACGACGCGAGCGGTGGCCAAGGATTGGAGCAAGCTGCTCGAGTCCGCGGTCGCCAACGCCGAGCACAACCATGAGCTCGTGGGCGAGGATCTGTACATCAAGGTGGTCAAGGCAGACGACGGTCCTACCCTCAAGCGCTACCGTCCG
>DASZMJ010000144.1:0-13225 GCA_035551935.1 Isosphaeraceae bacterium
ACAAGGACCGCGCCGAGAGCTTGAAGGAGCCGGCCTACCTCCTCGACATCGGCCGATACGGCGCGGTCCCGATCCTGCTGGGGCGCGCCGACGGGGTCCGCCGGCTGATCGGCCTGTGGCAGCGGCTCGACGAGCGGCTGGTCCAGGTCGGCTGCCTCGACGTCAAGGAACGCGAGGCCGCCGCGACCCTGCTGGGCTGCCGCTTCGACGACCTGTTCGACGAGCGCGCCCGCGAGCTCCACGGCCTGGGCATGGCGCTGGAGGTCGCGCGCGGGGCCAAGGTCGACGAGCACGCCAAGCTGCTGAAGCGAGGCGTGGTCATCGACACGGACCGGCCGATGGAGCGCCTGCGCGCCATCATCGCCTCGGAGCTGGAGGCGCTGAACGCGATCCTGCCCGACCTGGAGCTCGAGGAGGCCGAGCAGCGGCAGCAATCCATGGACGCGGCGGCGGTGGACACGTCGGACGAGGGGTCGCGGCGGCATCGTTACTTGCAGGACCACCAGCGCAGCTTCCGGCAGCTCTCGACGGCGCTGATCGCCTGCAAGAACGCGCGGCTGAAGCTCTACGGCCGCATCCTCTCCAGCAGCGAGAACGAGCCCGCGTGGACGCCCCCCGAGCCCACCCCGCCGGCCCCCGAAGCGCCGCCACGAAACGAACCGAAGAATGATGTAACCTACGATTACGTAATGGTCTTGGATGAGACACCCGTGCCCGCGACGCCCCGGCCGGCGTCCTCGGTCGTCGTCGGCGTGGCGCCGACGACCGCGACGGCCCCGCCGCGGCGGTCCTGAGGCCCGAAATCGGGCCTCGGACGCCCGCTTCCGATCCATGACGGCTGATCCGAAGGGGTCGGCGGCGCTCGGGGTGCGCGGCGGGCCGGGGTGGGGGGCGGGTCAGGCGGGGAGACCTGGCAATCCCCCTGCCGGGTCGGCCCCTTGAGCCGTCGGCGATCGATCGCGACAATCGTGCTCATGACGAATCACTCGAAACCCTTGCAGGGGCTGCGCGCGGCGGTGTTGGGCTCGACGTCGGGGATCGGCCGGGCGACGGCCCTGGCCCTGGCGGAGCGGGGCGCGGACGTGATCATCCACGGCTTCCGCTCGACCGTCGCGGCGCGGGCGGTCGCCGCCGAGGTCCGCCGCCGCGGCGGCCGGTCGGAGGTCTTGATGGCCGACCTGGCCGATCGAGCGGCGGGAGACCGGCTCGTCGCCGAGGCCTGGGACCTCTGGGGAGGGCTCGACGCCTGGCTCCAGATCGCCGGCGCCGACACGTTGACCGGCCCGGCGGCGAAGCTCGACTTCGACGCCAAGCTCGATCGGCTCTGGGCGGTCGACGTCGTCGCGACGATGCGACTCTGCCGGGCCGTGGGTCGAAGGATGAAGGAGGATGGCTCGGGCGCGATCGTGACGATGGGGTGGGACCAGGCCGAGACCGGCATGGAGGGGGACTCGGGCGAGCTCTTCGCGGCGACCAAGGGGGCGATCCTGGCCTTCACGCGCAGCCTGGCCCTGAGCCTCGCCCCCGAGGTCCGCGTCAACGCGCTGGCCCCGGGCTGGATCAAGACGGCGTGGGGCGAATCGGCCTCGGCCGCCTGGCAGGATCGGGCCGTGCGCGAGACGCCGCTGGCGCGCTGGGGCACGCCCGAGGACGTCGCGCGGGCCGCGTGCTTCCTCGTCGGCCCGGAATCCTCCTTCGTCACGGGGCAGGTCGTCCGGGTCAACGGCGGCGCGGTCCGCTGAAGGCGAAGCGAATCGGTCGTCAATAGCCCGGCCCGGGTGCGACGGGGCCGAAGAGGAGCCAGTAGCCGTAGGCGACCGGGGCGGCAAACAGGAGCGAGTCGAGGACGTCGAGCACGCCGCCGAAGCCGGGGACGGCCGCCGAGGCGTCCTTGCGGGCGCAGTCGCGCTTGATCATCGATTCCATCAGGTCGCCGAGCTGCGCCGCCGTGCCGACGACCACGCCGAAGCCGACGGCCGCCGGCCAGCTCAACGCCGCCACGCCGAACGCCTCGCGCGCGACCGCCACGACCGCCAGCGCCGCCGCGACGCCGAAGACCAGCCCGCCGAGCGCGCCCTCGACCGTCTTGTTGGGGCTCAGCCGCGGCCAGAGCTTGTGCCGGCCGGCGAGCCGGCCGAGCGTGTACGCCCCGGTGTCGGCGCCCTTGGCCGTCGCGACCAAGGCCAGGAGCGGCACCAGGCCGTCGTCGAGCCAGCGGAGCTGGAGCAGGAAGCTGCCGAGCAGGCCGATGTAGGCGACCGCCAGGACCGTCCCGGAGATCGTGGCCATCGTCGCCCCCGGGCGCTCGAACTGGGCGCTCTGTGCGATGAAGGCGAACATGACCACCCCGACGAACGCCCAGAGCGGCCACGACAGCACCGAGATCGGCCCGGCGGGGTCGAAGCCCATCCCCGAGACGCTCCCCGGCAGGCCGAGCATCGCCAGGTGCGGGAACGTCTGCCGCGTCAACTGGGCCGTGACGTGCGGGGCCCAGTTGGCGATGACCAGCGCCAGCACCCCGCCGAAGACCGTGTTGCCCGACGGCCGCGCACTCGTCTGGTTCAGCAGGCCGACGATTTCCAAGGCCGCCATCCCGAGCACGATCAGGCCCGTGACGAACCAGTGCGGATACCACGGCGCCAGGCCGAGCCCCTCGTCGAGCCCGAGCACGGTCACGAAGGCCCCGATCATCAGGACGCCGAACGCCAGGCGAGTTCGCAGCATGTTCCGTCGCCGACCCTCCGGGATTCGCGCGGGGACGTCGCCGGCCCGCGACCGTCCCATCATCCCCCAGCCGGCCCGGCACGTCCACCGTCCGCCGACGCTCGGCTCACGCCTTCACCAGGCCGCCGAACCGGCGGCTCCGGCCGGCGAAGGCGAGCACGGCGGCGTCGAGGTCCTCGGCGCGGAAGTCGGGCCAGAGGACGTCGGTGACGTAGATCTCGGCGTACGAGATCTGCCAGAGCAGGTAATTGCTCACGCGCAGCTCGCCCGAGGTACGGACCAACAGGTCCGGGTCGGGCATGCCGGCGGTCTCGAGGTAGGAGGCGAACGTCGCTTCGTCGACGGCCTCGGGGTCGAGCCGGCCGTCGCGGGCGTCGCGGGCGATCCGGCGGGCGGCGTCGGCGATCTCGGTCCGGCCGCCGTAGTTGACGGCGAGGCAGAGGGTCATGCCGGTGTTCGCGCGGGTCATGGCCATCGTCCGGTCGAGTTCGGCCAGGACGTCGGCCGGCAGGCCGTCGCGGCGGCCGATCATCGTCAGGCGGACCCCCTGCTCCATCAGCTCGGCGCGCTCGACCACGAGGAAATGCCGGAGGAGCCGGAACAGGAACATCAACTCGCGCGGGGGCCGCTTCCAGTTCTCGACCGAGAGGCAGTAGAGCGTCAGTTGTTCCAGGCCGAGCCGGCAACCCTCCTCGACGACCGCGCGCACGCTCCGGATGCCGCGGCGGTGCCCCATGATCCGGGGCAGGCCGCGCGCCTCGGCCCAGCGGCCGTTGCCGTCCATGATGATGGCCACGTGGCGCGGGACCTGATCGGGCCGCAAGCCCAGCTCGGCGAGCCGCTCTCGCCCCCGTGGCGCGATGGTCGTGGTACTCAACGCGGCAACCCCCCGCTCGCCCCGCCCCGCTCAATCGACCCGCAACGTCGCCGATCGGTCCGGCCCGACCGAGACGATCGCCGCCGGCACCCCGACCTCATCGGCGAGGAACCGGACGTACTCCCGCGCCCGCCTGGGCAGATCCGCCCACGACCGGGCCCCGGTGATGTCCTCGGCCCAGCCGGGCAAGGTCTCGTAGACCGGCCGGCACCGCGCCAGGTCGTCGAGATGGCCGGGGAACGCGTCGATGCGACGGCCCGACTCGTCCTCATACGCGACGGCCACCCGCAACGTGTCGAGGCCGCTGAGGACGTCGAGCAGCATCACGGCGAGCTCGGTCGCGCCGCTGATCCGGGCCGAGTACCGCACGGCCACCGCGTCGAACCAGCCGCAGCGGCGGGGACGGCCCGTGACGGTGCCGTACTCGCGGCCGACGCGTCGGATGCGCTCGCCGACCTCGTTGTCCTGCTCGGTCGGGAACGGCCCGCCGCCGACTCGCGTCGTGTACGCCTTGACCACGCCGATCCAGCGGTCGATGTGCCGCGTCGGCACCCCCGAGCCGGCCGCGATCCCCGCGGCGCTGCTGTTCGAGCTGGTCACGTACGGATAGCTGCCGTGGTCCACGTCGAGCAACGCCCCCTGCGCCCCCTCGAACAGGAGCCGCTTGCCGGCGGCGAGGGACTCGTGTAGGAACGCGGTCGTGTCGCGGACGAAGGGGCGGAGCCGGTCGGCATGATCGAGGTACTGCGCCGCGACGGCGTCGGCCTCGAAGGGCTCGAAGTCGGGGAGCATGGCTGCGAGGAGGCGGTTCTTGTAGGCGACGATCCGGGTGAGGTGGGCGCGGAAGGTCGCGGGGTGGAAGAGGTCGCCGATCCGGACGCCGTGGACGCGGCCGACCTTGTCGCGATAGCATGGACCGATCCCGCGCCGGGTAGTGCCGAGGTGGTCGGCGGCCGAGGCCGATTCCTCGGTCAGACGCTCCTCGGCCAGGTGATGCGGCAAGATCACGTGGGCCCGGTCGCTCAGCCAGAGCCGGCCCTCGACGTCGATCCCCTGTCCCGAGAGGGTCTCGACCTCACGGAGCAAGGCCGGCGGGTGGACGACCACGCCGTTGCCGATGACACCCGCGATCCCCGCCCGCAGGACGCCCGTCGGCACGAGCGAGAGCTTGTACGTCACCTCGTCGACGACGACCGTATGCCCCGCGTTGGCCCCCCCTTGATACCGGACGACCACGTCATGCCGGTCGCAGAGCAAGTCGACGATCTTGCCCTTGGCCTCGTCCCCCCATTGCAGGCCCGTCACGCAGGTCGATGCCACGGCGCGTCGCCTCCCCGGGGGCGCTCCGCCCCGCGCTCTCTTTCTTTGCGTTGCAAAGGGACACAGTAACGACCCGCGCGGGGCCGCGTCAAGCGGAGATCGAGCGGCATCGGGATGACAGCGGTCCGGCCGCGGACCTTCCCTTTTCGAGGGGTCGGGGATAGCCTTGGATCACGAACGAAGGACAGGAATCGAGACGATGCCCGAGCCGCCGCCATCCCTGCCGATCGAGCCCTGGACCGGCCCGCCGCCGGACGCAATGGTGCGCGTCCCCGGCTCCAAGAGCCTGACCAACCGCGCCCTCATCGTGGCCGCCCTGGCCGACGGTTCGAGCACCCTCACCGGCGCCCTCGACAGCGACGACACCCGCGTCATGGTCGACGCCCTCAAGGCCCTCGGCGTCCCCGTCGAGCACGACCGCGATCGGGCGACGATCGCCGTCCGGGGTTGTTCCGGGGTGATCCCATCGAAAGAAGCCGATCTCTACGTCGCCAATTCGGGGACGAGCCTGCGCTTCCTGACGGCGATGGTCGCGACGGGTCGGGGGACGTTCCGGCTCGACGGCACGCCGCGGATGCGGCAACGCCCTGTCGCCGACCTGCTCCAGGCGCTCAACGGCCTCGGCGCCGACGCGAGGAGCGACCTCGGCACCGGCTGCCCGCCGGTGACGGTCCGCGCCGAGGGGCTCGACGGCGGCTTCGCACTTGTGAAGGGAGACGTGTCGAGCCAGTTTCTCAGTGGCCTGCTGATGGCCCTGCCCGCGGCGAAGGACACGACGACCGTCGAGGTCGACGGCCCGCTCGTCTCGAAGCCGTATGTCGAGATGACCCTCGCCGTGATGGAGGCGTTCGGCGTCCGGGTCGCCAACCACGGCTTCCGACGGTTCAACGTCCGGCCCGCCCTCTACCACGGTCGCCCGTATGCGATCGAGCCCGACGCCTCCGCCGCCAGCTACTTCTTCGCCCTCGCCGCCCTGACCGGCGGCGCGATCACCGTCGAAGGGCTCGGCACGAGCAGCGTCCAGGGGGACATGGCCTTCGTCGACATCCTCGAGCACATGGGCTGCCGGGTCGAGCGATCTCCCTCGTCCATGACGATCACCGGCGGCCCGTTGCGAGGGGTGGACGTGGACATGAACGCGATCAGCGACACGGTGATGACCCTCGCCGTCGTCGCGCTGTTCGCCGACGGCCTCACCCGCATCCGCAACGTCGCCCACATCCGCCACAAGGAGACCGACCGCATTTCCGCCCTCGCCGCCGAGCTCCGCAAGCTCGGCGCCGTCGTCGACGAGCACGCTGACGGCCTCCTCATCGTCCCCCCTGACCGTCTCAAGCCCGCCGAGATCGCCACCTACGACGATCACCGCATGGCCATGTCGTTTGCTTTGGCCGGATTGAGGTCCGACGGCGTGACGATCCTCGACCCCGGCTGCGTCGCCAAGACCTACCCCGGCTTCTGGTCGGACCTCGCGGCCTTGAGGGGGGCTCGCGGATGATCCGCCGTCGATCGACCCCTCGTCTCGCAAGCCCCCCTCCTCGTTGGGCAGGGCTCGCCCTGCCACTCCCGGTTCGGCAGGGCGAGCCCTGCCCTACGAGGAAGTCATTTCGCCCTCCGCGCCCATCGCAACGCAAGCTCCCTGGCCAGTTGCGCCGTCGTGCCCAGCATCGCGGACTGGAACAAATCCTCGGGCTTCGGACTCCAGCTGGTGAGTTCGATCGCGCCGGCGAGGCTCACCGCGTCGATCCGGCGCCGGGCGAACGGGGCATGGCCCTTCGGGATCGGCGACCAGTTGCTCTCCCGGTGGGGAATCCAGAGGTCGCGCGCCGCCGTCTGGGCCAGCCAGAGCGGCCCCTCGGTGCCGCTCAGCACAATCTGGTTGCCGTAACCTGGCGATTGGACACTGATGACGAGCGTGGGGCGACCCGGCCAATCCTCGGCGACGATCCTCGCAAGCTCCCGCGCCCCGGCCTGCCCGGCGGTCCTGGCTCCTACGGCCGCGAACGCGACGTCGAGCCCCTCCTTCGCATCGACGGGCCAGGCCCGCGCCAGCTCGATCAGGAGGGCCAGGCCGGTGCGATTCTCCGCGTCCTGAAGTGCGTAGCGCGCGGTAAAGAGAGGCCAGCCACGGACCAGGACCGCGAGCCAGACCCACGAGACCATCGTCACGGGCATGGCCCAGGCTTCGAGACCGACCCGGCTCATCACCGCCACGACGACGCTCGAGCCGACGAAGGCGAAGGCGAGCAGGTATCCTCGACGCTGGTCCAGCAGATCGTTGCCAGATCGTCGAGAGGGTCGGTAGACGACGTAAGACACGAGGAGGCCGGCCAGGAACAGGAGAGTCGGCAAGACGTAAAGGTCGAACCAACGCCAGCCGAGGTCGGGCCGGTCTGGGTCGCCCACATTGGACCAGGTCAACATCCAGAGAAAAAAGATGTCCCATTGAGCTCGCATCCGCGCCGCCCATCCCGGCGGGTTCGTGTCGAGGTGTGTGAGGAGGAGGACGCGAGCGCGGGGCGATTCGGCCCCGGGCCGCGTCGCGAGGACGATCGGGGTGCGGATCCGCGGCGGCAGGCCGCGACCGAGCCATCGAAAGAGGCCGGTGGCGAACGCGGCCGCCAGGGCGAAGGTGGCCAGCGAGGACACTTCGTGGGCGAACTTCGAGGTCGAGAGGATCGCGATGGTAGCGGTCACCCCGAGCCCGAGCCAGCCGACCCGCTCGCCGATCAACTCGGGGAACAGCGAGCCGACCGCCTCGCGCCGCTCGACCGAGAGGCCCGAGTCTTGCAAATGCTGCGCGACAGAATCGGCCGCGCGGCGCTCGGCCTCGGACCCGGCGGGGCGGGCAGAGTCGAGGGCGCGGACGTGGGCCATCGTCCGATCGACATCAAAACGCATGTGGGTCATGGCTCCTTGGTCCCCTTCCATGATCGCCCGGAGCCGCCGTCTTCGCCAGCGGGGGCTCCCTTCCCCCCTCTTCCACCGGGAGCGGGTGAAAGACGGGCACCGACGCAAGGGATCGCGCGATGAGCCACAACCATCCGAACGAGGGCGGCCGGCAGACGGCGGCGGTGCTGTCGCTGGTCGTGGGCGTGGGCATGCTGCTGGGCAAGTGGGGCGCGTACCTGATCACGGGGTCGCACGCGATCCTTTCCGACGCGCTCGAGTCCGTCGTCCACGTCGCGGCGACGGCCTTCGCCCTGCTCAGCATCCGCCTCAGTGCGCGGCCGCCGGACCCGAAGTATCCCTATGGTTATGGGAAGGTCACGTTCTTCTCCGCGGGATTTGAAGGGGGACTGATCGCGCTGGCGGCGCTCGCGATCCTGTACGAGGCGATCCAGGGGTTCATCCGCGGCGAGCCGTTGCGGCGGCTCGACGTGGGCATGGTCATCATCCTCATCGCCAGCGTCGTGAACCTGGCGCTGGGGTTCTGGCTGATCCACAAGGGAAAAACCACGAGATCGCTGATCCTGGAGGCCGACGGCGAGCACGTGCTAACCGACTCGTACACGAGCTTCGGCGTCCTGGCGGGCGTGGCGCTGGTCTGGGTGACGAAGCTGGAATGGCTCGACGGGGTGGTGGCGATCGCGGTGGCGATCAACATCCTCTGGACGGGCTACCGGCTGGTTCGCGAGGCGGTCACGGGCCTGATGGATCGGGCGGACCCGCAGGTGCTCGCGAAGATCGTCGATGCGCTCCAGCAGGGCCGACGGCCGGGCTGGATCGACCTGCACCAGCTCCGCTCGTGGCAGTCGGGCGACCGGACGTACGTCGACTTCCACCTCGTGGTCCCCGAGGACTGGTCCGTCGTCCAGCTCCACGAGACCAACGACGCCGCCCGCGACCTGCTCCGATCGGCGCTCGGCACGCCGACCGACGTCATCATCCACTTCGATCCCGATATGTCCCGGTTCGACCCCCAGACCACCTGGACCGTCGAGCGGGCCGTGCGCGTGCCCGGCCCCGACGACCCGGCGTTCGACGCCGACGAGGCCGAGGCGAGCGTAGTGGAAGGCCGGTCCCCATGACACCGTCCCGCGTCCTGCTCGAAACCTGCATCGCCTCCGTCGCCGACGCCCGCGCCGCGTCTTCCGGCGGCGCCGACCGGCTCGAACTGAACTCCGCGCTCTGGCTCGGCGGGTTGACGCCCTCGCTCGGGCTCTTGATCGAGGTCAAGGCCGCCGTCGCTCTCCCCGTCATCGCGATGGCCCGCCCGAGGCCGGGCGGATTCCGGTACGACGAGGGGGACTACCGCGTCCTCCGCCGCGACGTCGACCTCATGCTCGCCCACGGCGCCGACGGCATCGCGTTCGGAATCCTGAACGACGACGGCACGATCGACCTCGACCGCACCCGCGTCGTCGTCCGCCAGGTCGGCGACCGCGCCGCCGTCTTCCACCGGGCCTTCGACGTCGTGCCCGACCCATTCGTCGCGCTGGAACAGCTCATCGACCTCGGCGTCCGCCGCGTCCTGACCAGCGGCCAGCAGGAATCCGCCTACAACGGCATCCCCCTCCTCGCCGACCTCATCCGCCTCGCCGCCGGCCGAATCGAGGTCCTCCCGGCCGGCGGGATCAACCGATTCACGGTCAAGGACGTGATCGACCGGACCGGCTGCGATCAGGTCCACGCCTCGTTGCGGCATTCGCTGCCGGACCCTTCGACCTCCGCGCGCCCCCGCATCACCTTCGGCGGCTCGCTTCGACAGCGCGAGGACAGCTTCGATACGACGGATGCGGGGTCCGTCGCCGAGTTGTGCCGGTCCCTGTAGGGTCCGCTATTGCGGACCCTACGGATCAATACTCCGGATAATCCCAGGGCTTGCGGTACTCGCGGCGGAGCATGCGGGTGGCCTCGTCGTCGTCGAGGACGACCTGCTTATCGGCGTCCCAGTGGAGGGTGCGCTTGAGCTTGAGCGCGAGCATGGCCAGGAGGCTCATGTTGGTGGAGCGGTAGCCGATCTCGATGTCGGAGATGGGGCGCTGGCCGCTCTGGATGCAGGCGAGGAAGTTGGCGAAGAGCTCGCGGATGTTCTGGTCGTCGGGCTCGTGGAGCTGGGCGTCCTCGTGGACGATCGGCTTGCGGTGATCGGCGGGATAGAAGGTCCAGCCGTCGAGCCAGCCCATGTGGAAAGTGCCCTCGGTGCCGTAGAAGTAGCAGCCGACGGCCTGGTCGGGATGCGTCTTCTCGGCGCGGTTGCCGGCGTACTGGCGATGCTCCCAGACGGCGGTGAACGACTCGAACTCGAACTGGGCGACCTGCGTGTCGGGCGCGGTGGTGTTGTCCTGCTTGATGTGCCGGCCGCCGGTCGAGGCGATCCGCTTGGGGGCCTTCTCGTCGGTCCACCAGAGGATCTGGTCCATCCAGTGGATGCCCCAGTCGCCGAGGGTGCCGTTGGCGTAGTCGAGGAACTGGCGGAAGCCCTTCGGGTGCATCGCGCGGTTGAAGGAGTGATAGGGGGCGGGGCCGCACCACATGTCCCAGTCGAGGCCCTTGGGCGGGTCGGAGTCGGGCACGGGATGGCCGGGGCCCCCGGCGTAGTGGACGAAGGCGCGGACCATGCCGATCTTGCCGGCGCGACCGTCCTTGAGGAACTTCATCCCCGAGACGTTGTGCGGCGAGACCCGACGGTGCGTGCCGACCTGGCAGACGCGGTCGTTGTCGCGCGCCGCCTTGACCATCGCGCGGCCTTCATACACGGTGTGGCCGATCGGCTTCTCGACGTAAACATTCGCGCCCGACTTCATCGCCGCGATCGCGATCAACGGGTGCCAGTGGTCGGGCGTGGCGACGATGACGATCTCGGGCTTCTCCTTGTCGAGCAGCTCGCGGAAGTCCTTGTAGTTCTTCGGCTCGGCGCGGCTGACCTTCGCCACCTCGGCCTTGCTGGTCTCGAGCTGATGGTCGTCGACGTCGCACATCGCGACGAGGTCGCACTGGCCCGAGCGGAGGGCCTCGCGGACGATGTTGGTGCCCCACCAGCCGGTGCCGATGAGGGCGGTCTTGTACGACTTGCCCGCCTTGGCCTCGGTCCGGACCGCCGGCCCCGCGACGGCCAGGCCGGCGGCCGTCGCCTTGACGAACTCGCGGCGCGTGAACATGGGAGTTGCCTCACTGTTTGCAGTAGCAGGCACGCTCCGCGTGCCGTCCGCCGTTCCAGCACGTTCTTGTGTTGCGGTTGCGGCGGACGGCACGCGGAGCGTGCCTGCTACGGAGAGAAAGAACTCACGCCAGGCTCCGACGTACGACGGCCCGCAGCTTCTCGATGCCGGTGCGGGCGACGGTGGTGGCGTCCTGCTTCCAGTACTCGCGGTTGAAGAGCTCGATCGAGAGCATCCCCTTGTAGCCGATGTCGCGCAACGCGCGGATCACCTCGCCGAGCGGGGCGACGCCGTCGCCGGGATAGACGCGCATCGAGTCGTTGACCTCGGATCGCGGCGGCGAGGCGGGGTAGTCGTTGAAGTGGAAGCAGCCGATGGCCGAGCCCGAGAGCAAGCGGAGGCCCTGGAACGACGAGCCCCCTTTATACAAGTGGAAGACGTCGGGCAGGATGCACGCCTTGGGATGGCCGCTGTCGATGGCGATCATCGCGGCCTCGCCGAGCCGGCCCAGGGTCTTCGACGGGCCCCAGACCTCGACCTCGGGGACGACGCCGAACTCGTCGCCGAGCTCGATCAGGGCGCGGTAACGCTCGGCGAGCTTGCTGAGGTCGACGATCCGCGTGCCCGTGGCGCCCGATGGGGGGGCGGCGAGCCGCTTGCCGCCGATGGCGCGGACCATCTCGAAGTTGCGGCGGGCCTCGTCGAGCGCCTTCTTGCGGCGCCCCTCGTCGTCGACCGCCCACTCGAAGAAGCCGATGGCGCTCTCGACGCTCAGGTTCAGGTCGGCCAGCTTCTTGCCCAGGTCCGACAGCGAGCCACCCTTCTTCGTGTAGTCGTCGAGCTCTCGGATCCAGGGCTCGATGCCGTGATAGCCGGCCTTCGAGGCGATCGCGGCCTCCTCGGTGATGGGCAGCTTCTGGCCCATCAACGTGCTGGTATTCAGGCAATAGCCGAACGGCTCGTCCTTCGGCCGGTCGGCGGCGCGGGCGGTCGAGGACGTCGTCACGGAGGCGGCGACGGCCGTCGCCGACGTGGCGAGCCAGGCGCGTCGGGTCAGTTCGGTCGGCACGGTGTCGGCCCTCGCTCGGGATTGCGGCATGCGGAACGCGGATTGATTGTAATGCGCGGTCCGCAGACCGCAACCGGCCGCTAGTCCTCGCGCTCGCGGGCGAGTCGGACGAGCAGCCGCTCGACGACGACGCGAGGGGGGAGCTGCGAGCCGCCTTTGAGGTCGAGGTCGGCGCGGAGGAGCCACTCGGGAAGGCTGGCGACGCGCGTGGGGCCGAGGTGGGCGTGCTGCTGGCCGGTCTTCCGGGTGAAATACGGATTGATGCCGGCCTCGCGGCAGGCGGCCTCGAGGTCCTTGCGGCCGAGGCGGGCCTGGCCGGCGTGGTAGACGCGGAGCAACGACGAGCAGAGCGCGGCGACGAGCCGGACGGGGTGCTCGCCCGAGGTCAGGAGGCGATCGAGCCCGACGAGGGCCTCGTCGGCGCGGCCGGTCGTGGCGGCGTCGATGACGCCCCAGATCGCCTCGACCCGACCCGCGCCGACCATCCTCGCCACGTCGTCGCGGCGGATCGCCTTGAGGTCGCCGACGTAGATCGCCAGCTTCTCGACCTCCGACGCCAGCAGGCCGACCTCGGCGCCGACCAGCTCGACCAGGAGCACCGCAGCGTCCTGGTCGAGCTTGACCCCCTCGCGGCCCTTCGCCAATTGCACGAGCCAGGCCGGCAGCTCGGCCTCCTTGGGGGCCTTGCAGTCGATCGCCAGGCCGTTCTTCTCGACCAGCTTCGCCAGCCTCGTGTTCGACGGCCACGACTTGACCGACAGCACGAGCACGCCCGTCGCCGACGGCCGCTCGGCGTAGGCTTCGAGCCCCTTGCGATGCGCGGTGACGAACGGGTCGGCGTCCTCGACGATCGCCACCCGTCGCGGGGCGAGGAACGGCAGCGTGCGGACCTCGTCGAGCACATCGGCCAGGCTCGACTTGGCGCCCTCGAACCGCGAGACCGCCATGTCGTCGGGGTCCTCACCCAACGCGGTGCGGAGGATCGCATCGAGGGAGGCGCCGCGGAGATAGGCATCCTCGCCGAAGAGGGCATAGAGCGGGCGGGGCTCGGTCGAGGGCTCGCGGAGGAACGGGAAGGCGTGCATGAGAGGGAGACCCTCACCCCGGCCCGCTCCCAGGGGGAGAGGGAGG
>DASZMJ010000145.1:0-1500 GCA_035551935.1 Isosphaeraceae bacterium
CGTCGCCCGGTTCGGCGACCAGGCGCCCGTCGCCGCGGGGCTCCGCGACGGCCGTTACGAGTTCGCCATGCCGCCGCAGATCGCCGCCGGCTGGGTCAGCGTCCGCGTCGGCGACTCCCGCCAGCGCGTCCGCGTCGAGCCGACGTTGCGCCCCGAGCTGACCGCCGCCTTCGCGGACGTCACCTTGCCCGATTACCTCGGCCGGCCCGGCTCGCAGCGCAAGGACGTCCGCAACGGCTCCGTCTCGTTGGTGAAGGGGAGCCGGGCGCGATTCGCCGCGACGGCGAGCCGCGCGCTCGCCGCCGCCCGCGTCGACGGGGTCTCGCAACCTCCCGACGGCGCCACGGTGACCAGCCCGCCCGTGCGCGTCGACGGCCCGATCTCGGTCGAATTCCGCTGGCAGGACGCCGCCGGCCTGACCGGCAAGGAGCCGTTCACGCTCGCGGTCACCGGCCGCGACGACGAGCCCCCGACCCTCGCCTGCGAGAACATGCCGCGGCAGAAGGTCTTGCTCGACTCCGAGGTGATCGGCTTCAAGGTCGCCGCCCGCGACGATTTCGGGGTCAAGCGCGTCGGCCTGGAGTGGAAGGGGACCGACCCGAACGCCGTGAAGACCCCGGCGAAGGGGGAAACGGTCCTCGCGGCCGGCGGGAATGACAGGGATGCGCTCGACGTCGGCGGCACGTTTTCCGCGAAATCCCTCGGGATCGAGCCCCAGCCGGTCAACGTCCGGGTTTACGCGGAGGATTACGCTCCCGGACGCCCACGGGTCTATTCGCCGACGTATACGTTTTACGTCCTGAGCGCCGAGCAGCACGCGATCTGGGTCACCGAGCAACTGAGCAAGTGGCACCGCCAGTCGCTGGAGGTCCGCGACCGCGAGATGCAACTGCACGAGACGAACAAGCAACTCCGGGCCCTCTCGGCCGAGGAGCTGGACCGACCCGAGAGCCGCCGCCGTGTCGAGAACCAGGCGACGGCCGAGCGCGCCAACGGCCGGCGGCTGTCGGCCCTGGTCGGCTCGGGCGAGGAACTGGTCCGGCAGGCGGCGCGGAACCCGGAGATCGGCGTCGGCCACCTCGAAACCTGGGCGCAAATGCTCCAGATCCTCAAGGACATCTCCGCGAACCGGATGCCCTCGGTCGCCGACCTTTTGAAACAGGCCGCGTCGGCCCCGAGCCAGAGCCTCGCCGCTTCCAACCCGACCGGCAACCGGGCGCCCTCGGCCGGTCAGGTCCGCGCGGGCGGGGCAGGGGCCCCGGGCGACCCGAAGAAGAACGCGAGCCCGACGGCCGTCCCGCAGGTCGTCGACCGCGAGTCGTCGCAGAACGCGCCCGACACGAAGTCCGGGTCACAACCGCCGAAGAAAGGCGGCTCGAACCCCCGGCTCTTGCTGACGCAAACGACGGTCGTCGGCCAGGGCGGGCCTGCCAAGCCGCCGCCGTCGACCGCGCCCGAGATGGTGGACGAGGCGATCAAGGCGCAGCAAGACTTGCTGGC
>DASZMJ010000146.1:0-3288 GCA_035551935.1 Isosphaeraceae bacterium
GGCCGAATCCGCCGAAGCCGAAGCGGACCCAACGCCCCGTCTCGTCCGCCCGACGCACATGGATGTGCCCCCTCTGGCGCAGCTGACACGGAGGTCAGGATGTCAACAAAGCTGGACGTGGACGTGACGGAACTCTGGCGGGAGTTCAAGGAACAGCCCACCACGCCCTTGCGGAACCGGCTGGTCGAGCGGTATCTCCCCCTGGTCAAGTACAACGCCGAGCGGATCTGGCAGAGGCTCCCCGAGGGGGTCGACCTCGACGACCTGATCTCCGCCGGCGTCTTCGGCCTGATGGACGCCATCGACGCCTTCGACCTGACGCGGGGCGTCAAGTTCGAGACGTACTGCGTCCCGCGGATCCGCGGCGCCATGCTCGACGAGCTGCGGACGATGGACTGGGTCCCGCGGCTGGTGCGCTCGAAGCACACCAAGATGGAGGAGGCGCGGAAGTCGCTCGAGGCCCAGCACGGCCGCCCGCCCACCGAGGGCGAGCTCGCCGACCGGCTCGGCCTGCCCATGGCCGAGTTCGAGAAGATGGCGATGGACGCCAACGCCGTCGGCCTGATCAGCCTCAACAAGAAGTGGTACGAGACCGACAGCTACAAGGACGTCCGCGAGATCGACATCCTCGAGGACAAGAAGGGCGAGGACCCCACCCGTCGCCTCCAGCGCAAGGACCTGATGCGCATGGTGACCAAGGGCCTCAACCGCAACGAGCGACTCATCATCATTCTTTATTATTACGAAGAATTGACGATGAAGGAGATCGGCGCCACGCTCGATCTGAGCGAGTCGCGGGTCTCGCAGATGCACTCGTCGATCATCCAGCGGCTCCAGGCCCAGCTCTCGGCCCGCCGGCCCGAGTTCGGCACCTGACGCGCCCGCGACCCCGAAGTCCCCCCACATCCTGCGCCTCGATCACGGCCCGTCCCCGCCGCCCCTCGATTCTCTCGAGGAGTGGCCGGGACGGGCCGGTCGCTTCCGGCGCGCGGGGGCCGATCAGAAGGGGAAGCCTGTGATGAAGGCCGCCGTACGCGGGCGCCGGGCCGGCGGCTCGGGCGGCCGCGGGGCCGGCCGGACGGGGGCGGCGTCGCGGGGCGGCGCCTGGAGGGAGTGGAGGAAGGCCAGGAGCGACTGCTGCTCGGCGCGGGGCAGCGCGGCGTAGCGCGACGCCGTCGCCTCGGCCTCGCCGCCATGCAGGCCGATCGCCTCGCTGAGGGTCGCGGCGCGGCCGTCGTGGAGGTAGGGGGCCGACGAGGCGACGCCCCAGAGCGGCGGCGTCCTCCACTCGCCGGCCGCCGCGGGGCCGCTGGCGAGGACGCCCGGCGGCGCCGGCGCCGGCGACGAGTCGCCGTAGTAGGTCCCGGCATCGACGAGCCGGGCGCCGAGGTCGTGGAGCAGCAGGTCGCTGTAGAGGCCGTCGACTTCTCCGAGCTTCGGAGCGTGGCACGTCGCGCAGCCGATCCGGTCGAAGACGGCGCGGCCGCGCACCGGGTCGACCTTGCCCGGGGCGGATCGGAGCATCGCGACCTCGGCCGGTACGCGGAACCCCGGCCTCGGCAGCGACCGGACGAAGCCGAAGAGCAGGCGGACCTCGCGGTCCTCCATGTCCGGCTTCAGCGCCTTCGGGTCGAACTCCTTCGCCGGGGTGAGGCTCGCCTGATGCCGCCCCGGCAATTCGAGGCCGAGTTCGTTGGCGCAGGCGGCGCGGACGAAGTCGTCGAGCGTCGCGACTTGCCCCTTCCAGCCGAACCGGCCGATCCGGCCGTCGCCGAGGCGGCTCACGCGTCCCTTGACCTCGGGGAAGGCCTCGTCGCGGTGGGCCGAGGCGTCGAGCAGGGCCCGATCGAGGATGCCGTCGATCAGGCCGGCGCCGAAGAGCGGCGGCGTGTTCCGCTCGGTCGTCCGCAAGGCCGTCGTCGCGTCGGGGGTCCGGATCGCGGTGTACGACCCGATCTCGCGGAGCCGCTCCTCGACGGCCCGGGTCGTCCCGTGCTTGTGCAGGACGACGCTCGTCCCGCCGCGGAACCCGGGGTGGAGGTCCGTCAGCTCCCCCTGGAAGACGTTGTTCACCTGATCCGCGACCTTGCCGGAGGCCACCAGGAGCTTGACGTTGCGGTCGTTGAGCCCGGCCCCGCCGAGTCCGCCGACGTGGTGGCAGGCGACGCACGAGCCCTCGTTGTAGAGCGGCCCGAGGCCGTCGCCGCCGGTCGGGCTCGCCTCGCCGACCGGCCAGAGCTTCAGGAAGAGATGCCTCCCCTCCGCGTCGGGCGGCACGGCCTGCGCGGCCTTCCGATGCCGGGGGCCGGCCCCGGCCGCGACCGCGCCCGCGGCGATCGCCAGGACCACGGCCCCGATCGCGAGCCGGCACCAATCCCCGCCGAACCTCCTCGCGTCGCATCGCATGCTGCGCCCTCCGATCGCCTGGTGAAAGTCGCCCTCTCTCGGTGCGCGACGGCCCTGGTCCCCGGACGGGGGGGATGCGGCCGACAGCGAGATCACGCCGCGGGGCGCGGATCGGGTCGCGCCAGGCCCCGTTTGAGGCGCGGCCCGCGCGGCGACCGTCGCCGGCCGCCGCGATTCGGAATCGAGGCTCATCGACTCGACAGACGCCCGCCCGCCCCGATTATTCGCGCCCCTGTCGACGCGGCCCGCGGCACGGCATCTGCAACGGTTCCCGGGCGTGCGAAGTCCGTCTCATGGGGAGGGGTCCATCCATGTTCGTGAACGTGCACACCGACAACCACATCAAGACCAGCGACGACCTGACGCGCCGGGTCGAGGACGAGGTCATCGGCACGCTCGAGCGGTTCGGCGACCAGGTCGTCACGGTCGAGGTCCACCTCAACGACGTGAACGGCCACAAGCACGGCGTCGACAAGCGGTGCATGATGGAGGCCCGGCTCTCGGGGCTCCAGCCGATCGCCGTGACCCACATGGCCGAGACGCTCGACGAGGCGATCGAGGGCGCCGCCGAGAAGCTCGAGCGGGCCATCGACCACGTCGTCGACAAGCTCGAGCACCACAAGGGGCGGACCTCGTTCGGCGGCGACCAGACGATCTGACCGGTCATCGCGGCGCGGCGAGGGCCTCGAACGCGGCGTTGAGCAGGGGGTACTCCGGCCAGTCGCGATGGTCGAAGTGCCACCACTCGACCGCGTTGACCGTGAAGCCTTCTGCCTCCATCGCGCGGCGGAGCAGCTCGCGGTGCCAGCGCTGGCGCAAGGTACCGCCGGGATAGTCGGGGCTCGAACGGCTCGAGAACTCGTCGTAGCCGCCGACCATCTC
>DASZMJ010000147.1:0-2070 GCA_035551935.1 Isosphaeraceae bacterium
CGGCCACCGAAATGGCTCCCGGCGGGAAGAGGTTGTTCACGTCGAGGTAATTGTGGGTCGCCAGGCCGATCTGCTTGAGGTCGTTGGTGCACTGGGCGCGGCGGGCCGCCTCGCGCGCCGACTGGACGGCCGGCAACAGCAGCGCGATCAATACGGCGATGATGGCGATGACCACGAGCAGCTCGATCAGCGTGAAGCCGGTTCGCGATGAACTCCGCATGTCATTCTCCCGATTAGTGATGAGGACCAATGGAGCCGTCTGATGTGAGGTGTGGACGCTCCTGCCTCGCTCGCACGACCATCGCGGGGCCGGCGCGGCGTCGCGGAGCCTCTCCCTCGCTCCGACCCGGCGCAACCCGCTTCGTGATGGTTTCCCCGCAGAATAGACAACATCGCGGCGGGGAATGCACGCGGGTCGGCAGAATTATTCCGGAGTCCTCGCGAACGATCGCGGCGCGCCGGGGCCGAGAGGCGCGTTGGCGACGCGAGCGGGCGGGCCGCCGGGCCGCACCGTCGACGGACGATAGGACAGCCGCGGCGGTTCAGCGACCGGCCGGGTCGTCGAGGACGGACCCGGTGTCCCAGATCCTGGCGGTGCTGTCGATGCTGCCGGTGGCCAGGCGACGGCCGTCGGGGCTGAAGGCGACGCCGAGCACGCCGCTGGTGTGGCCGCGGAGCGTGAAGACCTCCTGGCCGGTCTCGGTCTCCCAGAGCTTGACCGTCCGATCGAAGCTGGAGGTGGCGATGCGGCGGCCGTCGGGGCTGAAGGCGACGGCCGTGACGTTCGAGGTGTGGCCGCGCAGCGTGAAGACTTGCTGGCCGTCGGCCGGGTCGAAGACGCGCACCTCGCCCGCGGACCGATCGGCGGTGTTGCTGCATGCGGCCAGCCATCGGCCGTCGGGGCTGAACGCCAGCCCCCGGGACGCCAGGGCCGCGAGCGCCTCGATGTTCTCGCAGACGAGCCGCCGGACCTCCCGCCCGTCGTCCGGGTCCCAGATCCGGATGGCCCCGTCGGTGAAGGCGGCGGCGAGCCGCGTGCCGTCGGGGTTGTAGGCCGCGGCGAAGGCGATGCCCCACGGCCCACGGAACAGGCGGACCTGCTCGCCGGCCTCCGCGTCCCAGATCCGGACGGTGCCGTCCCAGTCGGCCGCGGCGATCCGGCGGCCGTCGGGGCTGAACGCCAGGCCGAGCGTCCGGGCCTGTCGACCGTCCAGCGTGCGGAGCAGGCTCCCCGTGGCCGCGTCCCAGAGTTGCACCGCCCCGCCGCCGGTCGAGGCGATGCGGCGACCGTCGGGGCTGAGGACCAGGTTGGAGCCCGGGTTGTCCTTCCGCTCGGGCTGGATGATCGGACGGAGGGTCGCGGTCTCCCACATCCGCAGGACGCCGTCGTGGCACGCGGTGAAGATCTTCGCCCCATCGGGGAAGAACGTCACGCGGGGCACCCAGGAGGGGTGGGGGATCGTGCGCGCCGGCTCGGCCGCCGTGGGCCTCCACAGCTTCACCGTGCCGTCCTCGCTCGCCGAGGCGAGCTGCCGGCCGTCGGGGCTGAAGGCGACGTCCGTGACGAAGGCGGCATGCCCGCGCAGGACGCCGATCTCCTTGCCGGCCTCCGCGTCCCAGAGCCGGACCGCGTTATCCTCCGAGGCCGAGGCGATCCGCTTCCCCTCGGGGTCGACGGCGACCGCCCGGACGAACGAGCTGTGCCCGCGCAGGACGTGGATCGGGCCGGCCGAGCGGAGGTCCCAGACCCGCACCGTCTCGTCCAGGCTGCCGGTGACGATCCGGCGCCCCTCCGGGCTGTAGGCCAGGTCGTAGACCATCCCCGTGTGGCCGCGGAGGCTCTCGCCCCAGGTGCCGGCCTCGGCGTCCCAGATCCGGACGACGCCGCCGCACGCCGCGGCCACCTGCCGGCCGTCGGGGCTGAACGCCACGGCGGAGGCCCGGTCGCCGTCGAAGGCGACGGCGCCGCGGCAACGGCCGGTCGCGACCTCCCAGACCTCCAGGGCATTCTGCGGGCCGCAGGAGACCGCGGCGATCCGGCGGCCGTCGGGGCTGAACGCCAGGCCACGG
>DASZMJ010000148.1:0-2431 GCA_035551935.1 Isosphaeraceae bacterium
CTCATCAGTCGGCCGCGGAGCGAGACGATCCGCAGCGCCTCGTCCAGATCAATCGCCCCGGCCGCGTGCGCCGCGGCGACCTCGCCGAGGCTGTGGCCCACCACGGCGTCGGGCCGGATGCCCCACGATCCGAGCAGGGCCGAGAGCGCGGCTTGAAGGGCGAACTGATGTGTTTGCGCGAACTCGGGATCGGCCAGCCGTTCGGGCGTGGGCTCGGAGAGGTCGGCCCGGAGCGAGACGCCCTGGCGATCGCACGCCTCGTAGACCTCCCGGAAGACGGGCTCGCGCTCGAGCAGGTCCCGGCCGGCACCCCACCACATGCCGCCCTGGCCGGAGAAGACGACCGCCAGCCGCGGCCGACGACCGGGCGGCCGACGGCCTGCCGCGACACGAGAGTCGGGCGTGCCGTTCAGGAAGGCGTCGAGCCCTTCGACGGCCAACGCCGAGGACGACGCCACGACCGCGAGCCGATGGTCGTGATGATCGCGGCGGAGCGAGGCCGTGCGGGCGAGGTCGCGGAGGTCTGCCCCTCCTCCCAGCGCGTCGCGCACCGCTCGCGCGAGGTCGCGGAGCGCCTCGGGGCCGCGGGCGGAAAGGGGCAGCAGGACATCCTCGTCGGACCACGCGCCATCGTCCTCGGCACGGTCCGGAGCGGCCTCGACCACAAGATGGACGTTGGTCCCCCCGAAGCCGAAGGAGCTGACGCCCGCGACGTTCGGCAGTTCGGCCGACGGCCACGGCTCGGGCCGGCCCGCGACCCGGAGCGGGAGCGAGTCGAACGGGATTTGCGGGTTCGGCTCGCCGGCATGAAGGCTCGGTGCAATCGAAGCATGACGGAACATCAGCGCAACTTTGATCAGGCCCGCGACGCCCGCCGCGGCCTCGAGGTGGCCGATGTTCGTCTTCACCGAGCCGACGCGGCAGGGGCGATCGAGGGGCCGGCCCTCGCCGAGAACCGAGCCGAGCGCGGTCGCCTCGATCGGGTCGCCGAGGTTCGTGCCCGTGCCGTGCGCCTCGATGTAATCGACCCGGCCCGGCTCGATGCCGGCCGCGCGATACGCGGAGCGGAGTACGGCCTCCTGGGCCTGGCGGCTCGGCGCGGTCAGGCCGTTGGTGCGGCCGTCCTGGTTGATCGCGCCGCCGCGGATCACGGCATAGATGGTGTCTCCGTCGGCCAGCGCCCGCGTTAGTGGCTTCAGCACGACGACGCCCGCACCTTCGCCGCGGGCGTAGCCATCGGCCGAGGCGGAGAAGGTCTTGCAGCGGCCGTCGCTCGCGAGGAACCCGGCGCGCGCGAAGTTGGCCGAAACCCCGGGCGAAATGAGCAGATTCACGCCGCCGGCTAGCGCGATGGAGGACTCGCCGCCCCGCAAGCTCCGGCACGCCCACTCGACGGCCGCCAGAGAAGACGAGCAGGCCGTGTCGATCGCGAGGCTCGGCCCGCGGAAGTCGAAGGCGTATGAGATCCGGTTCGCCGCGATGCTCGCCGCGTTGCCCGTGATCTCGTAGACGTCGCCCGACCCGTGATCGCCGCGGCGGAGCCGGCTGTAGTCGTCGGTGGAGATGCCGACGAAGACGCCCACCGGCGATCCTCCGAGCGACTCGACACGCAGGCCCGCGTCCTCCATCGCCTCCCAGGCGACCTCGAGGAGCAGCCGCTGCTGCGGGTCCATCGCCTGCGCCTCGCGCGGGGAGATGCCGAAGAAGTCGGCGTCGAAGAGGTCGACTCTGTCGAGGAAGCCGCCGCGGCGATAGTCGATCTTCCCCGCCTCTCCATTCGCGGGCCAGCGGCCTTCGGGTACGGAGCGGGTCGCGTCGGTGCCCGAGGCGAGCAAGTGCCAGAACTCTTCCGGCCCGCGTGCCCCCGGGAAGCGGCAGCCGATGCCGACGATCGCGATCGGCTCGCCGTGCGAGGGTGGGGCGTCGGTGGGGTCTTCCGAGGAAGATTCGCCGGCCAGGTGCTGGGCGAGCGATTCGATGGTGGGGTGCTCGTAGGCGAGCGTCGCCGAGAGCGGCCGGCCGAGCCAGCTTTCGAGGTCTCCGGCCAGCGAGACGGCCTGGAGCGAGCCGAGGCCGAAGCTGGAGAAGGTCGCGCGGTGATCGATGTCGGCGGGCGCGACGCCGAGCTGCGAGGCCATGCGGCGGGCGAGCCAGTCGGCTATATCGGATGAAGTCGGATGACCGGCTTCGATCGGGCGGCCCTGGCTTCCGGGTTCACCCCCCACCCTGCCCTCCCCCTCAAGGGGGGAGGGTGAAGATATTTGGTCCGGATTGGGGAACAGAACACCCTCCCCCCTTGAGGGGGAGGGCAGGGTGGGGGGTTGATCCCGGATAAGAACCGTACGCCCTGGCTCGCCCGCCGAACCTGATCCACCGACCTGAGTCCAGCCGCCGACGGTTTCAGTTTCATCGCTCAGGAACGCGGCGCGGC
>DASZMJ010000149.1:0-13642 GCA_035551935.1 Isosphaeraceae bacterium
GATCCGGAGCTCGGAGCATCGGCTCAGGACATCGCGTCGTTCTTTCACGAGGCCGATGCGCTCGATATCGTCGAGTTCCTTGAGGAGTTGAAGGTCGTCTTGTAGGTTGAGCACCGCCCACCATCCGGTTGAGAGACGGTGGGCGGTGCCCACCCTACGAAGACTACGAGACCGTCGGCACCTTCAGGTAGAGCGCGGCCAGCGGTGGCAGCTTGAGCGACAGGTGGAAGGGCCGGCCCCCGTGCGGTTCGTGACGGGCCCAGCAACCTCCCTCGTTGCCGGCGTTCGAC
Organism: Isosphaeraceae bacterium; assembly: GCA_035551935.1. Classification (GTDB taxonomy): domain Bacteria; phylum Planctomycetota; class Planctomycetia; order Isosphaerales; family Isosphaeraceae; genus DASZMJ01. The sequence continues at coordinate 291 of DASZMJ010000149.1, forward strand.
CCGCCGTAGCACTCGGAGTCGGTGTTGAGGATCTCGCGATAGAACCCGCCGCTGGGGACGCCGATCCGGTAATGCTCGCGGACGACCGGGGTGAAGTTGCAGACCACGACGACCGCGTCGTTCGTATCGCGGGCCCGGCGCATGAAGGCGAGGGCGCTGTTTTCCCAGTCGTGGAGCTCAAGCCACTCGAAACCTTGCCACTCGAAGTCGACCTCGTACATCGCCGGGTCGGAGCGATAGAGCGTGTTCAGATCGCCGATGAGCCGCAGGATGCCCTGGTGGTCGCGCCACTGGAGGAGGTGCCAGTCGAGGCTCTCGTCGTGTCCCCACTCGCGCCACTGCGCGATCTCGTCGCCCATGTAGAGCAGCTTCTTGCCCGGGGGGCCATACATGTAGGCGAACAGGAGACGCATGTTGGCGAACTTTTGCCAGAGGTCGCCGGGCATCTTGTCGAGCAGCGACCCCTTGCCGTGCACGACCTCGTCGTGCGACAGCGGCAGCATGAAGTTCTCGTTGAACGCGTAGATCATGCTGAAGGTGAGCGCGCCGTGCTCGTACTTGCGATAGACCGGGTCTTTCGACATGTAGGCGAGCGTGTCGTTCATCCAGCCCATGTTCCACTTCAGGCTGAAGCCGAGGCCGCCGAGGTAGGTCGGCCGCGAGACGCCCCCCCAGCTCGTCGACTCCTCGGCGACCGTGAGGATGCCGGGGTACTGCTGGTGCGTGAGCACGTTGAGCTGCTTGATGAACTCGATGGCCTCGAGGTTCTCGTTGCCGCCGTGGACGTTGGGGACCCACTCGCCGGGGTTGCGCGAGTAGTCGAGGTAGAGCATCGAGGCGACGGCGTCGACGCGGAGGCCGTCGATGTGGTAGCGCTCGAGCCAGAACAGGGCGTTGCCGAGCAGGAAGTTGCGGACCTCGGCGCGGCCGTAGTTGAAGATCTTGGTGCCCCAGTCGCGGTGCTCGCCGAGGCGGGGGTCGGCGTGCTCGTAGAGGTGGGTGCCGTCGAAGTAGCCCAGGCCATGCACGTCGCGCGGGAAGTGCGCCGGCACCCAGTCGAGGATCACGCCGTAGCCGTGGCGGTGCAGCGTGTCGACGAAGGCGGCGAAGTCGTCGGGGTTGCCGTGCCGCGAGGTCGGGGCGAAGAGGCCGACGGGCTGATAGCCCCAGCTCCCGTCGAAGGGGTACTCGCTGATCGGCATCAGCTCGACGTGGGTGAAGCCGGTCTCGGCGAGGTAGGCGACGAGTTCGTCGGCCAACTCGCGGTAGGTGAGGAAGCGGTTGCCTTCCTCGACCTTCCGCCGCCAGGAGCCGAGGTGGACCTCGTAGACCGAGATCGGCGCGTCGAGCCCCTGGAGCTTCGCGCGGTCGGCCATCCACTGGTCGTCGCCCCAGGCGAACTTGGTCACGTCCCAGACGATCGACGCGGTCTTCGGCCGCAGCTCGGCGTGGAAGCCGTAGGGGTCGGCCTTCTCGACGAGATAGCCGTGGTGGCGGCTCTTGATCTCGAACTTGTAGACCTCGCCTTGGACGAGGTCCGGGATGAAGATCTCCCACATCCCGGTCGGGCCGCAGCTGCGCAAGGGGTGACGGCGGCCGTCCCAGTGGTTGAAGTTGCCGATGACGCTCATGCGCAACGCGTTCGGGGCCCAGACGGCGAAGTGGACGCCGCGGAACCCCTGGTGCTCGCGGACGTGGGCGCCGAGCTTCTCATAATTGCGGAAGTGAGTCCCCTCGCCGAGCAGATGGAGGTCGAAGTCGGTGAGGACCGGGCCGAACTGGTAGGGGTCGACGAACTCCCAGGCGTGGCCGTCGTGGTCCTCGACCACCAGCCGATAGGGGAAAGCCCTGCCGCGGTCGGGGAAGACGCGCTCGAAGAAGCCGTCGGGGTGGGTCCGCTCCATGGCGACGCGGGTGCCGGGCTCGCCGCCGGCGAGGTCGACGACCCAGGCGCGGTGGGCCTCGGGCAGGAAGGCGCGGATGGTCCGGACGGCCTTGCCGTCGACCTTCGCCTCGTGCGGGCCGAGGACCCCGAAGGGGTCCCAGTGGTCGGCGTGGACGATCCGGTCGATGTCGTCGCGACGGGCGGTCGTCGGCGTCGAGAGGGTCAGGCTGCTCATGGTCGTCCCACCTTAGCAATTGCGGGGCCGCGGGCCCCGCCCGCGCCCAAACCTAACCGCGCAACGCGCATCGTGCAACCGCGCTCAGGGTCGATCGCGGAGCACGACCTCGGCCAGCACCGGCAGGTGGTCGGCGCCGAGGTCGGGGCCGACCCAGCAGCGGGAGACCGCCCAATCGTCGCCGACCCAGAGCTGATCGATCCGCGCCCAGGGCAACGCCGTCGGCCTAGTATAGCCGTAGCCCCAGCCGGCCCGCTCGAATGCCGACCGGAACCGGGCCCGGATCGGGTCGAACAGGGGGCTGTCGGGCGTCGCGTTGAAGTCGCCGCCGAACAGGAGCGGGACGCCGCCCATCTCGTCGAGGCCGGCGAGGAGGCGATCGCGCTGATGGAGCCGCCAGGCGACCTGGTCGCGGAGGCCCTCGATGTCCCAGCGGGCCAGGCGTTCGAAGCCGGGACGGATGGTCGGGAAGTGGACGCTCGCCGCGACGAACTCGGCCCCCTCGGGCGTCCGCAAGCGGAGCCCCCCCATCCGGACCGGCCAGATGCCGTATTCGAACCAAGGCTCGCCCCAGTCCCACTCGCGGACGACCTGGAATCGGGTGACGATCAGGTGCTTGCGGTCGCGCACCCAGCCGCTCGGCAGGTAGTCCAGTCCCGGCCGGAACGAGGGTTCTTGGAAGAGGATCAGGGACACGTCCTCGCGCCCGACCAGGGCGGCGAGCCGTCGCTCGTCGACGGCGTCCCCCTCGCGGTTCAGGGTTAGGACTCGGAACCGGACGCCCCGGGCGCGACCCTCGCGGCCGATCGGGAGGTTGAATCCCATGTACGGCCCGAGGACCAGGAGCGCCGCGATGGCCTGCACCGACCACGCTCCCCGCCGCGCCGGCGACCGCCTCGCGACGCCGGCGAGCACCGGCAAGGGGGCCAGCCAGAGCCATCTCGGCAGGTACAGCAGGACCGTCGGCAGCCACCAGCGGTCGCCGAGCCGGGTCGCCGCGAGGAGCGCGAGCACCCATGCCGCGAAGGCCCACGACGCGGCCTCGGCCGGCGTCGGGAGCCGGCGGCGTCGGGGAATCGGTGGCATCCGGAGGGCTTCGGGTCGCGACATCATCCCGCTTTTCGATGGCTCTTGGGTGCGGGGCGGCGCGGCGACGGCCCCGGTCGACCATGATACCGGCCCGCGGCCCGTCCCGGGAACTCGCCCGGGATTGCCACGGGCAGACCCGTCGCAACTCGGGGCCGGGGATGTTAGCCTAATAGGGCGCGAGACCGGCGGCCGTGGGCGGGACGGGCGAGGGGGCCTCGGCGGATGAGTGACGTCTTGATCGTCGACGACAGCCCGGACGATCGCGCGCTCTTCCGGACGATCCTCCGCCGCGCCGGCTTCGCCGTCCACGAGGCGGCCACCGGCGGGGCCGCGCCGGCCCTGATCCGCGAGGCCCGGCCGCACGTCGTCGTCCTCGACGTCAACCTCCCGGACACCACCGGCCACGACGTCTGCCGCGCCCTCCGCGCCGACCCGCTGACGGCCGGCCTGCCGGTCCTGATGCTCACGGCCTTCGACAACGACCGCGACGTGCTCGCCGGCCTCGAGGCCGGTGCCGACGACTACGTGGCCAAGGACGCCGCCCCCGAGGTCTTCCTGGCCCGGGTCCGCCGGCTCGTCCGCTACCGCCAGATGGCGACGACCTCGGTCCTCAACGAGCAGCTCGCGCAGATCGGCCGGCTCCTGGCCGGCATCGTCCACGAGATCCGCGGCCCCTTGTCGGTCGTCCGGGGCAACGCCGAGCTCTTGCGGATGCGGCTGCCGGCCGACGACGCGAGCCAGCCGTTCCTCGACCCGATCCTGCGCAACTGCCAGCTCCTCCAGGCCCGGCTGGAGCACCTGATGGCCGCCGTCCGCGTCGGCCCCTCGGCGCGCGAGGCCCTGGACGTCGGCCCGTTGGTGCGCGAGGCCGCCGACCTGTTCCTCAAGGGGGTCGACCCGCGCGGCGGCCGGGTCGCCCTGGCCACCGAGCTGGTCGCCGGCCTGCCGCCGGTGCTGGCCGACGCCGGCCGCTTGATGCAGGTCGTGCTCAACCTGCTGGCCAACGCCCACGAGGCGATCGTCGCGACGCGGGCCGGCGGCCGGATCGCGGTGACGACCGCGCCGGCCCGTGACGAGGCCGGCTCCTGGGTCGTCGTCGAGGTCTGCGACGACGGCCCGGGCATCCCGGAGGCGTACCTCGCCCGCATCTTCGAGCCGTTCTTCACGACCAAGGAGAAGGGGAGCGGCTACGGCCTCTACCTCGCCAGCGAGATCCTCCGCGAGCACGGCGGCCGCCTGACCGCGGCCAACCTCGACGGCGGCGGCGCCCGCTTCACGATGTGGCTGCCCCAGGCCCCGGCCGCCGCGGCGGCCGGGCCATCCCACTGATCGCGTGAGCCATGCCAAACACCCCGGATGGGCCATCCCGAGCGCCGCTCTCGACGCCCTGGGCGCCGCCGTTGGCGCTGGCGGCGGCCCTGGCCGTCGTCGGCGGGGCCTGGGCGGCGCGGTCGCGGTCGGTGCCCATCGCCGCCGTCGCCGGGCTCGGGGTCGCCGCCCTGCTGGCGACGGCCGGCCACGCCGATCGCGACGAGCGCCGACGCTGGCGCGAGCCGACCCGGCGGCTCGCCGACCAGATCGCGGCCCTGGCCGACGGCCACGGGCCGTTCGTCCCGCCCGACTCGCCCGGCCTCGGCGCGATCGTCGAGGCCCTCGATCGCCTCCTGCTGACCCGCGCCGCCGGCAGGGCCGCCGAGGTCCCGGCCGGCGACGACTCGTGGCTCAACGCCTGGGAGTCGTCGTCGCGGCTGGCCATCCCGGCCGCGGCCATGACCCGCAGCGGCCTCTACGAGTCCCCCCCGACGGCCGCCCGCGCGGCGGCGCCCGAAACCCCGGCCGAGGTCCCGGCGGCGCCCCCGGCCCTGGAGATGATCAGCCGGCTCGACCCTGAGGGCCTCCGCTGGCTCGACTCCAGCCCGGCCGAGCAGGCGTTCCTCGGCCTCACGCTGGCCGAGCTGCGCGGCCGGTCGTTCCTCGACGTCGTCCACCCCGACGACCGCGAGCTGGCCCGCGACCAGCTCTCCAACGCCCTGAACAAGGGGGAGGCCCACGGCCTGATCTATCGCGTGCGCACGGCCCGGGGCGAGACCCGCGCCGTCGAGATGAACGTCAGCATCCGATTCGCCCCCGACACCGCCGCCAAGCACCTCCGCTGCCACATCACCGACGTGACCGCCCGGCTCCGCGCCAGCCGCGACCTGCGGCGCCGGACCCGCGACCTGCTCCGCGCCAACGACCGCCTCCGCCAGGCCAACCGGGAGCTGTCCGAGCTGCGCGACCGCTACCGCGACCTCTACCAGAACGCGCCAGCGATGTACTTCAGCCTCGACGCCCGCGGTCACTTCCTCGACTGCAACGAGACGATGCTCCGCGCCCTCGGCTTCCGCCGCGACGACCTGATCGGGCGCCCCTATGCCACGCTCCTGCCCGAGCCCCGACGCGCCGGCCTCCGCGAGCGGCTCGACGACTACCTCCGCGACGGCTTCCTCGAGGTCGGCCACCGCTGGGTCAAGGCCGACGGCGCCGAGATCGACGTCTGGGTCACGGCCACCGCGGTCCGCGGCCCCGAGGGGCAGCTCCAGGACTCCCGCGGCGTCGCCCACGACGTGACCGCCCGCCGGGCCCTCGAGGCCGAGCTCCGCGAGAAGAACGACCGCCTCGCCCGCGCCGTCGACGAGCTCTCGCGGAAGAACAAGGAATTGGATGAATTTACTTATGTCGTTTCCCACGACCTCCAGGAACCCCTGCGGACGCTGATGGCCTTCTCCGACTTCCTGCTGGCCGACCACGGCGCGACGCTCGGCGAGCAGGGGCGGGAGCAGTTGCAGTACCTCGTCGACGCCTCGCGGCGGATGCGGGCCCTGATCCGCGAGCTGTTGAGCCTCTCGCGCGCCGGCCGCGTGACCGGCGAGTTCGCGCCAGTGGACCTCGGGGCCCTGGTCGAACAGGTCCGGACCGACTTCGCCGGCCTGGCCCGCGACCGCGGCGGCGAGGTCCATGTCCTCGGCCCCTTGCCGACGGCCTGGGGCGACCGCGACCGGCTCGGCCAGCTCGTCGGCAACCTCGTCTCCAACGCCCTGAAGTACCACGGCGCCGACGGCCCGCCCCCGGTCGTCGAGGTCGGCGTGGTGGACGACCCGGCGAGCCCCGACCTGACGCTCTTCGTCAGGGACAACGGTATCGGCATCGACCCGATGTTCCACGCCAAGATCTTCCAGATGTTCCGCCGCCTCCATACCCGCGAGCAATTCGAGGGGACCGGGGCCGGCTTGGCCATCTGCCAGAAGATCGCGCAGGCGCATGGCGGCCGGATCTGGCTCGACAGCGCCCCGGGCCGGGGCTCGACGTTCTACGTCGGCCTCCCCCGGCCGCCGGCCGGCGCCCAACATCCCCCCCGCACCGAGTTGCTCCATGCGCCCTGATTTCCACATCCTGCTGATCGAGGACAGCCTCGCCGATGTCCGCATCATCGAGCGCGCCCTGGGCGAAGTCCACGTCGACCACCGCCTGACCGTCATCCACGACGGCCAACTCGCGCTCGACTTCCTCGGCGACCTCCACGACCCGAGCACCCCCCCCGAATACTTCCCAGACCTGATCCTCCTGGACCTCAACCTCCCCGGGATCGACGGCGCCCAGGTGCTCGCCCACGTCAAGGCCGACCCCCTGCTCCGGACCATCCCCGTCGTCGTCCTGACTACCTCGCGGCGCGACGAGGACGTCCTCCAGAGCTACCGGGCCGGGGCCAACACCTACATCGAGAAACCCTCCGAATACCCCAGCTACCGCGACCTCGTCGCCGTCCTCCGCCAGTACTGGCACGAGACCGCCCTCCGCATCCCCCGCGACCGTACCGGCCCTTGACCCTTCACGCCACGGCCTCCAGGCCCCATACTCAAGTTTGCGACGGAGGAAGCCGATCCAGGTCGATACGCCCAATCCGATTCCCGCAAGAACCGACCGGCGGCGACGAATTACCGGGTAGGCGACCCGCCGGCACGACGACCGAGGAGGCGACTCGATGGGCCTGGACATCACACTCGGGGTGCTGGTGCTCGTGGCGGCGGTCCGGGGCTGGTTCCGCGGCTTCCTCGGGCAGGCGATCCGCCTGGCCAGCCTCGTCGCCTGCGTCTACCTCGCCGACCCGATCCGCGACGTGGCCCTCCCCTACGCGCACGAGCAACTGCCGACGATCCGCCCGGAGTTGCTCGCGAAGCTCCTCTGGTGGGTCGCCGCGGCTGGCTCGTTCGTGGTCCTGGCCGGCGTGGCGACGGGCATCCTCAAGCTCTCGCGGCGCAAGCCTTACGGCGAGGCCGACCCCCACCGCGGCGACCAGTCGGCCGGCTTCTTGCTCGGGGCGACCAAGGGCCTGATCGTCGCCGCGTTCCTGGTCGCAGGCATCGACCGCTACGCCGCGCAGTATCTGAAGAACCTGGACTGGGTCCAGGAGCAACTGACCGCCTCGCAGGCGATGGCCCTCGGTCGGCAATATCGCCCGGCCGACCGGATCTGGGACTCGCCGCCGATCCGGCAGTACGTCGCCCACGTCCGACGGCACGGGATTCAAGGGCCGCCGCAGGATCTGAAGTCGGAAGGCATTTCGGATCAGAAAGTTGCGGATCAGCCCCGCCAACTCGAGGTCCCGGCCGAGGCGGAGCCCGCCGAGCGACCGATGACCGAGAAGGATCTGAACTCGGCCCTCGATACCATCGAGCGCGAGCTGAAGGCCCAGGAGGCGGCGAAGTCGCGTTGACCGGCCCGGCCGTTCGGGACAGACTCGCCCGGCCCCTCCCCGCAGGGGCCGGGAGGTCCCGCGGATGCCCGAGCCGTCGCCGACCGCGCAGCCCTGGCCGAGGTGGGTCGTCGTCGCGATCCTCCTCGGACTCTACTTGACCATCCACGGCTATCAGAGCCGCGACGGCGACCAGGCGTATCGGCTCCCCCTGCTCCTGCATCGCCAGGACCCCCGCCTCTTCGCCGACGACCCCTTCGTCCGCGCCCTCGACGCTTTCAACCCCCATCGCGGCTACCTCGCCCTGCTCGACCTGGCCAGCCGACCGCTCGGCCTCTCGGCGGCGCTGGCGGTCCTGTACAGCTTGACCTGCGTCATCACCTTCCTCGGGATCGATCGGCTCGCACGTGCCGCCTGGCCCGATCGGGGCCGGGGCGTCGGTGTCGTCGCGTTCGCCCTCGTCCTGCTCGCCCGTGCCGGTAATATCGGCACCAATCATCTCTTCGAAGGGACACTCCTCGACCGTCTCATCGGCTTCGGCCTCGGCTGGCTGGCCCTGGCAGGGGCGGTCCATCGAGCCTGGGCCCGGGCCGCAGCCTGGATCGGCCTGGTGGCACTCATACATCCATCAATCGGACTCCAGCTCGCCCTGCTCGGATCGGCCTCGTTCCTGGCGTGGGCCATCGTACCCGTGGGCACGGGGGTCCGGCCTCGCGACGCGATGCGGTCATGCACCGCGATGGCGTTGGCGATCGCCCCGGCGGCCATCCTGCATGGCGGCAACGGAGCCAAGCTCTTCGAAGGGCTCCCGGCCGAGGAGTTCCGGCTGCTGACGGCCTACCTCCAGAGCCCGCAACATATGATCCCACATCTCTGGAGATGGCCTCAAGTTGCGGCGTGGGGATGTTACTTCGTCGTGGCGACGTTGGCGCTCTTCGAGACGCCGCTCCGCCGCTGGCCGAGGGAACGAGTCCGACTGCTCCTCCTCCTGGTGGTGGACTTGATCGGCCTGGCATTCGGTTGGTTCGCGGTCGAGGGTTTGCGCGACCTCGGCGCGACGCTGTTTCAACCGTTTCGGATGGCGACGGTTGCGCGGGGCCTGGCTCTCGTCGCGATTGCCGGTAGAGTCGATCGGCTCTGGCGTCGGGGCGATCCAACTTGCCGCATTCGGGCCGCCCTGCTCGCCGCCGGTCTCGTCGGCGACCGGGCCTTGATCGTCGCGACGGCCGTGGAGCTCGTCATGGCGGCCGGGGCGGCCTGGCCGATTGGACTGGGAGTGCTCGGTGCCGGCCTGGGCTACCTGGCACGTCATGATACCGAATCGGGCCACTGGGCGTTGATGGGTGGATTGGTGGTCGCGGCGGTGGTGACGGTCTTCGATCTCGGTCGGGTCGGGCCGACACGGTTTCGAGGCCGAACCCGTGGCACCCGATTGACCTTCGCGCTGGTCGGGGCGTGGGTCGTCCCGGCCCTGGCCCTCATCGGGTGCGGGTTGCCGGTGGGAGGCTCGGGCCCGGCACGAGTCGCCGTCGGCGCCCTGGTGGCGCGGTGTCGGTTCGCGGAGGTGCCGATCGACGACGGCGAGCGGCTGGCCGTCTGGTGTCGCCGACAGACTCCGGAGGGGGCTCGGTTCGTCGTCCCGCCGGGGTTGAAGACGTTCCGGCTCTGGTCGCGGCGTGCCGTCGCCTTCAATCGCGCCGCCGGCCCGTACCACGCCTCGGGCCTGGCCGACTGGGCCGATCGCTTCCGCGACCACGTCGGCTACCGCGGCAGTTTGCCCGACTTCGTCCGCGCCTACCTCGCCGACCGCCACGGCCTGGAGCGGCGTTATCAGGCGATGACGAGCGACGAACGCGCCGCCCTCGCACGCCGGCAAGGGGCCATGTTCGTGATCGCCACCGCGCCGGCCCCCGGCGCGACACCAGACCCGTCCAGCCCCCTCGAACCGATCCACGTCGAGGGCCGCCTGGCAGTCTACCGGCTCAGGCAGGGGATCAGGGGACGAGAGGCCGCTTTGGTCGGGACGCCTCGCGAAGGCACAAAGATGCGATAGTTTTTCGATACGATTTTCTTTGTGCCTTCGCGCTGGTCCCGCTCCGGGTCAGATCCCCGTAGGCACGCCCTCGCGGTCGGCGGGGACGGGGTAGTCCTGGACGAAGTCGGCGATCTCGCCGCGGACGCGGGCGGCGAGGGATGCGTCGTCGGGGGCGGCGCAGACGGCGACGATCCAGGCGGCGACCCGACGCATGGCGTCCTCGCGGAGGCCGCGGGTGGTGAGGGCGGGCGTGCCCATGCGGACGCCGCTCGGGTCCATCGGCTTGCGACTATCAAAGGGGATGAGGTTCTTGTTGACCGTCAGGCCCGCGCGGCCGAGCGCGGCCTCCGCGATCTTGCCGGTCAGGCCCTTCGAGGTCATGTCGACGAGGATCAGGTGGTTGTCCGTCCCCCCCGAGACGAGCCGGAAGCCGGCGCAGATGAGCTCTTCGGCGAGGACCCGGGCATTGGCGATGACCTGGCGGGCATAGTCCTTGAAGTCGTCGCGGAGGGCCTCGCCGAAGCAGACCGCCTTGCCGGCGATGACGTGCATGAGCGGCCCCCCCTGGAGCCCGGGGAAGACGGCCGAGTCGAGCTTCTTGCCCCACGACTCCTTGCACAAGACGATCCCCCCGCGCGGGCCGCGGAGGGTCTTATGGGTCGTCGTCGAGACGAAGTCGGCCACCGGCATCGGGTTCGGGTGCAAGCCGGCGGCGACGAGCCCGGCGATGTGGGCCATGTCCACGAAGAAGACGGCGCCGACCTCGCGCGCGACTTCGGCGATCCGATCGAACTCGATCGTCCGCGCGTAGGCGCTGGCGCCGGCGAGGATCAGCTTGGGCTGGTGCTCGCGGGCCAGGCGGGCGAGGGCGTCGTAGTCGATCCGCTCGGTCTTCGGGTCGAGTCCGTAGCCGATCGTCTTGTACCACCGGCCCGAGAAGTTCAGCTTCATCCCGTGCGTCAGGTGCCCGCCCTGGGCCAGGTCCATCGCCAGGACGGTGTCGCCGATCTCCAGGGCCGCGAAGTAAACCGCCTGGTTGGCCGACGCGCCCGAGTGCGGCTGGACGTTGGCGTGTTCGGCGCCGAAGAGCTTCTTGGCGCGATCAATGGCGAGTGATTCGACCGTGTCGACGTGCTCGCAACCGCCGTAGTAACGCCGGCCGGGAAGGCCCTCGGCGTACTTGTTCGTCAGGACCGAGCCGACGGCCTCCATGACGGCGCGGCTGGTGTAGTTCTCCGAGGCGATCAGCTCGAGTTCCTCGCGCTGGCGGCGTTCCTCGGCGACGATGGCCTCGAAGACGGCCGGGTCGCTGCCTCGCAGGGCGTTCATGATCGGGCTCCTGGGTTCGATCGGTCGGGCGTCCAAAGCCAGCGATAGAGGCAGCGTTGGGTGTGGCTCTTCGAGTCGATGCCGGCCTCGGCCTGGACGAGCGTGCCGCGCCGGCCGGCCTCGGCGACGGCGACGCGGGCGGGCTCCTTGGCCATGAATTCGAGCCGGCCGCCGGGCAAGTCCCAGGCGATCGCGCCCGGATCGGCCGAGCGGAGGGCCGCGGCGGGGAGGTCCAGCCGGTAGGTGCAGGCGAGCGACTCGACCGGCACACGACAGCGGTCGGCGACGTCGACGACGACGCCGACCTGGCCGGGGTCCTCCCAGACCGCGAAGACGGCCGAGAAGTGGTGCGGGCCGGCCTGTCCGAGCAGCAAGGCGCCGACCCGATCGGCCCCGCGCTCGAAGTCGAGCTCCTGGTACGTCGGGCTGACGACCCGCGTCGGGCCGTCGCGTTCTGCGTCGGCCTCGACCGCGACGGCGACGACCGCCGGGGCCCCGCGCGGGCCGACGGCCACGTCGTGGGTCCAGCGGTCGCCGAGCCGGTGGAACTCGACGACGAGCCCGGGCGCGCGGACCTGCCAGCGGACGTCGTTGGGGTCGTTGTCGGCCATCCAGTTAGGTCTTCGTGGCCTCCCCCTTGGCCAGCTTCATGCGCATGTAGGCGTCGATGAAGCCGTCCAACTCGCCGTCGAGGACGGCGCGGGGGTTGCCGACCTCGTGCCCGGTCCGCTTATCCTTGACGAGCTGGTAGGGCTGGAGCACATAGTCGCGGATCTGGCTGCCGAAGCTGATCTCCCCCTTCTCGTCGTACTTCTTGGCGAAATCCGCCTCGCGCTTCTCCTCCTCCATGCGGATGAGTTTGGCCTTCAGGAGGGCCAGCGCGTTGGCGTCGTTCTTGTGCTGCGAGCGCTCCGAGCGCGACTCGGCGGCGACGCCGGTGGGCAGGTGGGTGTAGCGGACGCCCGACTCGGTCTTGTTCTGGTGCTGGCCGCCGGGGCCTCCCGAGCGGAAGACGTCGCGCTTCAGCTCGTCGTCGCGGAGGACAATGTCGATCGTCTCGTCGATCTCGGGGAGGACGTCCACCGAGGCGAACGACGTCTGGCGCCGGCCGGCGGCGTCGAAGGGGCTGATCCGGACGAGGCGATGGACGCCGGTCTCCCCCTTGAGGTAGCCGTAGGCATACTCGCCGCCAAGGTGGATCGTCGCCGTCTGGATGCCCGCGGCGCCCCCTTCCTCACGGTCCTGGAGCTGGACCTTGTACCCCTTGGTCTCGGCCCACATCATGTACATGCGCAGGAGCATCTCGGCCCAGTCGCATGCCTCGGTCCCGCCGGCGCCGGCGTGGATCGTCACGTAGGCGTTGCAGTGGTCGTTCGGGCCACCGAGCATCGACCGCAGCTCGAAGGCGTCGAAGTCGGCCGCGGCGCGCTTGACCGAATCGCGGAGCTCGTCGTCGAAGAGGCCGGAGTCGTCCTCCTCGCTCATCTCGAGCATCGTCTGCATGTCGTCGCCCTGGCGGACGAGGGCCTCGAACGGCTTGAGGACACCGTTGAGGGTCTTCAGCTCCTGGATGGTCGCCTTGGCCTTGTCGGGATCATTCCAGAAGCTCGCGCCGGCCATCTCGGCCTCGAGCGAGTCGCGGCGGCCCTGCTTGTCGCCCAAGTCAAAGAGAGTCTCGCAAATGGACGATCCGCTCGATGACCTCCCTGGTCTCACGCTTCAATTCGTCGTTCATCGGCTTCGATCCTCAAGATCGGCCCGGGCCCGGCCGCGACGACGGGAGACACCCGTCGGCCCGTCGGCCCGCGCCACGATTCCAGTTTAACCCGTCGCCCGCCCCCTCGACCAGTCGAGCTTGCGTCCTCGACTGCACCCGGCACGGGGGCCGACCCCATCCGGCGCAGGAACCGGAAGGCGACTGGAGCCTGGAAATCTACCCATCGAGGGAGTTATGCTCTTTTGCGGTCCGGCGAGGGCCACCGAGGATAATCATCACTCCGTCACGGGCGTTTCTATATGGACGGCACCACAGACCCGATCGACGCCT
>DASZMJ010000150.1:0-1943 GCA_035551935.1 Isosphaeraceae bacterium
TCAGGTCCTCGGCGGACGCATTGGCCTGGTCCTCCAGCCGTTCGTAGACGGCCAGCTCGTGGATCAGCCCCGCGATCGTCTCGCAGTCCTCCGGACGAGCCGGTCGGATCGAGAACGGCGGATGGATGACGGTCATGGGCCGGTTGCCCCGGATTCCTCGATGATCTCCGACTCGCGGATCACCTCGACGTCGGGCCGCTTCTGCTGGAACCGCGTGGCACCTTTCCGCGTCACCCGAGTCTTCTCGACGTGGAGCGTCTTCAGGCCCTTCAGGCCGACCAGTGCATCGAGCCCCGCGTTGGTCACGAGCGTCCCGTCCAGGTCGAGCATCTCGAGGGCCTGGAGGTTCGCGAGCTTCGGCAGGCCGGCGTCGGTGATCCGGTCGTTCGCGAGGCCGAGGGTCTTCAGCCGCGTCAGGCCCTTGACGTGGTCGAGGACCCCGTCGCCGAGGGGCGTCGGGACAAAACCCACCTCGGCGGTCGGCAACTGCCGGCTCAGGTCCAGCTCCTCGAGCTCGACGAGCCCGGCGATCGGGGCAAGGTCGTCCTCGCGGAGCAAGTTGAGGCCCGAGAGGTCCAGCGATCGGAGATGGTTCAGCCGCCGGAGCGACTGGAGATCCTCCGCCGTGACCGCCGTGACCGCGCTCGCTTGCCACGAGCGGGTCGACCGGAACACGACGTAGGTAACCCCTCCGGTCGACAGGTTCCCGAGGTTGATGTCCCAATCGACCGTGACGTTGTGCCCCCTGAGGTGGGACATCGCCATCAGGTGCTGGTTGAACGCCGTCCAGTAGACCGCGAGCACGGCGACTCCGACCGAGAGGAGCACGATCACCACGGCGGTCATCTTGCGGCGGAACCGGCGCCGCCTCTCGAGCCACGCGGCGAGGTCGGCGGCCGAGATCGCGGGCCTGGTCGGCATCGCGGCGGGAGTGGGACGAGGCGGGCCCGAAGTCGGTGTCATGCGCGACCTCCATTTGCCGACCCGATATCTGACGGCTCGCCTTCGAGCCGGACGTCGACGCTGTAGCGATGGGCGGTCAGGCCCTCCTTGTCCGCGAGGAGCCGGACGTCGTCGGCGAGGGCCGAGAGGCCGACGCGGTCGACGTAGATCAGGCTCGTCCGCTTGAGGAAGTCGTTGGCGCAGAGGCCCGAAGCCCACCGCGCCGTGCCGCCGGTCGGCAGCACGTGCGACGGCCCGGCCGCATAGTCGCCGAGCGCCACGGGCGTGTCGTGGCCGAGGAAGATCGCCCCGGCGTTCGTGAGCCGCTCGGCCAGCCGCGAGGGGTCCGCCGTCGAGACGTGCAGGTGCTCCGGCGCGATCAGGTTGGCGAGCGAGACGGCCTCGTCCTCGTCGCGGACCGTGATCAGTGCGCCGAACCGCTCGAGGCTGTCGCGGGCCAGGTCGCCGCGGCTGAGCCGCGAGAGCTGCTCGTCGAGGGCCGCGGCCACGCGGCCGATCAGGTCGCGCTCCCACGTCATCAGGACGCTCGCGCCGGGGGAGTGCTCGGCCTGGCTGATCAGGTCGGCCGCGACGTACCGCGGGTCGGCGGTGGCGTCGGCGATCAGGACGACCTCGCTCGGCCCGGCGATGCTGTCGATGTCGACCTCGCCGTAGACGTGCCGCTTGGCCAGGGCCACGAAGAGGTTCCCCGGGCCGACGATCTTGTCGACCGGCTCGATCCCCTCGACGCCGTACGCGAGCGCCGCCACGGCCTGGGCGCCGCCGATCCGGTACACCTCGGCCAGCCCCAGGGCGTGGCAGGCGGCGAGGACGTCGAGGTTGTATCCCCCGAACCTCGTCGGCGGCACCACGACGGCGATCTGATCGACCCCGGCCGCCTGTGCGGGGAGGGCCGTCATCAGCAGGGACGAGGGATAGGCGGCCGCGCCGCCCGGGATGCAGATCCCCACCCTGCGGATCGGCCGATACCGAAGCTGCAG
>DASZMJ010000151.1:0-2388 GCA_035551935.1 Isosphaeraceae bacterium
AAGCCGGAGACCGCCGGGCTCTCGGGCGTCCGTTCCCGAAGAGCCCTTCGGCCGACGACCGGGAACCCCCGTCGCCCCTCGCCGATCCACGAAGCAGCGACGGCGGGATGGCTCGAGGCGCCCGCCGGCCGCCGGGATGACGCGCACGCGCATCAACGGCGAGGACGGGAGGGGCGCAGCCCGATGTCGGACCTCACTTGAAGAGATGCTGCGCGAAGAGATGCAGGTTCTTGCCCCACTCCGTGGGATCGTGGCCGTGGGAGTCGACGTGCCAGACGTGCGGCACGCCGTGCTCCTTGAGATAGGCGTGCACGCGCTGGCTGATGTTGATCAGTCCGTCCTTGTTGCCGCACGCGAGCCAGAGCAGCTTCAACCGGGCGCGCGCCGCGGCGGGATCGGGCACCAGCTCGGCGGCCGGCTTCGTGTTGGGCGCCGACGAGAAGCCGCCGACCCACGCGAACTTCTCGAGGTGGGCCAGGCCGAAGTTCAGCGACTGGCCGCCGCCCATCGACAGGCCGGCCAGGGCGCGGTGCTCGCGATCGGCGACGACCGAGTAGCGGGACTCGATCGCGGGGATGACGTCGTCCAGCAGGTCGGCCTCGAACTTCGCGAACGCGGGGGCCGCCGCGAAGACATTCCCCTCGGCGCGGTCGTTCTTCTGGGCCCGGCCGTTGGGCATGACGACGATCATCGGCACGGCCTTGCCGTCGGCGATCAGGTTGTCCAGGATGACCTCGGTCTTGCAGGCCCTCGGCCATTCGGTCTCGTCCCCGCCGATGCCGTGCAGGAGGTAGAGCACGGGGTACTTCCGATCGGCGGAGTAGCCCGGCGGCGTGTACACGTTCATCTTGCGGCGCGTGCCGACGGATTTCGAGTCGTACTCGATCATCTCGAGCTTGCCGCGGGGGATGCCGTCGCGGACGGCCCGGAAGCCGGGGGGAGGGTCGTCGAAGGCGGGCTTGTCGTCGGGCCCCAGGACGATGGGGCCGCCGAAGCCGCGACGGCCGCGACCCGGCTCGCGCGGCGCGGGCGGGTCGGCGGCCTTCTTCTGTGCCACGGCCCGGCCGGCGGCCGGGAACAGCAGCGGCGCGAAGCCGTGCAAGCTGCGCCGCCAGGTCTGCCATTCATGGGCCGTCCCCTCGGACTCGAAGTATTCGTGCTCGATGCCGGCGTCCTTGAGCGCCCGATGGAATTGCCGGGCGCCCTCGACGTTCTCCTTCGTGCCGACGCTGATGTAGAAGGCGTCGACCTTGTCGTTGAACGCCTTGGCGTCGGCCCAGGCGCCGTCGTAGGCCGCCTTGATGTCGCCGCCGCGCACGCCGAAGCCGCTGAACGCGCCGATGGAGGCGAACTTGTCCAGGTTGGCCAGGCCGATCCGCATCGCCTGCCCGGCGCCCATCGACAATCCGGCGATCGCGCGGTCCTCGCGGCCGGTCCTGGTCCGGAAACCGGCCTCGACCATCGGAATCACTTCCTTCAGCAGGATCTCGCCGAACTGCTGACCGGGGAATCCGCCGGGGCCGCCGAGCGGACGACCGCCGGGGCCGCCGGGCGGGCGACCGCCGGGGCCGCCGGCACCGCGCGGCCGGGCGAACAGGGCGCTGCCGCCGCCGTTCTCCATCACGACGATCATCGGCCGGGCCTTGCCGTCGGCGATCAGGTTGTCGAGGATGAAATTCATCCGGCCCTGGGTCGACCAGCCGCGTTCATCCTCGCCGGCGCCGTGGAGCAGGTAGAGCACGGGGTACCGCCGATCGCGGTCCTCGTCGTAGCCCGGCGGCGTGTAGATGAAGCTCCGCCGCCAGGCGTTGCCGATCTTCGAGTGCGCCCACTTGATGCGCACCTCGCCGTGGGGGACGTCCTTGATCGCGTAGAAGTCGCCGGCGGCATCCGGGATCTCGATGCCGCTGCGCATGTTGCTGGAGCCGAAGAAGCTCTCGCTGTCGGGGTCGGCCGCCGCGAAGCCGTCGATGATGAGCTGGTAGTAATGGAAGCCGGGATCCAGCGGCCTGGTCACGCCGGTCCAGAGGCCCTTGTCGTTCTTCGTCAGCTCGGTGTTGCCGAGGCTGACGCGGACGCTCCGGGCGTCGGGGGCGTTGACCCGGAAGTGGGCGCGTCGCCCGGAATCCACGCGGGGGTAGTCGCGGCCCGGGGCGTTCGTCGACGCCGGCTGCGAATCGGCCGGAGGAACGTCGTCCTGGGCGAACGCACACGGCACGGCCGCGGCGGCCAGTACGACGGCGAGCAGGGGACCATTGAGTGGCATTTGCAGACTCCTCCCGGAAGTCTCCTCGAACGCTGTGTTGTCGCGGCGCAGCCTGCGGATGGGAACGTCACCCCGGGATTGGCCGGATGAGAGTCCGTCCCAGAAGGGGGGCCGACTGATGT
>DASZMJ010000152.1:0-6272 GCA_035551935.1 Isosphaeraceae bacterium
TCTTCGAGGTGCCGGTCCCCGTCGTTCCCCGGACCTCGAGAGGAGTGCCGACCGATGACCCGTCGCTTGACCCAGAAGGTCGTGGCCGTGGCCGTGACGGCGCTGGCCACCGCAGGCGTGGCCGTGGCGCGGCAGGGACCGCAGCCGAACCAGGCCCAGCTCCAGCCGGCGGGCACGCTCGACGGCCATTCGGCGACGGTCTACGCGATCGGCTGGACGCCCGACGGCAAGGGGCTGGTCACGGGCGGGTTCGATAACACGGTCCGGCTCTGGGACGCGGCGACGCGCAAGGAGATCATCGCGTTCCACGGCCACACGGAGAACGTGCTGGCTGTCGCGGTGGGGCCGGATAACAAGCACATCCTGTCGGGGAGCCAGGACCGGACCCTCAAGCTCTGGGAGGTGCCGGGCAACGGGCCGGTCGCCGACATCACCGGCCTGCCGGCGCCGATCCGGGGGATGGCGACCAGCCCCGACGGCAAGCTCGCGGTGACGGCCTCGGGCAAGTCGGCCCAGATCGTCAACCTCGCCGAACGCAAGCAGGCCCGAGAACTCACCGGACATGCGGCGGAGGTCACTGCGGTCGCGTGGCGGGGGGATAACGCCCAGGTCGCGTCGGGGGACAAGGCGAAGACGATCCGGTTGTGGAACCCGAACGACGGGTCGACGCAGGGGACGATCGAGACGCCGGCCGAGGCGGTGAACGCCTTGGCGTTCTTGCCGAACAATCAGCAGCTCGTCTCGGCCGGGCCGGACGGCCTGGCGCGGCTCTGGCAACTGCCGGTGGCCGAGCCGAAGGTCGTCGACGCCAAGGACGTCCGCGCCTTCGCCGCGTCGCCCGACGGCTCCCGCGTCGCGACCGGCGGCGACAAGGCGGTGCGCGTCTGGAACGGGGCCGACGGCAACCTCGTCAAGGAGGTCGGCGACCTGCCCGGCGTCGTCAACGCGCTGGCCTTGCGGGGCGACGGCGCGCAACTGGCCGCGGGCGTCGCGGGCGGGGTCGTCCGCCTGATCAACCCCAACGACGGCGCCGCGCAAGGGACGATCGGCACGCCGGTCGAGGTCACGGCATTGGCCTATATCCCGAACAACCAGCGGCTCGTCGCCGCCGGCGCCGACGGCGTCGCCCGGCTCTATCAACTCCCCGTGGCCGAGCCGAGGGCCATCGACACCAAGGCGACCGTCTTCGCGTTGAGCAACGACGGCACGAAGCTCGCCACGGCCGGCGGCGACAACGTCATCCGCCTCTGGAACGTCGCCGACGGCGCCAAGGTCCGCGAGATCGCCCCCGGCGACAACCCGCAAGCGGTCGTCGCGCTGGCGTTCAAGGGGGACGGCTCGCAACTCGCCGCGGCGATCGGCAACAAGACGATCCGCGTTTATAGCACCGGCGACGGCAACCTCGCCAAGACGATCGAGGGGCTCGCCGGCGCCGTCACCGCGATCGCGGTCCGGCCCGACGGCGAGCAGGTCGCCGCGGCGACCGAGGACAACAAGATCCGCATCCTGAGCGTCGGCGAGGCGAAGGAGATCAAGGCCCTCGAAGGGCACTCGGGCAAGGTCCGCGCCCTGGCGTTCCTGCCGAATGACGGCAATCAACTGGTCTCGGCCTCGGAGGACAAGACGGCGAAGCTCTGGAACATCAACGACGGCAAGAGCGTCCGCGACTTCGCCGGCCACGGCGGGCCGGTGCTGGCCCTCGACGTCGCCCGCGACGGCCAGCGGCTCGTCACCGGCTCGGCCGACAACAGCGTCAAGACGTGGAACGTCGCCGATGGCAAGGCCCTCGCCAACCTCGCCAAGCACGACGGCGCGGTCGTCGCCGTCTATCTCTCGAACGACGGCACGAAGATCGCCAGCGCCTCGGCCGACGGCACGGTCCGGCTCCATGACGTCGCCGGCACGACGACGTTGCAGGTCCTCCGCGACGCCGGCAAGGGGCTCAAGGGGGCGTGGATCCTCCCCGACAACAAGACCGTCGTGGCCGCCGGCGCCGGCGACGGCCAGGGAGCCTCGGTCTGGACCACCGCTGGCGTCCGCCCGTTCCTCGGCCACACCGGGCCGATCAACGCGGTCGTCGCGTCGCCGAAGGGGGACCAGATCCTCACCGCCGGGTCGACGGACAAGTCGGTCAAGGTGTTCAACCTCGAGAAGGGGGACGTCGCGCGGTCGTTGACCGGCCACGGCGACGCGGTGCTTTGCCTGAGCATCACCCGGGATGGCCAGAAGGTCGTCACGGGCTCGGCGGACAAGACGGCGAAGGTCTGGAACCTGGCCGACGGCAAGATCCTGGCCACGCTCAACGGCCACAACGGGCCGGTGAAGGCGGTCTTCGTCTCCAACGACGGCAACCGGATCGCGACCGGCGGGGCCGACAACGCGGTGAAGGTCTGGGAGGTCGCGGCGAATCGCGAGCTGCAAACGCTCTCGGCGCACGGGGCGCCGATCGTCGGCGTGGCGATCCTGCCGGACAACAAGGCCGTGATCTCGGCCGGCGGCGACAACAAGGCCCGCGTCTGGGTCCCGGCGGCCGTCCGCGTCCTCGCCGGGCACAAGGGAGCCATCAACGCGGTCGCCGTCACCCCCAACGGGGCGCAGGTCATCACCGCGGGCACCGACAAGACGGCGAAGGTCTTCGACGTCAACAATGGCAACGTCGTCCGCAGCCTCGATGGCCACAAGGACGCCGTGTTGGCCGTGGCGATTACCCGCGACGGCCAGAAGGTGCTGACCGGCTCGGCCGACAAGACGGCCCGCTCGTGGAACGCGGGCGACGGCAAGGCCCTGCTGTCCTACGACGCCCAGGCCGGCGCCGTGCAGGCCGTCGCGGCGAGCCCCGACAACAAGACGCTGGTCGTCGGCACGGCCGACAACGCCGTCAAGACCTACGACCTGACCGCGGCCGACGCCGCCAAGGCCGAGAAGCAGTCGATCACCGGCCACGTCGCCGCGATCACGGCCGTCGCGGCGCTGCCCGACAACCAGACGATCCTCAGCGCCTCCGAGGACAAGTCGCTGAAGCTCTGGAAGATGTCGGCGGGCTCGGGCCCGTTGAAGAACTTCGCCGGGCACAATGGGCAGGTCTACAGCGTGAGCTGGCACAAGGACGGCAAGCTCGCCGCCAGCGGCGGCGCGGACAAGTCGGTGCGGATCTGGGACATCGAGAAAGGGAACCAGGTCCGCGCGATCGACAACGCCCACGCCAACACCGTCTACGCCGTCGCCTACAGCCCGAAGGGAGACCTGCTCGCCTCGGCCGGCGATGACAAGCTCGTGAAGCTCTGGAACCCGGCCGACGGCAAGGAGGTCCGCAAGCTCCAGGGGCACGGCGAGTACGTCTACGGCCTCGCCTGGCGCCCCGACGGCGGCGCGCTCGCCTCCGCCTCGGCCGACCGCATGGTCCGCGTCTGGGACCCGAACGACGGCAAGGAGCTGAAGCGCCTGGAGGGGCACCCGTACGACGTCTACGCCGTCTCCTTCAGCCCCGACGGCAAGCGGCTCGCGTCGGTCGACTACCAGGGGAACGTCTTCCTCTGGGATTTCGACAGCGGCAAGGCCCTCGCCTCGCGGCGCGTCGCCCCCGGGGTGATGGCGTACTCCGTGGCCTTCAGCCCCGACGGCAAGCAATTGGCCGTCGCCGGCTCCGACTCGCGGGAGACGCACCGCGCGTACATCTTCAACGTCCCTTGACCTTCGTCGCCGGCACCTTCACCTCGGCCCACGCGGCCACGCGGCGGCCGAGGGGGTCGTTGCCGACGACCTTGAAGACGATCGGGCCGTGCGCGGGCCGGGCCCCGACCAGGGGGATCGGCCCGCCGGCCAGCATGCCCCGCGCGGGGAGCCTGTCCGAGCCGAGAATCGTCGCCAACGCCGGCCCGTCGCGGCCGTCGCGACGGAAGCCCGCCGTGCGCGGGTCGGGGCCGGGCACCAGCGGCTCCCACGACAGCGAAACGAGCTGGACCGGCGCCCCGGCCCGCTCGCGCACCCGCACGCGGGCGACGGGATCGGGGCCCGATCCTGCTTGAACATCGATCGATAATTCGATCCGCGGTATGTCGTCCGGGAGCCGGATCGCCGTGACCTGGAGCGTCGCCCCGGGAGGGCCGGCGACCTCGACCTGGACGGCCTCGCCCGGCCCCGCGTCGATCGCGACGAAGTGCGGGCTCGTGCCGACCATCGACCAGCTCGATCCGCCCCGCGCGCCGACCGCCGTCGTCCTCGGCCCGGCGAGGGGCCAGTCGCCGATCGGGGTCCGGAGGTCGGGGGGGTGATCGGGAGCGGCCCGATCGGCCTTCGGGTCGAGCCCCCCGACGGCCAATGCGACCGACCAGCGCCGGAAGAGGGCCTCGAACCGCTCCCCGGTCGCGGCCTCCAGCGCCTCGGTCCCGCGCAGTCGCGATTGCGCCAATTCCTGGAGAAGCGTCGGCCCGAACCGGTCGACGCACCCGCGGAGGAAGAGGTACGTGCTGCCGCGGTTGCCGTGGCCGCGGAAGAGGCCGGCGGCGAAATAGTCGCGGACGACCAGTCGATACCGCTCCGGCGCCGACAGGAAGGCGCTGACGCGGTAATCCAGGTTCGACCGCGAGAAGCCGTGCCGGTCCTCCATCAGGTGCGCGATCGCCTCGTCGAGCCAGCCCTCCTCGCCGGCACCCACGGCGCTCTTGCAGGTGGCGATCACGGCGTGCGTGTATTCGTGCGCGAGGACCGTCCGCAGGTGCGGCCCGGCGGCCACCGCGGCGCCGAGGTAGAGCATGTCGCAGCGGTTGCCGAACGGGGCGTCGAGGTGCTCGTCGAGGTCGGCGGCGCGGACGAAGCCGTCGACCGCCAGGCGGCCGCCGCCGAGCCGCGCGAGCCAGCCGGTGATGAGGACGGTGAACCGGCCGTCGCCGTCGACGTCCCGCGCGGTGCCGATCGTCCGCGCGGCCTCGGGATAGACGCGGTCGTCGAACGTCGCCACCACGTCGCGGAGCGTCGCCGGCGCGACCCGGCCCACGTCGGCCGAATCGACGTACACCTGGACCCGCTTACCGACGGCCCGGAGCACGCCGCGGACCTCCTGGTAATTGCCCGCGCTGGCCGGGTCGCCGTCGCGGACCAGGATCGAGAACCGCCGCTCGCCCGGCGGCCTCTCGATCGAGGGCCGGCTCGCCGTCGCGGGGATCGCCGACGAGCTCGACGGTGACGGGGCAGGGGGGGGCGGCGGGCCGTCGGCCGCGAGCCGGACCGGCTCGGCAACCGCGACCGGCCGCGTCGTCAATCGGACCGGGAACGGCCCCGGACTCCGCGCCAGGCTGGAGACGACGACGAGGGTCCGCGACCCCGCGGCCGATGCCGGAACGTCGAACCGCGCCCATCCCTCGACCACCTGCAACGGCACGGCCCGGCCGACCTGCCAGGTAGCGCCCCGGTCCGGAGTCGGCGGCGCCGGCCGGCCCGTGCCCGCCGCCAGCGCCCCGAGCACCGCCAGGGTCGCCGCGAGCGCCCCCGATCGGAGTCGCGGTCGCGGCCGGCGTCGGCTGGGAACGGCCGTCATCGATCGGAACGCCCCGGTCGCCTCGGGCGGGTTACGCCGGCCCTCACGACCGGCGACACGACACGCCTTTCGATCGGCCGGGCCGCGCGACGGCTTGAATCGGTCGCGCGGATCGCGGGAAACGGGCGGGACTTGAGGAAAAACGGGGCGGCGGCGATTGTCCTCCTCGATGGCTTTCCGCTATCCGAAGTGGTGTGCCCGTTGTACGATCGGCCGCGGGGCCTCCGAGCCCGGGGACCGGTCCGGGGGCGATTCCGAGATCGAGGTCGGGAACGGAGGTGACGCCATGTCGCGACGAATGTTGCTCGTTGGCCTCGGCCTGCTCGCCCTGCTCGTCGCCGGCCCCGCCCGCGCCGACGACCCGCCCGGCGAGGAGGTCGTCGGCGTCGGCATCGCCCTGGGCAAGGACGCCGAGTCGGACGACTATCCGGCCGTCAAGAAGCTCCTCGATGCCGCCCCCGCCCACAGGGACGGCCGCATCAAGGTCGGCGACCGGATCGCCGGTGTCGAGGACGACGACGGCAAGCGCACCGACTTCAAGGGCAAGAAACTCGAGGAGATCGTCCCCTACATCCGCGGCCCGTCCGGCACCACGGTCAAGCTCGTCGTCATCCCCAAGGGCAAGGACAAGGATGATGCCAAGGTCATCGAGCTGACCCGCGAGCCGATCCAGCCGTAGCGCCGAGCCTTTTCGGATCGGGCCCTCACCCCGGCCCTCTCCCCCTGGGAGAGGGCCGGG
>DASZMJ010000153.1:0-2276 GCA_035551935.1 Isosphaeraceae bacterium
CGTACCGCGGGAAACTCTGGAAATCCACCTTGGTTAAGATATATCCAAACGCATCATTCGTCAGACCGAACAGGAAGTTATGCCGGCCGTGCATCTTCCGTTTGAGATAGAAGCCGATGTTAGGCAGCGCCTCGCCGGGGATGCTGAGAATCTGCGCGTCCCCCAGATTCACGAGATTGATCCGCGCCGAGACCGAATGGTCGTCGTTGTGGGGATATTTCAACGGCGACATCGTCACGACAGCCCACATCGCCGGCGAGTCGACCGGGAACCGCACGGTGATCGACCCGCAGAAGAGCGTCGGGTCCTTCTCGACCGGTGCCACCTTGACGATCCGCTCGGCCTCGTCGGCCATCAGGTGGCCGATCCGCAGGCATTCGTCCCAGCGGCGGGCGTCGTTCCAGTACCCGCGCTGGGGGTCTTTCGGATCGTCGAGGTTGCGGTTGTCGGCCGTGACCATCCCGCCCTGGGCGCCGTTCATGAACACGGCGACGCCGCCCGCGTCGGCCTCGAGCTTCTCGCAGAGCGGCCCGATCAGGTCGGGGCTGAGGATGCCGACGCCGTTGCCGAGCACCTCGGGATGGATCGCGTAATTGACAAGCGTCGCGATCGTCTTCCCCTCCGGGCTGACGGCCTGGATCACGCCCATCCGCCGGTCGTAGAGGTCGGGCGCGTAGTAGTTGTACGCGATCTTCCCCTTCGCCTCGTCGATTGCGATCTTGATCCACGCCGGCTTGAGCCGGTCGATCGCCTCGTTGATCGCCTCGGCCGCCCTGTCGCAGACGAAATCCATGTACTTGAGGTCGCCCGTGTGCCCGCCCTTGCCGTCGGGGAACGCGTAGCAATCGGGTGCGCTGTGGGTGTGGGACGCGCCGATGAGGATGTTCTCGGCCGGGATGCGCGCGACCTTCTTCCGGACCCGGTCGCCGAGCACCGCCGGGAAGCCAAGCAGATCGAGCCCCACGACGGCGACCGAGACGTCCCCCTTCTTGAACACGACGGCGCGGGCGGTCAGCTCGCCGCGCTTCTCGGTCGTCGGCTTCGTCGGCCCCATCCCCCCCGAGACGGGTAACAGCGGGTCGGGCGTGATGACGCGCGTCGCGGCGCCGACCTGGATCTCGGCGCGGGCTGCTGGAGAAGTCAGGATCGACGCGGCGCAGGCGGCCAGGGAGAGGAGGGCGCGGCGCATGGTCTGTGTCCCCGTCTTCGGAGGTTGGGCGTCGCCCGCCGCAGTGGAGGGCGCCGCCTATCCTACAGGACTACGGGCCGCCATGCGTCAGGGCTTTTTTCGCGTCGATCGCGCGGACGACCGCGGGCGCGACGCGGTCCGCCAGCATCGCGTTGCCCTCGGGGCCGAGGTGGATCATGTCGAAGAACAGGCCCGGGTCGCGGATCGCGTCGCCCTCGACGAGCGGCACGTCAAGCCGCGCCGCGGCCTCGCGGATCAGCCTGTTGGTCGTGACGGCGTAGGTCCGCAATGCCCCGGGTGAGAGCTCGATCTCGGCGAGCGCCGAGAGCGCGGGGCGCAGCTCGGCGTCGGCCAGCGAGTCGACGCCGTCCCAGCCGTCGCGCGTGAAGTTGGGGTAGGTGACCAGCACGGGCACGGCGTGATGGTCGCGGCAGGCGCGGACCATCGCCTCGATCGCCCGCCCGGTGCTCGCGAAGGCGGCGTCGGAGAGCCGGCCCCCGGGGGCGGGCAGGCTCGCGAGCCGCGCCCGCTCGCGGGCCGGGTCGAACGGGGTGGGCCTCGGCCCGACGAGCCGCGCCACCACGAGCTTCCCCAGCCGCACCAGCGCCGAGCGCTCCAGGACGTGGAGCGGGCTGACGGCGGGCGGGCGTTCGTCGACCTGGTGGGCGTGGTTGAAGTCGTTCCAGCCGGCGAGGATCACGACGACGTCGGGTTCGAGCGCGAGGCCCTTGTAGAGCAGGAAGTCGAGGCAGTCGAGCGACCCGAACGCGGGCATCCCGCCGTTGATCACCTCGAACCGCGCCGGGTCGAGCCGCCGGGCGAGGTCGGCGGGATACGTGGCGTCGTCGGTCACGCCGGGCGCGTAGCCGAAGGTGACCGAATCGCCCAGGCAGAGGACGCGCGTCCTCCGCTTCGGAGTCTCGGGCTCGGCCCCGCGGAGCCCCGCGCCGTTGATCTTCGCGACCTCTCCATTCGCCGGCAGCCCTGCGCCGGGCTCGAGCTCATAGCGGAGCGGCCGGAGCCGCCGGCGGACGGCCGTCGCGGCGTCGGGCCCGCCGCGGCGGGCGCGGACGAGCTCGATGGCACG
>DASZMJ010000154.1:0-7514 GCA_035551935.1 Isosphaeraceae bacterium
GATGACCATGTGGATCGGTTCGTCGGCTACCTCGGGGGCCTGACGTCGCACGAGGCGCTGACGAAGGCCGGTGTCCTCTCGGAGGAATTCTGGCTGAGATCAGTCCTGTGAAAAAACTACTGCGGACCTGCTTAGTACTACGCCCGAGGGCGAATCCCGATCTACTGGATCGTCAACGTCGCCGAGCGCGTCGTCGAGGTCTACTCCGACCCGACTGGCCCGCAGAAGAAGCCATCCTATCGCCGTCGCGACGATTACCGCGGCGACGACCTCATGCCGGTGATCGTCGACGGCCGGGAGGTCGGGCGGATCGCCGCGCGGGAGCTGCTACCCTGAGGAGGGTTACCCCCCCATCGGCGTGAAGCGTTCGAGGTCCTCGCCCTTGGCGACGACGACGACACCCTCCTCGGTGACGGTCAGGCCGCGGGTACGGTCGGCCTCGCGGTTCCAGCCGATGTCGAAGCCGGAGGGGACCTTCACGTCCTTGTCGATGATCGCGCGGCGGATCCGGGCGTGGCGGCCGACCTCGACGCCGTCGAAGAGAATGGAGTCCTCCACCAGCGCGAAGCTGTTGATGCGGACGCCGGGCGAGAGGATGCTGCGGTAGACCTGCCCACCGGAGACGATCGCCCCCTGGCAGACGACCGAATTGAACGCGGCGCCGCGGCGGTCGGGGTCGGTGTGGACAAACTTGGGCGGCGGATAGGGGGGCTGGTACGTGTGGATCGGCCACTCGCGGTCGTAGAGGTTCAGGACCGGGTCGATCTGGATCAGGTCCATCGTCGTCTGGAAGTACGCGTCGAGCGTGCCGACGTCGCGCCAGTAGGCGGCCTGCTTGCGGTTCTCGTCGCGGAATGGGTAGGCGAAGACGCGGGAGTTGGAGAGCATGGTGGGGATGATGTCGCGGCCGAAGTCGTGCTGGCTAGCCTCCTTCCGCGCCGCGTCCTGGAAGAGCAGCTCGTACATGACGTCGGTGGCGAAGACGTAGATGCCCATCGACGCCAGGGCCTGGCGGGGGTTGTCGGGCATCGGCTCGGGGACGGCCGGCTTCTCCTTGAAGCCGACGACGCGGCCGGCGTCGTCGACGTGCATGACGCCGAACTCGCGCGCCTGCGCCAGGGAGACCGGCAGGCAGGCGATCGTCAGGTCGGCCCGCCGCTCACGGTGGAACTCGATCATAGCGGCATAATTCATCTTGTAGATGTGATCGCCGGCCAGGATCAAGGTGTCGCGCGGTGCGGCCTTCTCGATGGTGTAGACGTTCTGGTAGATCGCGTCGGCGGTGCCCTGGTACCAGTGCTCGGCGATCCGCTGCTGGGGCGGGATGACCTCGATGTACTCGCCCAGTTCGCGGCAGAGGAACTTCCAGCCCATGTCGATGTGGCGGCTGAGGCTGACGGCCTTGTACTGCGTCAGGACGAGGATCTTGCGCAGCTCGGAGTTGATGCAGTTGGAGAGCGCGAAGTCGATGATGCGATAGATGCCGCCGAACGGGACCGCCGGCTTGGCACGGTCGCGCGTCAACGGCTCCAATCTGGTCCCGCGCCCACCCGCCAGGACGATCGCCAAGACGTCGCGATGCACCGCCCGCCCCCCATGATCCGCCGACGGACCGGCCCGCCGCCACGGGGCGGCCCAGCCCCCATTGTGCCCGTTGCGCCGGGCCCTGCCAACCCGGTAGCGCAAGACGCCGCGACGGCCGACTGGCTCGACCCGGTGGCATCGTGATAGCCTTGGGAATCGCCGTTTCCCGCGAGTCGAGCCGAGGACGACCATGGACCCAGCCACCGCCCGGACGAACCTCGTCGCCGCCTTCATCGCGGCCTGTCTCGGCCTCGCGCCGATGGCCTTCGGGGGCGACGTCGTCAAGGACTTGCAGCGCGCGGCCGTCGCCGAGAAGGACCGGGCCATGCCCCGCGCCTTCCATTTCGGCTCGCAGGGGGCCGGCGGCGTCTTCTCGAACCATCGCAGCCACACGAACCGGCTCATCCCGTTCTACACCTTCGGCCGCAAGCTCGACCCCGGCGCCGTCACCGGCAAGAACAGCCGGTATCGCACCGAAGAGGGCGTCAAGTCCCTCTTCGGGCGGGTCCCCGATCACACCGTCAACCCCGAGGCCGAGTACGCCGACCAGAGCGACCTGTATTCCGTGCAGCGCAGGGCGGTCGACGCGTGCCTCAAACACTTATTCATCCTCTGGTTCGACGGCATGGACTGGGAGACGACCCGCGCGGCGGCGATCGCGAAGTCGGGAAAGGTGTACGACACGGGGAAGGGCTCGGGCCTGCTCTTCCAGGACTTCGACGCGGCCGGCTCGGCGAAGTTCGGCGCCTTCGTCACGAGCCCGACCTTCGACAGGAACAATCCCGACCTCGACCACCAGACGATCGCGATCGACCCCAGAGCCCTCGGCGGCGGCTACGACCCCCGCTTCGGCGGCCCGGACCCCTGGACGCCCGGGCCGTTGCTCGCGAAGGGTCCGGGCTACCTCAAGGGGCAGTCGGCGTCGAAGGAGGAGCGCGCGGCGGTGGAGGCGGCCGGGGGCGTCCTCCACGCCTACACCGACAGCGCCCCCAGCGCCGGCGAGTTCGCCACGGGCGTCAAGTCGTACAACAACGGCATCAACGTCACGGATGATGGGAGATTCATCCCTACGCTATTCAATCAATTGCAGGCCCGTGGCTGGAAGGTTGGCACGGTGACGAGTGTGCCGTTCGACCACGCCTCGCCCGCGGCGTTCTACGCTCACAACGTCAATCGCAACGACTTCCAGGACCTCGCCCGCGACATGCTCGGCCTCCGCTCCATCGCCCAGGAGACGGGCAAGGACGCCTCGCACCCGGGCCTCGACGTCGTCCTCGGCGCCGGCGTGGATCAGAAGGGCGAGATCGAGGTCATGAAGAGGACTCAGGGCTCCAACGCCGAGGCCGGCAACGTCTACATCGTCGACGACACGCTCCGGGCGATCGACGCGAGGAACGGCGGGAACTACGTCGTCGTGCAGACCGAGGCGGGC
The DNA here is from genome assembly GCA_035551935.1 of Isosphaeraceae bacterium. GTDB lineage: Bacteria > Planctomycetota > Planctomycetia > Isosphaerales > Isosphaeraceae > DASZMJ01. The sequence goes on from DASZMJ010000154.1 coordinate 3,017, forward strand.
GTCGACGGCGGCCGGGCGCTGCGACGCGCCGCGGATCGTGCCGTACGCGACAGACGACGCCTCTTCGGCCTGTTCGGCCCGCTCGACCCTCCCCCGCAATCGCAGGTCGACAGCCACTTGCCCTATCGCACCGCCGACGGCCGCTACGACCCGGTCGAGGGCATCTCGGGCAAGGCCGAGTCGTACACCGCCGCGGACCGGAACGAGAACCCGACCCTCGCCGACATGACCGAGGCCGCGCTGACCGTGCTCTCCGCGAGTCCCGACGACCGCTTCGCCCTCTTCGTCGAGGCCGGCGACGTCGACTTCGCGCTGCACGACAACAACCTCGACAACGCCGTCGGCGCCGTCCTCAGCGGCGAGGAGGCGCTCGGCGTCATCTTCGACTGGATCGAACGTCACGGCAACTGGGACGACTCGGCCGTGATCGTCGCCGCCGACCACGGACATTACCTCCTCCTCGACGAGCCTTCGGCCCTCGCCGGGCCTTCGCGCTGAGCGTCGCCGCCCTTCAACCTCTTGAGCCTCGCCTCCGCGTCCGTGACGCGACGCTCGGCGAGCTTGAGCCGGGACTCGGCGGCCTTGAGGTCGGCGGTGCGGGCCTGCTCGGTGGCGATGGTGATCTCGAGCCGATCCTTCTCCTCGTCGGCGAGCCGCTGTTCGATCGCACGCTTCTCGACCAGCTCGTTGACCCGTGCAACCACATGCTCGAGGTACTTCCGGTCCGCGACCTCGCGCTCCAGCGCGGCTCGTGCGACCTCGACCGCCCTGGAGGCGGACTGCCGTTCCGCACGGGCGACTTCGAGCTCACGCTCCGCCTGTGCGATCCGGGCCTTGTGCTGTTGATCGCGGAGGCCGGGTTCGGGCTGCTCGATGGCCCGGAGGTTGAGTTCGGCGACGGCGAGCTCGGCGCGGGCCTCGGCGACCCTGGCCTCGGCCGACGCGACCTTCGATTCCGCGAGCGCGGCCCGCGCCCGAGCCACCCGAACGCCCATCGCGGCCTCGTCGTTGTGCAGCCGCGTCTCCTCGAGTGTTCGCGCCTCGACGGCGTTCTGCGCCACCAATTGCTGGATCCTCTTCAGATGACTTTCCCGCGCCGAGAGCGTCTTCTCGGCAACGACGATCTCCTTGTTCGCCCTCTCGACGTCCCCCCTCGCCTCCTCGCGCGCCGCCTCCGCTTCGGCCAGCCGGCGCTCGGCCTGGTCGACGAGCGACCGGGCCAGCTCGACCGTGGCCTCATCGCGGCGGGGTTCGTCTTCGCCCGCCGCGGGCATGCGTCCGCCGTTCTTGCGCGCCAGCGCAATCATCGCGGCGCGGCCGTGGTCGTCTGCATTCCCCGCGTGCGAGGTCGTGGCGGGGGGCGCAGCCGGAACGGCCGGGACGAGCGCGGCGGGGGCGGCCGCGATGGGGGTAGGGACGAGGAGCCAGAACCTGATGACCTTATCGTCGCTCCCCGTCGCGAACATACCGCCGTCGGGCGCGACGGCGATCGACCGGATGCGGCCGCGATGCGCCTTGAACCGCGTGCCTTCGCGGCCTGTCGGCGGGTCGTAGATCGTCACTTCGCCCGCCGGATTCCCGACGATCAGGGCCTTGCCGTCAGGGGTGAGGGCGAGGGCGGTCGGCGTCACGTCGCCAAAGATTCGGCGGAGGCGCCCGCCCAACGTCAGGTCGTAGTAGCGGATGCCGCCGCCCTTGGTGCCGACGAAGAGCGACTTGGCGTCGGGCGACACGGCGAGGCATTCGGCGGTGAACTCGAAGTCGGGGCCACGGGACCCGCCGGTGACGTCGAGCGTGCGGGAGATGCCGGCGCGGACCCCCTCCACGTCGTAGAGCCGGAGCCCGAATCCGCGATCACCCCGGACCCGATCGGCCTCGAGCAGAACCGCCATGCCGTTCGTCCCCCGTCCATCCTTGAAGAAGATGAGGTGCGTGATCGGGGTCGCGTGCTCCTTCTCATTCGTCAAGTCGGAGAGGATCCGGCCCGTCGCGACGTCCCAGATCTTCACCGTCCCGGCCGCGTCCCCCACGGCGAGATGCTTCCCGTCCGGGGAATACGCCAGGGCGGTGAAGCCCGCCTCCTGCTCGACGAACGTCCTGGCCCTCGACTCGTCCGGGGGGCGGTTCGGATCGAGGTCCCAGATCGTGAGCGTCGCCGGATTGCCACAGCCCCCGAGGGCGAACGCGTTGCCTTCCGGCGCGATCGCCAGCGCCTCGATCCTGCCGACGCGACGGGATACGTCATACCACTTCGGCCCCTCCCAGAGCGGGTCCGCGATCCGGCTCCGGAAGGAGAGATCCGGCGTGAGAAGGATCTGGGGGCTCTCCCCGGTCGCCACAAGACAACCGTCCCGCGAGAACGCCAGGGCCTGGACCGTCCCGTTCGTCGCGATCGAGGTCCGTAGTTCGGGCCGAGGCAGCTTCGCGGGTCGGGTCGCGACGGAAGGGCCGGACCCTTCGGTCGCGGGGAGCGGCGCGAGGTCGGGGTGGCCTGGTGTGGCTGGAGTCGCGATCCCGACTGGCCCGTGCCTCATGCTCGGAGGAGCCGTCCCGACCCGGTCGGCGGCGATCGTCGTTCGTTCGATGACTTGGGTTTCTTCGCCCGGCGGGATCGGCTTCGGGAGGAGCGTCGCCGATCGGTCGCCGACGACCAGCGCCGGCTGGCCGGATGGCTCGTGGCGGATGCTGGCGACCTTCTTGTCGCCCCGTTCGATCGTGACGAGCATGCCGGCCTCGCGGCCGTCGCCGGTTGAGGCCCTCAGGTCGTGGGAGCCGGGGCTCAGGGTGATCGTATTGGGCCCGGCGCCGTCGAGGACGACATCCTCGCCGTCGACCCGCACCTTGATGTTCGGGTCGTCCAGGTTCAGCACGAGCGTCCCGTGGGCCGTCTTGATGCGCAGGACCGTCTGGACGAACTCCTTGACCTGCGAGGCGACGCCGAAGGGGTTCGTCACGACGAGGACCATGAGCATGCCCGCCGCGATGACCAAGTACTCGCCGACCCGGGGGCGGCGAGGCTTCGGCGCGGTGGATCGGGCCGGCTCGTGCGGAGCCTTCTGGGGGCCGACCTCGGGCGCGTCGACCGTCGGCGCGGCGTGCTGGCGGCGGGCGAGCTGGGAGGAGAGGACGTCGGCGACCTCGCCGGCGCTCGCGAAGCGCTCGGCGGGGTCCTTGGCCAGGAGGCGATGGATCACGGCGGCGACCTCCTCGGGGATATCGGGGTTGGCCTCGCGGACGGGACGGGGGGCCTCGTCGCAGACGCGGCGCAGCACGGCCATCGTCGACCAGCCGCGGAACGGGGAGTGGCCGGTGGCCATCGCGTAGAGGACGCCGCCGAGGCTGAAGAGGTCGGCGCGATGGTCGACCGCCTCGCCCCGCGCCTGCTCGGGGGCCATGTACTGCGGCGTGCCCGCGACCAGGCCGCTCTGCGTCAGGCTCGCGTCGTCCACCGCCCGCGCCAGGCCGAAGTCGGTCAGCTTCACGCGCTCGATGCCGTTCTCGAGCAGGATGTTCGCCGGCTTGACGTCGCGATGGATCAAGCCTTGAGCATGAGCCGCCGCAAGCCCGCGCGCCGCCTGCATGCCGATCCGCAGGACTTCCTTCACCTCCAGGGGCCCCGTGTGATCGATTCGCTCCTGCAACGACTTGCCGGCGACGTACTGCATGACCAGGTACGGCAACCCCTTGCACTCGTCGACCGCGTGGATCGTGACGACGTGATCGTGGCTGATCGACGCCGCGGCCCGCGCCTCGCGGACGAACCGCCGCCGCGCGGTGGCGCTGGTTGCGTACTGGGGCGCGAGCACCTTGATCGCCACCGGCCGGTGCAAGGCCGGGTCGAACCCCTTGAGGACGATTCCCCAGCCCCCCCGGCCGATGACGCCGAGCACCTCGTACGGCCCGAATCGGCCGATCTGGTCGGGATCGTCCGGGTCCGGCGGGTCGAGGAAGCCGGGGATGCCGTCGTCGACCGGGGGCGCCTCGTGGGTCTCGCGCGTGTCGTCGCGACGGCCGACACCCTCGGCCAGGCCGCGGACATCATTCCACATCCCGCTCGCCGCGGCGAGCCCATCGAACGCCTCGCGACACGTCTCGCAACCTTCCAGGTGCGCGGCGATCGCCGCCTGCTCGTCCGGGGCGAGCCGGTCATCCAGCAGGTCCTTCAGGCGGTCACGCTCAGGGCAGCGGGGATCGGGAGGCATGGATTCGACTCCTTCGGGCGAGGGGTCCGATGTTCAGGGCTTCTCCAACTCTTCGATCACCTGGCGGAGCCGGGCCATGACGCGGCTGCGGGCGACGTAGAGGGCGCCGAGCGAGAGGCCGAGGTCGGCGGCGACGGCCTTGGGGGACTCGTCCTCGACGCCGGTCCGCCAGAAGGCCTGCCAGGTCGTGGGGCGGAACTCGTCGCGGACGCGGTCGGCGGCCCAGCGGAAGAGCTGGCGGCGATACTCGGCGTCGAACAACGCGGTGTCGTCGGGGTCGGGGGCGGGTTGCTGCT
>DASZMJ010000155.1:0-5385 GCA_035551935.1 Isosphaeraceae bacterium
CCGCGCCCTCCCACGTCTCTCCTGTTTCACGAGGAGGAACATAAAGGGATGAGCCGATGCGAGTGCAAGGCGCCCCGGCGAGCGTCCAGGCCCAGACGTATTCGCCTCGTCGATCGGTCCGGACGTGGAGCGGCTCCGCCAGGTCGAGACAGCTCGTCGCCAGCTCGTCGCGGAGCACCACGCCGATCCTCCCCTCCTCATCGGCCGCGACGACCTCGACGCTCGACGGCCCCGCGATCAGGGCGAGCCCCGTCGCCTTGGCCGCGGCCTCCTTGGCCGTCCAGAATCGCGCGATCCACTCGGCCCGCGCCCCGCGCGGGAGGCGATCGAGCAGCGCCCGTTCCCGCGGCGAGAACGCCATCGCCTCGAACGTCGCCGCGCGATCGACGACCTTCTCGACGTCGATCCCGACCCGCGCCGCGGGATCATGCGCGGCGATCGCCACGGCCACGCCCGCGGTATGTGCGATCGAGACGGCGGGCATCGCCTCATCGGGCCGCGCCCGCGACCGCAGCACCGGCCGCCCCTTCGCGTCCGGCTCGATCGTGAGATCAGCGGGGAAGATCGGCGATCCCCCGGCGGCCGACCAGAGCCGTCGCGCGGCCTCCTTGGCGGCGATCCGTCCCCAGAGGCGCAGGGTCCGGCGGCCGTCGTGGCCCGTCGGCTTAAGGCAGCCGGCGCGCTCCTCGGGCGAGAGCTGGATCTGCTCCAGCACGTCGCGCCAGACCGGCCGGCCCATGTCGGCCGGCGGCTCGAGCCAGACGGCGACGGCGCCGCCCTCGCCCGCCAGATCCAGAGGCTCACCGACAAGCACATTCTCCGGCGATCGGAAGACGTCGCGATACCGCGGCGGCCAGTAGAACCGCCAGTCCTCCCAGTCGGTCAACCGCATCCAGACGCGGCCGTCGGGGCGGAGGATCTCGGCGTCGACCGCGACCCTGGTCCGCTCGACGGCCTTGATGCGGATCCGGCACGGGCAATCCGAGCCCTCGGGCGGGTCGCCGCCGAAGACGTCGAGCCGGCCCAGGCGGAGCGGGAAGATCACGTCCCCCTCGGCGAGCCGCTCGAGGCCCCAGAGCCCGAGGAGGTGGGTGAAGGCGTCGAGGACGATCGGATCGGTCAGCGGCATCGGCGACGAGGGATCGCGATACAGCCCGCCCCTCGGCAGGACGCGCAGCGTGCCGTCGATCCCACGCGCCGACACCTCGCCCACCTCGGCCACCGCGCGGAGCGCGGGACCGTGGAAGAGCCACTGCTCGGCGTACATCGAGTGCGCCGTGAACCGGCTCGGCTCGGGACGTTCGAGGGCGGTCGCGGCGCCGAATGGCGGCTCGGCGCGGCACTCATCGAAGACAATCGTCGCTTCCACTTCCGGCGAATCGCCAAGCCCGGCCCTGCCGCGATTGAAGAGCGAGGCGCGGATGTGCCCCGGATTCTCGGCGTCGGACTTCGCCACGATCTCCAGCGGGATCGGCCCGTCCTCGTAGCGGATCCACCGCCGCGCGCGGACGTCGCGGAGCCCGACGAGGGCCTTGCCGGGCGCGAGCCTCGCGGCGACCTGGGCGAGCATCTCGGCCATCACGGTGAAGGGCAGGACAGGCAGGCCTTTCATCGACGGGTCAACGGAAGATACACGTCGTCCGCCGAACGTATGATGCTCGGCCACTGGGTCGCCGGGGGCTTCGAGCGTGACGGCCGCCTCGACCTCGCGGCCCGGGTCGATCCGCCGGACCTCGCCGGCCCAGGGGCCTGCCGAGGGATGAAATCCATTCCGCGACGGCGTGGCCCCAATCGGTGCGAAGGAGGGTTCGTCCGCCTCGATCGGCCCTCCCGCGAGCAGACCGCCCATCACGGCCCGCTGCGTCTGGAGGAACGCATTCATCGTCGCCAGGTGCGAGAGCATCGCCTCGTCGCCCGGCGCGGGCTCCGGTGCCGGTCCGCCGACACGAGCCGAAGGATCATGGCCCCCGCGGAGCCTCTCGACCACGCCCGTCGAGAGCTGCATCTCGGGGAATCCGACCTGGAGCGTCATGCTCGACGGGCCGTTCGCCGGGGGTGCGTCGAGGTCGACGAGCCGCGGCCGGCGCCGCGCGAACAGGAATTCGGGCGTGAGCGCGACGCCCTGCGCGTACAGCGACGCGACCAGATGGTTGAGCTGCGTCAGGCCCGATCGCCTCGGCAGGTTCGCGGCTACGGCGAACGCCGGCTTCCCTCGTAGCGTGTCCTCGACGAAGCCGGCGAGGTTGCCCCGCGCGCCGACGTCGACGAACAGGCGGACGCCGTCGCCGTGCATCGCCTCGACCGTCCGCCGGAACTCGACGGGCCGCGTCCACTGCGCGATCGCCAGACGGCGGACCTCGGCCGGGTCGTTCGGCACGAGGCCCGCCGAGCAGCACGAGTAGAGGGCGACGGCCGGGCTCGAGACCTCCAGGCCCTCGAAGAAGTCGCGCACCGGCCCGACCAGCGGCGCGAACGCGGGCGTATGGTAGGCGCGGGCGAAGGGCAGGTCCTCGACCATCATCCCTCGATCGCGGAGCCGCGCGACGACCGACTCGACATCCCGGGGAGGGCCGGCCACGACGACCTGATGCGGGCAGTTGTCGACGGCGACCGAGACCCGGCCCGCGTATTCCCCGACCTCGGCCTCGACCCGCTCGCGGCCGGCCGCGACGCCGACGAGCCGCGCCGGCGCGACCGCGCCGTCCGGATCGAGCCGGGCGAAGATGGCGGCCAGGTCGTTGAATCGCTCCTCGAGCCCGCGATCGACCCGCACCGCGCCGGCCGCCGCCAGCGCGAGGAACTCGCCGCTCGAATGGCCGACCACGGCCGCGGGATTCAATCCAAGACGGCGCAGTAATTGATACAAGGCCCACTGCGACGAGAGGACGACGTTGACCGCCGTGCCCGTCTCCCAGAGCGCGGCATCGACCGATGCGCCGCCGAAGAGGGACGAGCTGGGAGGCGCGATCGCGCCGGATTCCAGCGCGAGGCGGTCGGCCGTGTCGAAGAGGGTGCGGACCTCCGGGAAGTGCGGGCAGAGGTCGGCGAGCATCCCCGGGTACTGCGACCCCTCGCCCGGGAAGAGGAACGCCAGGCCGCCGGATCGGCCGAGGGGCTGGCTCCAGAAGTAGGTACCGCGCGCGTCGCGGATCGCGTTGCATGAGGGGTCGGCCAGGCGCGGGGCGATCGCGTCGAGGCGGGCGATCAGATCGTCCACGGATTCGACGACAAGGCCGAGTCGGACCCTGCCGGGATCGGCGGACAGGCTGCAGGCCAGGTCCTTCAAGTCGACGTCGGCCCGACCGCGGAGTCGGTCGGCGAGCCGGCGCACGCGATCGAGCAACCCCGCACGGTCTTCCGCCCCGAGCAGGATCGCCTCGGAGGGCCAGCGCACCATCGCCCCCGGCGTCACGCCGTCGGCGGAGGCGCCGTGCTCTTCAAGGACAGCATGCGCGTTGATCCCGGCGAATCCGAACGCGTTGACCCCGGCCCGCCTCGGCGCCGGGGCCCCTTGGATCCAGGGCCGCGAGGCGGGATTGAGCGCCAGCGAGCTTCCCCCCAGGAGCCGATGCGGCCGGCCGGCGACCCCGCTCGCGGGGAGCATCCGATGATAGAGCGCGAGCGCGGCCTTGATGAGCCCGGCCATCCCCGCGGCGGGCATCGCGTGGCCGATCAGCGCCGAGGCAGCGCCGAGCACGCAAGGCGACTCGCCCTCGGAAGCCGGGAAGGCCGCCCGCAGGGCCCGCAACTCGGCCCGATCGGCCGTCGGCACGCCCAGTCCGTGCCCCTCGATCAGCCCGACCGTCGTGGGGTCGACGCCGGAGACTCGGTAGGCCCGGCGGATCGCCCGCAGATGCCCCCGCGCGTCGGGCGCGGCCAGCCCGGCACCCTTGCCATCGCTCGCGACGCCAACGCCTCGAACGACGGCATAGACGCGGTCGCCGTCGCGCTCGGCGTCCCGGAGCCGCTTCAGGACGACGACCCCCACGCCCTCGCCGGGGACCATGCCGTCGGCGTCCTCGGAGAAGGGGCGTGCGTCGCCGCTCTTCGAAAGGGCCCCCAGTCGTGAGAAGACCATCGGGAAGTCGACGTCTGCCTCGAGGTAGACCCCGCCGACGATCGCAAGGTCGGCGCGACGACTCGCCAGCGACTGGGCGCCGAGGTCGAGCGCCACCAGGGCCGACGCACTCGCGGCGTCGACGACGTAACTCGCCCCGGCGAGGTCGAACCGATCGGCGACCCGGCCCGCGGTGGCATTCGTGAGCTGGCCGGGGATCGTCGCGGCCTCGAACGGCGGGAGGCAGGACCGCAGGTCGTCGCGCACGGCCTCGATGTCGGGCTCGCCCCACTCGGGATGCAACGCCCTCAAGATCCCGAGGGTCTGCTCGATGACCCGTCCGTGTTGGAGCCGCGTCAGGTTGCCGCGGTTGAAGTAATTGCCGCGGCCGATCACGACCTCGATCCGCCGGCGATCCGGCATCCGATCGAGCAGGCCGGCGTCGATCAGGGCCGATCGCGCGGCGTCGAGGACGAGGAACTGCTCGGGCTCGCCCCCCTCGACGGTCCTGGGCATGATGCCGAACGATGCGGCGTCGAAGGCGATCGGCGCGTCGAGATAGCCGCCGCGACGGCCGCCCACGCGGCCCGGCTCCGTCGACGTGGGATCGTAATAGGTCGAGGCGTCCCAACGATCGGCCGGGACGTCGCCGATCGTTGCGCGGGCGGCGAGCAGGTTCTCCCAGTAGGCGAACAGGTCGCCCGCGCCGGGGAACCGGCAGGCCATGCCGACGATCGCGACGTCCAGCGGGCGGGGGCGACGACTCATCGGATCGCCCTCGCGGCCTGGCGCAAGGGCCGTAGCGGATCGGCGAGGGGCCCGAGCCCGCCCGCGACGATCACCTCGACGTCGCCCTTGCGACCGAATTGCAGCTCGTCGGCCATCGCCGCGACGCCGAGGTCCGGGGGGACCATCCCCAGCCCTCGGCGGCCGAGGTGCGCCTCGAGCTCGGAGACCATCCCCAGGCCCGACCACGGCCCCCAGTTCATCGAGGCGACGCGCCCCGGCCAGCGGCGATCGAGCCAGACGGCCAGCTTGTTCAGGGCGTCGTTCGCCGCGGCGTAGTCCGACTGGCCCTCGTTGCCGAACCGGCCGGCGATCGAGGAGAAGAAGGCCGCGAACCGCAGGGGCTCGGGATTCAGCAACCGGGCGAGGTTCAAGGCCCCGTCGAGCTTGGTGCCGAGGACGCGATCGAAAGATTCGGGTGTCTTGTCGCGGAGCAGCTTGTCGTGGATCACCCCCGCGCCGTGGATCACACCCACGGGGTCGCCGAAACGGGTGCGCCAGCCATCGAGGGCCCGGGCGAGGGCCTCGGCGTCGCGCACGTC
>DASZMJ010000156.1:0-46846 GCA_035551935.1 Isosphaeraceae bacterium
TGCGGACCGATCCCCTTTGGTCCCATGGGGATCGGTCCGCACGGCGGACCCTACGAAGAGCGATTCATTCATGCGATTCGGTATCAACCCTCGCCCGGGCCGTTTCCCAGGGGGAGAGGGGGAAGAGTGAAGGTGTCTCAATAATAAACGTTCAACAGCGCGATCGCCTCGATCGTGAAGGGCTTCGGCCCGGTGACGGGGTCGCAGACGCCGAGCGAGAGGCGGGTGCGCTTGCCGAACTGGAAGGTGGTGCCGAGGGTCAGGTCGACGACGTTGGGCGTGCTGGCCGGGTCGAAGAGGTTGAAGCCGGCGTGGTTCAGCGGGGTGCTGACGTGGGTCTCGAACGTCGGCACGACGGCGGTGAGGAACTGGTTCGGGCTCTTGGCGCGATAGAGGTAGTAGCCGACGCCGAGGTCGTTGTAGAGGATCGTCACGTCCCGGGTCGAGGTCGGCGTGTCGATCGCGATGAAGCCCTGCGCGAACCACTTCTCCTGGTTCCAGAGGTAGCCGATGAACGGCTGGAACGTGGTGTAGTGGAACCCGTTGAAGCTCCTCGTGCCGCCGAAGGTCGACGGGCCGGTCGGCGCCGTGACGGCCAGGCCGCTGGAGATCAGGCTGCCGGTCTTCGGGTCGGAGATGAGCACATATTTGCCGAAGACGGTCAGGTCGCCGATCGCCGTGTGGCTGGCGCCGGGCAGCCCGGCGATGGCGTTGGTGGCGGTGATCGAGTTCAAGGGCATGCGGAGGCCGATCGAGGCGTTCTTGTCGAGGAACGTCTTCTCGAAGCCGAAGGTCTCGCGATAGATCTGGATATCCTGGATGCCGGAATTGAAGCGTTTGTTGATGCGGCCTTCGAGGTTGTCGAAGTAGTTGAAGGTGGCGAAGACGCGGTCCTGCGGCTGGGGGCTCTGGTTGTCGGCGATCTTGAAGCCGCGGACCCAGGGGAGGATGACGGCGGAACGTTGCGGCGCGCCGATACCGGGCCGGGGCGTGCCGCCGGGACCCACGGGGGGCCGGCCGGGGGTCGGCGGCGTCGGCGGCGTGCCCGGCGGCGGGATGCCGGGGGGCGTCGGCGGTACGGGGACGACCGCGCCGGGGGGCAGGTCGCCGAGCATGTTATACGGGAGGTTCGCGGCGGCCGAACTCAAGCCGGTCAGGCTCTCCAAGGCGCCCGGCTGGGCCAGTGCCGTCGTGCCCGCCGTCGGGGCCGCGGCCGCGGCGAGGGCCGGCGCGGTGCCGGTGACGCCGGGCCGGGCACCGGGCGGGGTGGTCGTCCGCGGCTGCGGCGGGGTCGTGGTGCGGGGCTGCGGCGGGGTGGTCGTCCGGGGCGGGTTCGCGGTCCCTGCGGCTCCCGAGGCCTGGCCGGGTCGCGGCGCGGGGGGTCGGGGCGAGGGAGCGGGCGCGGGCGGGTTCTGGGCGACGCGCTCCTCGCGCGGGGCCGCGTCGTCGGCCGCCGGCCCCGCGGGCTCGTCGCCGAGGGCCGGGACGCCGGCGGTGGCGACGCAGGCGACGACCGCGAGCAGGATCATCCTCGACCCCATGTCCGATGCTCCCTCTACTGGGACGTATTGATGAGACGATGCGGATTCCCGTCACTCGCCCGCCGACTCGCCCTCACTCGCGCCGCGGTGGAAGTGGCGGAGCGGCCGGATGCTCAGCGGGTTCGGCACCTCGCACGGGGCCTCGGTCTGGTACGACCCCGTCCCGTTCTGGTAGCGCCGGCCGTGCGACCACGCGAGGAAGACCCGGCGCGGCAGGTGGCCGCCGACGTAGTCCCAGCCCCACGTCCCCTCGTTGCAGTACCGCGGCTCGCCGCCGTGGTGGTACGACGTGCCGCCGCCGATGTCGCCGCCGTAGTACTTCTCGGTGATGCCCGGCGCCGCCCATCGGCCGAGTGTCTGTGGGCAGCCGGCGCGGTCGAGGGTGTGCTGCTCGGCGGTATACGCGTGCTTCTGGGCCTTGAACCCCTCGCCTCGTTTCAACGTCTTCTCGCGCGGGAAGATGCTCTCCCCTTCGGCATGCAGGTAGCACGGGCCGCGATACCCGTGCTCGCAGGGCTCCTGGGCCATCGCCGAGGGCCCGCAGGGCGCCGACAAGGCAACGACGACGACCGCCAACACACGACGGCCACGCATGGGAATCCCTCCTGGATTGCACCGATCCACCGCTTGTATCGGAAATCCTGGAGGCTGTCTTCAGCGTGAATCACCCAGGCCCCTTGGCATGCCCGCCGCCCCGGCGTTACCATCCGGTCGCGGCCGACGGTCCGGACGATCTCCGACGAGGTGCGAGCCGAGGCGATGAGCGAACCCGAACCGGCCCGGTCGCCGGGCCTCCGGCGGCAGATGGCGATCTACGAGGCGGGGCTCGCCGGCAAGAAGCCCGACGTCCCGGTCTCGGTCGAGGACCTGGAGCACGAGGCGAAGTCGAAGCTCGACCGCAACGCCTACGACTACCTGGCCGGCGGCGCCGGGGGCGAGGACACCGCGCGGGCCAACCGCGAGGCCTTCCGACGCTGGCGGATCGTGCCGCGGTTCCTCCGCGACGTCGACCGCCGCGACCTCGGCGTCGAGCTGCTGGGGATGCGGCTGCCCGTCCCCTTCCTGCTGGCGCCGATCGGCGTACAGTCGATCCTCCACAAGGAGGGCGAGCGGGCCGTCGCGCGGGCGGCGAAGGGGCTCGGCGTGCCGATGGTCCTGAGCACCGTCTCCTCGACGACGATGGAGGACGTGGCCGGGGACCTGGGCGAAACCCCTCGCCTCTTCCAGCTCTACTGGCCGCGCAACGACGACCTCGCCGCCAGCTTCCTCCGCCGCGCCGAGGCGGCCGGCTTCGCGGCGATCGTCGTGACCCTCGACACGTACCTGCTCTCGTGGCGCGAGCGTGACATCCGGAACGCGTACCTGCCGTTCCTCCGCGGCGAGGGGCTGGCCAACTACGTCAGCGACCCCGTCTTCCGCGATGCCGTCGGCGGCAGCCCGACGCTGCACCCGGTCCGCGCGCTCGAATTCTTCGGCGAGGTCTTCTCCGACCCGTCCCGCACCTGGGACGACCTGGCCAAGCTCCGCGCGGCGACGCGGCTGCCGATCCTGTTGAAGGGCATCCTCCACCCCGACGACGCCCGCAAGGCGATCGACCACGGCGCCGCCGGGGTGATCGTCTCGAACCACGGCGGCCGGCAGCTCGACGGCGCGATCGCGGCGCTCGACGCGTTGCCGGGGGTCGTCGCGGCCGTCGGCGACCGGACGACGGTCCTGTTCGACAGCGGCATCCGCCGCGGGGCCGACGTCTTCAAGGCGATGGCCCTGGGGGCCCGGGCCGTGCTCCTGGGGCGGCCGTACTGCTACGGCCTGGCCGTCGGCGGCGAGGACGGCGTCCGCGCGGTGCTCGAGAACCTCGTTGCCGACGTCGACCTGACGCTCGCCCTCGCCGGCTGCTCGTCGTTCGCCGAGGTCACGCGGGAGCGCCTCGCGGCGCTCCCGCCCCCGCCGCCGATCGGCGAGTGATCGCATGCCGGTGTCGGCCTCGGTTCATTTCTTCCCCTTGAGGGCGGAGTTGAGCTCGCCCGGCGAGATGGCCAGCGGGTCGGCGATGGGCTGCTCGGGCTGGACGTTCTGCGGGCCGATGGGCTCGTTGGGCTGGCGGTTGAACTTCTGGTAGGGGATGCGGACGCCGCGGAACTTGTAGAAGTCGACGCGGATCGGCGCCGGCGGCGTGAAGCCGGCGGCGGCTGCGGCGGTGATGACGTCGTCCTGATCCACGCCGTCGCCGCTGACGCCGAGGCCGCCGACGAGGGTGCTCTTGCCGTTGATCGTCTTATACAAGGGGACGCCGCCGGGGAAGAAGATGATGCCGTCCTGGTTGGCGGGGTTGAACGGGTCGTGGAAGTTGGTCTGGGCGTTGAAGACGTCGAAGCCCTGGACGCTCTGGAAGGCCGAGGCGGGCAAGGGCGGCCCCTGATTGGCGCCGTTGCTGAGGTTGACGCCGCCGTCGTTGAGGATCGAGAACGGGCCGGGCGGATAGCCGTCGATCCCCTCGGGGAACCTCGGCTCGGCGAGGTAGCGGAACGACCGCGCCGAGAAGGCCGTCCCCTTGGGGATGCCCGGCAGTTGGTCGATCGGCTGGAGCTGCGCCGGGTTGGCGTAGTAGGCGACATTCCGCGACTTGGCGACGGCCACGTCGATCGAGAAGAAGGTCGAGTCGGGCATGCGGTAGAGGCCCAGGAGGTTGCCCTGCGTGTCCGAGACGGCGAAGGTCATCCGCGTGGTGTTGTCGAGCGGCAGGCGGATGGCGGCGCGGGTGTGGTTGGCCTGGGTGACGCCCTGGCTGACCATCTGGATGACGTCCTGCGCCGTGATCGTGCCGTCGGCGCTGGCGTGCGGCGCCACGAGCCAGCCCTCCTGCACCGGCAGGCCCGCGGCGGTGTTCTGGAAGTTCGGGGTCGTGGTGACCGGGAGCGTCGGGACCGTCGGCGCGGCGCCGGGTGTCAGCGGCATGTTCACGCCGCTGAGCGCGTTGCCCTTGCCGATGCCGAACTGGCGGGCGTAGTTGAGGAGATTCGACGGGCCGTTCAGGCCGTGCGGGCCGACGATGTCGAGCGAGACGCCGACCAGGTCGATCCGGCCGGCCGGGATGTTGAAGTTCGGCAATGCCGGCGCGTTGCCGAGCGGCCCCGACAGCGGCGCGTTGAAGCCGCGACTGCCACCCGCGGCGGCCACGGCGATGAACTCGGCCAGCAGCGACAGGTCGGGTTTCTTCGGGTTATAGCCGAAGTCGTTGAGCTTCGAGTTCTCTTCGGTGGCGAAGCCGGTCGTGCCGGGGAAGAACACGCCGATGCCGCCGACGAGGCTCTCCGGACCGCCGGGCGTCGCCGACTTGTACAGCGGGATGCCGCCGGGCAGCGTGGCGATCCCGCGCGCCTGGGCATTGGGCAGCAGGCCCGAGACGAACCCGTAGGACTCCGGCGGGTTGATCGGGTCGGCCTGGACGTTCGGCGGGATGTACTGGAGCGGGACATTGAACCGGCTCGGCAGCCGGACGGCCCCGGCGGTGCCGCGGACGTGGTTGGTGCCGGGGGTCACGATGCTGTCGCGGTTGCTGGCCTCGATGTTGAAGAGGTCGACCTGCGGGGTGAAGTTGACCCGCGGCGGGAAGTGCCCCTTCAGGCCGATCGGCGCCACGAAGCCGGGCCCGCGCAACGTCGAGTTCGGGTCCATGATGTCGGGGTTGGACTGGACCTCGCGCTGGGTCATCGTCGTCTGGCTGAGGTTGTTGACGGTCCGCGAGGTCAGCGGGGCGGTGTTGTTCGCGAAGAAGGCGCCGGTGCGTGCCAGCGAGACGGCGCCGTCGATGGCGAAGACGAGGTTGGCCGTGTTGCCGGTGATCTGCGGCGAGACGCCCCCCTCGACGCGGACGCCCAGGATGTTGCCGCCGCGGTCGACGACCGCGACGATCGCGTTGTTGGCGGCGGTGGCCGCGGCGGCGCGATCGAGCAGCGCCTGCACTTCCTCGGGCGTGAGCGTGTAGGTCAGCGTGGCCGGCTGGCCGGCGTTCGACGGCGGGCCGATGTTGGGGTGGGCCTTGAAGTTGTAGCCGGGGGCGGAGAAGTGCGCCGGCGCCACGGTGCGCTGCACCGGGGCCGCGCCCAGTGCGGCCAGCGTCTGCTGGCTCGCGGTGACGGCGCCGGCCATGAGCGTCCGCGTCTCGAGGGCCTCGACGCCGACCGGTGCGGCCTCGTCGCGCCGCGGCGCGTCCGGGCGGGCACGGCGACCCTTCTGGAAGCCTGGGAACCGCATCGCACCCCCTCCTCGACCTCGTCGTCGCCCTCGATCCCCCCCGCGCAACGGCGGCCGTCGCCACGGGTCCCCCATTCCTCATCGGCAGCGACGGCCCGGTGCTTTGAACCGATTGCGCCGATTGTGCGGAATCCCCGGAAACTGACGTCTGGCGCGGTAGCGCCGGCGTCTCGTGCTTGTCGTCGCGACCGACAAAGTCAGCGTGATCGGCATAAAACTCAAGACCGGTCGTCTCGCGGGTCGATACTCGCGTCGACTCGAACGCGTCCAGGACGGACGTGGACGGCCGGCGCCCTCGGGGAGCCGGGCGGCGGGAGCCGGGCGCATTTTGGCGAGGGGCGACTCGTGATGGCGAATCGTTGGTACCAGTTCGCGCTGATCGTCGCCCTCGTCGCGGCCGGCCGGCCGGCCGTCGCCCAGGACGACGACCTACCGCCGTTGCCGGCGACCAACCCGGTCCCCGGCCCGCCGGCCGTCGCGCCGCTGCCGGCGGCACCCACGGCCACGGCCGCAGGCGCGGCCGCGGCCCCCGCGGACGGGCCGTCGGCGAGCCGGCCGCTCGGCCGCTTCGGCCCGGCGGTCCCCGCCGCCACCACACGGCCGGCACCGTTGCGGCGGTCGATCGCCGGCGGGCCGCCGGCCGCCGAGCCGCCGCCGGCCGCCGTCCCGGGGCCGCGACGGGCCTACTTCCGGACACCGGTCGACCCGCCCATCGGCTACTCCGGGCCGTCGAGCGTCCTACCGACCGAGCCGCAGACCTCCGACGACTTCGTCCCGGTCGAGGACCGCTGGCGGATCGGCTTCCCGTTCTGGGACCGCTACGGCCGCGGCACTCGCGCCGACGACGACTACCCGTACCACCCCGGCACGCCCTACGACCCGTTCAACCAGAACGTCTTCAAGGGGGACTACCCGATCGCCGGCCAGCACACCTTCATGGAGATCACCCCCGCCAGCCTGACCCTGCTGGAAGGCCGCACCATCCCCACGCCGACGACCCCCTTCGAGAGCACCTCGCGGCCCGACACGACCAACTTCTTCGGCCGCCCCGGCCAGTTCCTCTTCCAGCAGAACTTCGTCTTCTCCGTCGACCTGTTCCACGGCGACGCCGGCTTCAAGCCCGTCGACTGGCGCGTCAAGATCACGCCGATCTTCAACCTGAACAACTTCGCCGTCCAGGAGCTCGGCAACACCAGCCCCAACGTCCTCCAGGGCAATAGCCGCTTCCGCACCTTCTTCGCCCTCCAGGAGTTCTTCGTCGAGGCCAAGATCGCCGACCTCAGCCCCGACTACGACTCCATGTCGATCCGCGCCGGCAACCAGCCCTTCGTCAGCGACTTCCGCGCCTTCCTCTTCGGCGACCTGAACCGCGCCATCCGGCTCTTCGGCAACCTCAACGGCAACCGCGACCAGTTCAACCTCGTCTACTTCTCCCCCTGGGAGAAGGACACCAACAGCTTCCTCAACACGTTCAACAACCGCAACCAGAACCTCATCTTCGCCAACTGGTATCGCCAGGACTTCCTCTTCCCCGGCTACACGGCGCAGCTCTCGGTGAACTTCGACGACGACCAACCGACGGTCAAGTACGACAAGAACCGCTTCCTCGTCCGCCCCGACCCGACCGGCGTGTTCAAGCCGCACCACGTCGACGTCGTCTACCTCGGCTGGGCCGGCGACGGCCACATCGGCCGGTTCAACCTCACCCACCAGTTCTACTGGGCCGTCGGCCGCGACAGCCTCAACCCGATCGCCAACCGCCCGCAGGCCATCAACGCCCAGTTCTTCGCCGTCGAGGCCTCGTACGACCGCGACTGGGCCCGCTTCCGGACCAGCTACCTCTACTCCTCCGGCGACGGCAACCCGAACAACGGCCACGCCACCGGCTTCGACACCATCTTGAACAACTTCCAGTTCGTCGGCGGCGGCCAGCAGTTCGCCGGCGGCACCTTCAGCTTCTGGCAGCGCCAGAACCTGCCGCTCTTCGGCGTCAACCTCGTCAACCGCGGCAGCCTGATCCCCGACCTGCGGTCCAGCCAGATCCAGGGCCAGGCCAACTTCGTCAACCCCGGCCTCAACCTCGTGAACTTCGGCGTCGACTTCGACCTGACGCCCCGGCTCAAGATGATCAACAACATGAACCTGCTCTGGTTCGACAACACCGCCCCACTCGAGCAGTTCCTCTTCGACGGCCACATCAACCGCTTCATCGGCGTCGACCTGAGCATGGGCTACGAGTATCGCCCGCTGGTCAGCGACAACATCTCGTTCCTCTTCGGCGCGGCGACGCTCATCCCCGGCCAGGGCTACCGCGACCTCTTCGACAACCTCAACCATCGCTCCAACCCGCTGGCGCAGCTGTTCCTGAACGTCGTCCTCGCCTTCTGAGGCGGCCGGCTCCTCTTGACGCGCCGGCCGCCCCGCGTATGATCCGCCCGGCCAAGGACCCCCCTCCCCTCGTCGACAATGGAGGTCGACCGCACCATGCCACCGACTGATCACCACGGCCGGCGCCCCATCCCGGCCGCGCGGGGGACCGCCTTGGCCCTGGCGATCGTCCTGGCGACCGCCGCCGCGGCGCGGGCCCAGGCCCCGAGGCGACCCGGCTCGCTCCCCCCCTGGCCGCCGGACGTCAACCTCAGCGGCCAGGCGCCCGAGCAGGTCGCGCGCAAGAGCAACGGCTGCATCGCCTGCCACCAGCACACCCGCGACATGCACGACAAGGAGACCGTCCGCCTCGGCTGCGTCGACTGCCACGGCGGCGACGCCTCGGCCGCCGACAAGCGCCGCGCCCACGTCGCGCCGCGATTCCCCGAGGCCTGGCGGTCGTCGGCCAACCCGGTCCGGTCGTACACGCTGTTGAACCACGAGTCGCCCGAGTTCATCCGCTTCGTCAACCCCGGCGACCTCCGGATCGCGCACATCTCCTGCGGCACCGCCGGCTGCCACAACGAGATCGTCGGCCAGGTGCGCAAGAGCATGATGACCACCGGCGCCATGCTCTGGGGGGCGGCGTTGTACAACAACGGCTCGTTCCCGAAGAAGCACGCCCACTTCGGCGAGAGCTACAGCATGAACGGCGTCCCGCAGCGGCTCCAGACCGTGCCGCCGCCGACGCCCGAGGAGACGCGGATCAAGGGCGTCCTGCCGTTCCTCGACCCCCTGCCCCGCTTCGAGGTCTCGCAGCCGGGCAACGTCCTCCGCAACTTCGAGCGCGGCGGCAAGCTGCCGCAGGAGCTCGGCGTCCCCGACCTCAACGAGCCCCCCGGCCGGCCCCTGGCCAAGCTCTCCAACCGCGGCCTCGGCAGCAAGAACCGCACCGACCCGGTCCTCGTCTCGCTCAACAAGACGCGGCTGTTCGACCCCACGCTCAACTTCCTCGGCACCAACGACCACCCCGGCGACTACCGCTCCAGCGGCTGCACCGCCTGCCACGTCGTCTACGCCAACGACCCCAGCCCGGTCCGCTCCGGGCCCTTCGCCGCCTACGGCGGCCGCGGCCTGACCGCCAACCCCGACCCGACCATCCCCAAGGGCGAGCGCGGCCACCCCATCGCCCACAAGTTCGTCTGGGCCCCGCCGACCAGCCAGTGCATCGTCTGCCACACCCACCCCGGAACCACCGTCATGAACAGCTACACCGGCTACATGTGGTGGGACAACGAGACCGACGGCGAGCACATGTACCCGCACGAGGAGAAGAAGCTGACCTCCGAGGAGTGGACCCGCGCCACCATGGAGAACCCCGACGAGGCCGCCGCCCGCGGCCTCTGGGCCGACCCCCGCTTCCTCGAGCGCGTCAGCGAGCTCAACCCCAAGCTCCGCCACCGCCAGTTCGCCGAGTTCAACAGCCACGGCTGGGTCTACTCGGCCGTCTTCAAGAAGGACCGCAAGGGCAACCTCCTCGACTCCCACGGCGAGGTCGTCCCCGACCCGAACACCGCCAAGCTCATGGCCGGCGTGCTGCCCCCCTCGCCCAAGGAGCGGGTCGAAGGCAAGGGCGATCGCGCCGGCGTGCCCTTGCACCTGATGGACATCCACATCGAGAAGGGGATGCACTGCGCCGACTGCCACTTCCTCGTCAGCGCCCACGGCAACGGCAAGCTCTACGGCGAGGTCCGCAACGCCGTCGAGATCGAGTGCATCGACTGCCACGGCACCTCGACGAAGCCGGCGACGCTCGTGACCTCCGGCCCCGCCTCGCCGCCGGGCGGCCTGAAGCTGGCGACGCTGCGCACCCCGTTCGGCAAGAAGCGATTCGAGGTCCGCGGCGACCGCCTCGTCCAGAACTCGATGGTCGAGCCGGGCCTCTCGTGGGAGGTCAAGCAGACGATCGACACGATCACCCCCGGCAACCGCCACTACAACGAGAAGTCGCGGCTGGCCAAGACCGTCCGCGTCGCACGCAACGGCCAGCTCGCCTGGGGCGACGTGCCCAACGGCGACGAGAACCTCTGCGCCCACCGCGACAGCAACATGAGCTGCATCTCCTGCCACTCGTCGTGGAACCCGAGCTGCTACGGCTGCCACCTCCCCCAACGCGCCAACCGCAAGCTGCCCGAGCTGCACAACAACGGCGACGTCTCGCGCAACTACACCGCCTACAACTTCCAG
This sequence comes from Isosphaeraceae bacterium, assembly GCA_035551935.1. Taxonomy (GTDB): domain Bacteria; phylum Planctomycetota; class Planctomycetia; order Isosphaerales; family Isosphaeraceae; genus DASZMJ01. Next base: position 10,410 of record DASZMJ010000156.1, read on the forward strand.
ACGCTCCGCGACGACGTCTTCATGCTCGCCCGCGACGGCGACGTGACCGGCAACCGGATCAACCCCGCCCGATCGAGCTGCGCCATCCACGTCGGCTCGTACAACGCGATCCGCGAGTCGATCTACTACCAGCAGCAGACGATCTCGGCCGAGGGGCCCAGCGGCATCGCCTTCAGCACCAACGTCCCGCACACCGTCCGCGGCGGCCCGCCCCGCGGCCCCGACGGCCGCCCGATCAGCCCGGCCAACTACCTCCCCGGCCGCGGCGAGACCAAGCAGTGCACCGACTGCCACCTCTCGCGCAACAACGACAACAACGCGATCATGGCCCAGCTCCTCATGCAGGGCACCAACTTCATGAACTTCATGGGCAAGTGGTGCTACGTCGCCGCCGGCGAGGAGGGGCTCTTCGCCGTCAAGGTCACCGAGCAGGACGAGCCCCAGGCGGTCATCGGCAGCCACCTGCACCGCATCGCCTACCCCGAGAAGTTCCGCGAGCACGTCGAGCGCGGCCGGATCCTCGAGACCGCGCACGAGCACCCCGGCATCGACGTCTGGGAGAACCTCAGCCCGCGCCACCGGCACCCCGAGATCCTCTCGGTGCAGGCCCGCGGCGAGTACCTCTACGCCGCCTGCGGCGAGAACGGCCTCCGCGTCTTCGACATCGCCACGATCGACAACAAGGGCTTCGCCGAGCGGATCGCGACGGCGCCGGTCTCCCCGCTGGGGCAGCGATTCTACGTCCGCACCAAGTTCGCCGCCGCCGTCGCCTCCCCGGCGACCACCGCGCCCGACCCGACGCGGACCCACGACCCGGCCAACAAGGAGCCGGCGATCGCCGCGATCTACGCCTATCTGTACATCGCCGACAAGTATGAAGGGCTCGTCACCGTCCAGGTCGGCACCCTGCTCGACGGCAACCCCTTGAACAACTTCCTCGAGCGTGAGGTCACATTCAACCCGGACAACATCCTCTGCGGCGCCCGCGCGATCACGATCGTCGGCACCTACGCCTACATCTCCTGCGACGCGGGCCTCGTCGTCGTCTCGGTCGAGGACCCGAAGAAGCCGAAGGTCACGTCGGTCGTCGGCGCGCCCGTCCTGCGGCACCCGACCGACTTCCAGGCGCAGTTCCGCTACGGCTTCGTCACCGACGCCGACGGCCTGAAGGTCTTCAACGTCGACGACCTCGCCCACCCCCGGCACGTCGCGACGCTCCCGCTGCCCGAGGCGCGCAAGGTCTATGTCGCCCGCACGTATGCCTACGTCTCCGGCGGCAAGCACGGCCTGATCCTCGTCGACGTCGAGAACCCCGAGCGGCCGTTCGTCGACCAGACTTACACCGCGGGCGGCTGCATCAACGACCTCAACGACGTGAAGCTCGGCATCACCAACGCCAGCGAGTTCGCCTACCTCGCCGACGGCAAGAACGGCCTGCGGGTCGTGCAGCTCACCTCGCCCGAGACCCCCGGCACCGACGGCTTCAGCCCCCGGCCCACGCCGATGCTCGTCGCCACCCACCCGTTCCCGAAGGGAGGGCACGCGTTGTACGTCTCCGAGGGGGTCGACCGCGACCGCGCCGTCGACGAGAGCGGCAACCAGCTCTCCGTCTTCGGCCGGATCGGCGCCCGGCCGCTGTCCGTCGACGAGCAGCGCCGCATGTACCTCCGCAACGGCCTCCCCTGGTTCGTCACCGACGACCCCCGCGACTACGGCCCCGCCATCCCCCCGCCCTCCCGGCGGAAGCGTTGATGTGTCGAGGATTGAGCGAGACGACGCGGGGCCCGCGAATTCGCGGGCCCCGCGTCGTCTCGCATCTCGATCGAACTTCGTTCAGTTCGCCTTCGGCCCGACCCCGGGCAGCACCTTCAGCTCGGCCATGCGTGCCCGGAAGCGGGCGGGGTCGTAGTCGGCGACGTGCTGCAACGAGTCGTCGAGCTGGTCGACGATGATGCCGGGCTTGATCCCCTTGGGGAGGTCGAGCTTGAGCTCGGCCTTCAGCGCCTTAAGGACGTCGAGGACCTTCGGGTCGGCGGGGTGCTGGTCGTCGCGGTGGAGCTCGTTGTAGATCGTCTCGAAGGCCCAGGCGATCTGGCGAGCGGAGTCGTAGTCGGGGGTCTCGTCGGCGATCGCGCAGAGCATCGGCAGCATGTCGGCGGCGGCCTTGCGACCGCACGATGCCTTGCCGGCCGCCGTCGCGATGCCGTCGAGCCACTTCACGACCTTCGCGGCCTCCTCGGCGACGCGCCCGGGGTTGCCGAACGGGCGGTCGTTGAACGCCTTGTTGAGATCGGCGAGCTTCGTCTCGAGGACGTCGTCCGGCTGGCCGAGGTGTTGGAGCGCCAGCTTCGCCAGCGCCTTGGGCCACGGCCTGGGTCGCGGGCGGCCGGGGTTGCCCGGATAGCCGCGCTCCTGCCGCCAGCTCGGGCCCTTCAAATCGTGGTGGCAGGCATAGCAGTCGAAGTGCGTCAGGTCGAGCGATTGGGCCGCCGACTTGGGCCGCTTCGCGTCGTCGGCCAGCAGCTTGATCGACTCGCGGAGGGCGACGACGCCGTCGACGACGACGAGCTTCGATTGCTCGAGTTCCTTGTCGTTGAATTGCAGGAATTTCTGGATTTCCGCGGGCTTCTCGAAGAGATACTGCCAGTGCCTCGGCTCCTGGTCGCTGAACTGGGCGGCCTCGATGCCCGGCAAGGGGGGGTGTCCCGCCGCGTACATCTCGTGCGTGAGGAACTTGCCATCGTCGGCGTTGCCGACGTGGCACGAGGCGCATTTCTTCGAGCGGATGGCCGGGTCCCAGAGGTCAACCATGCCGTAGTCGCGCTCCTTCTGCTCCCGGGTCAAGCTCCGCCAGAGTCTGCCCGCCGGCGCGGTGTGCTCGATGATCCAGCGGCGATAGGCGCCGTGACAGGCGACGCAGGTCACCCCTTCTTCCTGGTTGAAGTTGTCTTGCGCGGCGCCGGCCTCGACCACGACCCCGTGACAGGCGACGCAGCGGTTCTCCTTCGAAACATCGGCGATCCCGAGCAAGTCGCCCATCGCCTTCGCCCGGTCGCCCCGGAGGATCTGGAAGGCGTTCTGATGCTTGTCCTCGTTCTTCCAGGTCTGGGCTTCGTTGAAGCGGCAGAGCTGGCTCTTCTTCGCGAATTCCTTGTTGTCGTGGCACGCGGCGCACGACTTGGAATCGACGTAATACTTCTCGAGTCCTTGGTCTTGCTGGGCCCCCTTCTCGGCCGCTGGGACGCGCTCCTGATCGCCCGCGCCGCCCCCGAGGGCGACCAGCGAGACAGTCAACGCCGAGAACACAGCCGAGGTGGCGAGCAGGGTGCGGTGTCTCATGGGTGTCGCTCAAGAGGGGCAGTTCAGCGGCCGAGCTTGCGGAGGTCCGTCTCGAACTTGAACGGGTTAAAGGCCCGGGGGCTGTCGGTGCCGTCGGGGAAGCGGAGGCGGCCGGCCATGAAGTCCAGGGTCTTCTCGAGGCGAACGTCGCGCCACGAGGGGTCGAAGTCGCGGACCGCGTGGTGCAGGGCCGCGAGCGCGAGGTAGCGCTGGGCGGCGGCGTCCCAACTGGCGGCCGAGGGGCCTGCGTCGCGGTCGAGGCGGTCGCGGGCGACGCGGAGGCTCGAGGGGTCGAGGCGGACGGCCGAGAGGCCGTCGAGCCAGCGGGTCAACTCCGTCGAGGACTGCCGCGAGAGCGTCGCGACCTGGCTACGGTCGGGCGCCGGCGACTCCATCGCTCGCTTCAACGATTCCAGGGCCTTCAAAGCCTCCGACGACCCGGCGACCTGCGGGCCGGCGACCTCGGCGACACGGGGCAGCGGCGCCTCGGCCCAGGAGCCCCAGGGCAAGGTCCCCGGCCGACGGCCGTCGAAGCGGAGCGTCCGGGCGCCGCTGTCCTTCTTGATGTCGTGGTGGCAGGCGAAGCAGTCGAACTCGGTGAACTCGGGCCAGGGGCCCTCCGGCTCATCGGCACGCCTGGCGAGCAGGTCGACGGCGGCGCGGGCGGTCGCGACCTGGCCGACGGCCCAGGCGCGGGCCTCGAAATCGGGGTAGCGGGCACGCTCGGTGCGCATGTCCCAGTGCTTGGGGAGGATGTCGAGGTACGCGCCCAGCTCGAAGTTCAGCCGCGGATGGCCGGCGGCGATCAGGTCGTGATTGACCTCGCGGGTGCCGTCGCCGACGTGGCAGCCGACGCATGTCTGCGCCCGGATGCCGAGGTCTTCGAGCGCGACCATGCCGAACTGCGCCTTCACCGCCGGGCTCAGGCCCTTCCAGCCCGGCACCGTGTGCGGCACGAGCCATGCCTGGGCCGGCCCGTGGCAGGCCTCGCACGAGACGCCGTCCTCGACCGAGAATTCGCGGTCGTGCCGGGCGCCGTCGAGGTTGGGGTGGACGTGGCAGCTCAGGCAGAGCCGGTCCGTCTCCGGCCGCGCGCCCGGCTCGCCGCGGCGGTAGAGTCGCTCGATCGAGGCGGAACGGTCGTCGAGCAGGACGGTGAACGCCCGGTTGTGCGGGTCGCGCTCGGACCAGATGGCGTACTCGCTCCGCCTGACGGCCGGCGAGCCGGTGACGGCGCCGGCGTTGTGGCAGGACGTTGAGCTGCACGAGCCCACCCCCTTCCACAAGCTCGGCCCCGCCGCGGACTGGGCCCATGCCTGGCCCGCCGCGAGCCCGGCCGACATCGCGGCGATCATCAGGAGGCGTCGGGGTTCCGGTCGCATCGTGGCCGCTCTCCCGTCGCTTCGAGCCCCAGGCCATCGGCCGACGACCGGCACGGTCTCGGCCCTCACGGCCCTCGCATGTTCCCCGCGTCTTCCGTCCCCGTCAAGCACCCGCCCCCGGGCACTCCGCGGCGCACGCGCCACCTCCCCCAATATAACATGCCCGAACCGCTCGAGTGCGTCTCCCGGGGCGGTTCGGCCCACGTCCCCAGAATCCCGGGCCCATCGGGAATCGTGTGCTATACTGTAAAATGGGTGATTGTTTCGAGTGTGTTCTCTGGCAATTCGGATCCCGAAGCCCTTCGCGAGTCGGCGCCCATCCGCCTCGATCCGAGGGCCGGCGCGGAACGAACCGAACGGGGCATTGAGGGGGATGGGCAAGGCATCCCGGTGGCCTCACCGTAGCAGGCACGCTCCGCCTGCCGTCGATCGTCCGACCCCGGCGCGGAACGAACCGAACGGGGCAATGGGGGGACTGGGCCGATCCTGTCGACGCGATGCCCGGATTCGAAACGAACCGAACGGCATCCTGGAGACTGTGGGCAAGGTCTGCCGGCGATCCCGAGCCGGCGCGGAACGAACCGAACGGGGCACTGGGAGGTCCGGGCAACGTGTGCCGCCCTCCCATGCCGGCGCGGAACGAACCGAAGCCGGCGGGGGCGCTCGCCGGGCGAGGGCGGGCTCAGTATTCGTAAGTCACGCCGAAGCGGCCGATCTGGAGGTTGGGGATCTCCAGGGCGTCGAGCTCGGCGATGATCTGGTCGCGCCAGCGGGCCTTGATGTGGACGGCGATGATGTCGGCGCGGTGCTTGAGCTTGCGGACCTCGACGCCGAAGGTCGCCGGGCAGAGGTGCTTGGAGGCGTCGGCCAGCCAGGCCAGCTCGTTGGGGAAGGCGGCCTCGAGGAAGACGGCCGCCAGCCGCGGCGCGGCGTTGGCCCGCCGCCAGATCTCCTCGGTCGGCCCGGTGTCCGAGACGATCAGGACCGCCGAGCGGTCGTCCTCGACGAGGAAGCCCAGCGTGGGCACCAGGTGCGAGACCGGCACCGGCGTGAACCGCAGGCCCTCGAGCACGAACGGCCGGTGCGGCTCGATCTCCCGCAGCTTGAGGAACGGCGCCTTGGCCTCCGGCCCCGACATCGCCACGAAGTCGGGCCAGACCCGGTCGTTGAACACGTCGCGCCGCAGGCAGTCGAGCACCTCGGGACCGGCGTGGATCGTCACGCAGTCGGCCTTGCCTTCATAGGCGTTCTCGACGAAGATCGGCAGCGACGCGATGTGGTCGATATGAGTGTGAGTTATGATGATATGTTTGACTTTCGACTGCAATATCGGGTCGGCGTAGAACCCGAGGCAGCCGACGTCGACGGCGACGGAGTCGCCGAGGAGGTAGGAGGTCAGATACTGGTTCTGCTCCTCGCCGGCGTGGCCGACGCTCGACGGGATCAGCAGCACGCGCACGTTACGGCCCTCCAACCCCTTGATACTATCCCAAAGTATACACGCTTCAGGCCCGAGTCAACCGTCGGGGTGGGCATGTTTGCGTGCGACGGGGTGGATTCAGGCGTGCGAGATGCCTTCGTCCCAGAGGCGGAAGCCGCCGAGGAAGGCGTTGTTGTTGTCACCCATGCGGCAACCCTGGGGGAGCCGGGTGAGGTTGTGGGCGTTGCCGCCACCGAGGACGACATAGTCGGCGATCAGGGCGTCCTTGAGCCGACTGACGACGTCGGCGACGAACTTCCGCCACTTCTTCTTGCCCAATCGCTTCAGGCCGCGCAGGCCGACGTAGTCCTCGAACGTGCGCCCCTTGCGGTACGGCAGGTGGGCCAGCTCCAGGGGGGCGACCACGTTGTCGAGCACCAGGGCCGAGCCCAGGCCGGTGCCGAGGCCGAGGAAGAGCATGCGGCCCCCCTCGTAGCTGCCCAGGGCCTGCATCGCCGCGTCGTTGACGATCCGGACCGGCTTGCCGAACCGGCCGGCATAATCGAACCCCACCCAGCCCGGCGCCAGGTTGTGCGGCTCCAGCGCCGGGTTGCCCTGGACGATCGGCCCGGGGTAGCCGATCGAGACGACGTCGAAGCCCCAGCCGTCGACGGCCAGGAGCACATCGGTCGCCATCTTCTCGGCGTTCATGGTTTGCCCCGAGGCGATCTTGATCGACTCCTCGCGGCCGGTCGCCAGCACCTTGACGTTCGTCCCCCCGACGTCGATCACCAGCACGTTCATTTCCCGGGACCCTCCGACGCCTTTGCCTCGCGGGGCCCTCGGCCCCGGCCGACTCCCCGGATACTCTACTCCACAGGCCGGCCCGTTGCGACGGCCCCGTCCGTTTCGGTCATCCGTCCTTCGTTGCCCGACCTCGTGTCCTCCGTCCCGTGCCCTTGAACCATCGAGGACCCGTCCATGGACACCCCCGAGCCGACGGCCGCCCCGGGCGAGCACGACCTGTCGGTCCTGCGGCCCCTGGCCCGGCAGTTCCCGAACGTCGACGCCGCCCTGGCTGAGCTGGCCAGGCTCTCGGCCGAACTGACCCTGCCGCGGCAGACCATCCACGTCATCAGCGACGTCCACGGCGACGACGTGAAGCTCCGCCACGTGATCAACAACGCGTCGGGCACCCTCCGGCCGCTCGTCCAGTCCCTGTTCGCCGACCGCCGCACCCCGGACCAGGTCCGCGAGTTCCTGACGCTGATCTTCTATCCTCGCGAGACGCTCGACCGCATCGAGCCGGCCCTCCGCGACCCGGCCGCGCGGCTGGACTGCTGCCGGCGGGTCCTCCGCGACCTCTTCGAATTGATCCGCGTCCTGGCCCGCCGCGACAGCCTCCGCCGCGCCTCGGCGGTCTTCCCGACCGAGTATCGCGACCTCTTCCTCGAGCTCCTGCACGCCCCCTGGCTCGAGCGTGGGCCCGAATACTTCGATGCGATCATCGACGCCCTGGCCCAGCACGAGAGCGCCCCGAGGCTCGTGCGGCTGACGGTCCGCGTCCTCCGCAACCTCGCCGTCGACGAGCTGGTCCTGGCCGGCGACTGCTGGGACCGCGGCCCGAGGGGCGACCGCGTCGTCGACACGTTGATGAAGCTGCCCGAGGTCGCCTTCGTCTGGGGCAACCACGACGCCGCCTGGCTCGGCGCCTGCCTGGGCAACGAGGCCCTGATCGCCCACGTCCTGCGGATCTCGGCCCGCTACCGCCGGTTCTCGCAGCTCGAGGAGGGCTACGGCATCACCCTCCAGCCGCTGGAGCACCTCGTCCGCGCCTGCTACCACGACGACCCGGCCGACTGCTTCAAGCCCCGCGGCACCGGCCTCCGCGACGACCTGACCATGGCCCGGTTGCAGAAGGCCGCCGCCGTCCTCCAGCACAAACTCGAAGGCCAGCTCATCGCCCGGAACCCCGAGTGGGGCCTCGACGCCCGACGGCTCCTCCACCGCATCGACTACGCCGCCGGCACCGTCGAGATCGACGGCAAGGTCCACCCGCTCCGCGACGCCCACTTCCCGACGATCGACCCGGCCGACCCCTACGCCCTCTCGGCCGAGGAGCGGGCGTGCGTCGACCGGATCAAGGCCTCGTTCCTCCGCAGCCGGAAGCTCTGGGACCAGATGCGGTTCCTCGTCGGCCACGGGTCGATGTACCTGAGGCGCGACGAGCACCTCATCTTCCACGGTTGCGTGCCGGTCGATGAGAACGGCGAGTTCCTCCCCCTGGTCGTCGACGGCCGGCCGCGGCGGGGCCGGGCGCTGTTCGACGCGATCGATCGCGTGCTCGCCCGGGTCCTCGACACCCCGGCCGAGAAGGACCGCGACCTGCCCTGGTACCTCTGGTGCGGCCCGCGGTCGCCCCTCTTCGGCAAGGACCGGATCACCACTTTCGAGAACGACTTCGTCGCCGACCCCGCCGCCCACGTCGAGACCAAGGACCCGTACTTCCGCCTGATCCACGACCCGGCCTTCTGCGAACGCATCCTCATGGAGTTCGGCGTCGACCCCGACCACGGCCTGATCGTCAACGGGCACGTGCCGGTCAAGATCGATCAGGGAGAGTCGCCCTTGAAGCGGAGCGGCAAGGCGATCACGATCGACGGCGCCTTCTCGGCCGCGTACGGCGACCACGGCTACACGCTCGTGCTCGAGCCGGGCCGGACCCTCCTGGCCAAGCACCACCACTTCGAGTCGGTCGAGGCCGCCGTCCGCGACGGCGTCGACATCATCCCGACCGTCGTCGAGGTCCGCAACTGGACCCCCCCGCGCCGGGTCGCCGACACCGAGCACGGGGCCCGCATCCGCGGCGAGATCGAGCTGCTCGAGCACCTCGTCGATTCCTATCGCAACAACGAACTCCGGCAAAACTGGAAATGAGAATGAAACATCCTCTTCATCCGTCACTCTATCAGGTCAACGCCCGTCTCTGGCTCGGCGACGTGGCGCGCGGCCTCGGCCGGCCGGCCACGCTCGACGACGTGCCCGACGCCGACCTCGACCGCCTCGCGGCCCTCGGCTTCGACTGGGTCTATCTGCTCGGCGCCTGGCGGACCGGGCCCGCCGGCCGGGCCGTCTCGCGGTCGCGCGAGGACTGGCGCCGCGGGTTCGCCGAGGACCTGCCCGACCTGGCCGACGCCGACATCGTCGGCTCGCCGTTCGCCGTCCAATCCTACGACGTCCACGAGGACTTCGGCGGGGACGCCGCGCTGGCCCGCCTCCGTACGCGCCTCCGGTCCCGCGGACTCCGACTGATGCTCGACTTCGTGCCGAACCACACGGCGATCGACCATCCCTGGGTCACCGGGCACCCGGACTACTACGTCGCCGGCACCGAGGACGACCTCGCGCGCGAGCCCGACAACTACCTCCGCGTCCGGGCCGGCGGCCGGTCGGTGGTCCTGGCCTACGGACGCGACCCGTACTTCCCCGGATGGCCCGACACGCTCCAGCTCAATTACCGCCACCCGGCCCTCCGCGCGGCGATGGCCGGCGAGCTGGCCCGAGTCGCCGCCCGCTGCGACGGCGTTCGCTGTGACATGGCGATGCTCGTCCTGCCCGACGTCTTCGCCCGGACCTGGGGCGATCGCTCGGCCCCTCGCGACGGCCCTGCCCCCGTGGATGAGCCGTTCTGGCCCGGAGCGATCGCCGAGGCCCGCGCGACGAACCCCGGCTTCCGCCTGATGGCCGAGGCGTACTGGGACCTCGAATGGGCGCTCCAGCAACAGGGATTCGATTGGACGTATGATAAACGGCTCTACGACCGCCTCCGCGGGCTCGATGCCGGCGCGGTGCGCGGGCACCTGACGGCCGACGCCGAGTATCAGCGGAAGTCGGCCCGATTCCTCGAGAACCACGACGAGCCCCGTGCCGCCGCGACTTTCGCGCCCGAGGTCCATCCGGCCGCGGCCACCCTGACGTATCTCGTCCCCGGCCTCCGGTTCGTCCACGACGGCCAGCTCGAGGGCCGCCGCTCCCGCACGAGCATCCACATCGGCCGCCGTCGCGACGAGTCGGTCGATCCGATGATTCAATGCGTTTACGAAAAACTGTTAAAGTGTCTCGCCCGCCCCGAGGTCCGCGACGGCCGCTGGCGGCTGCTCGAGTGCCGGCCGGCGTGGGACGGCAACCCGTCGTGGGATCGGTTCCTCGCGTTCCTCTGGGATGCCGAGGGATCACGGCTGCTCGTGGCGGTGAATTACGGACCGACGCGGGGGCAGTGCTACGTGGCCTTGCCGCCGGAGGGCTTGCGCGGCGGGGCGTTCCGGCTGGAGGACCTGCTCGGCGACGAGGCCCACGACCGCGAGGGGGACGACCTCGCGGCGCGTGGGTTGTACCTCGACGTGCCGGCGTGGGGGCATCACGCCTTCGCGGTGGCTCGCTTGGGCGGCGGGGCCTCGTGATGGACGTCGACCCCGGCGCCGAAGGCCAGGTGCATGACCTCCTCGTTGCGCCACTCGTCGATCATCGAGGCGACCAGGGCCGACCAGCCGGTCTGGTGCGAGGCGCCGAGGCCGGCGCCGTTGTCGCCGTGGAAGTATTCATAGAACAGGATGAGATCGCGCCAGTGGGGGTCCTCCTGGAACTTCGTCGCGCCGCCGTAGACGGGCCGGCGGCCGTCGGCGTCGCGGGTGAAGATCCGGATCATGCGGTCGGCGATCGAGGCGGCGAGGTTGAGGAAGGTGAGCTCGCTACCGTTGCCGTCGGGCGTCGCCACGGCGGTCGAGAGGCCGTAGGCCTTGGCGAGCTTGCGGAGCGACTCGATGAGCAGGAATGACGTCGGAAACCAGATCGGCCCCCGCCAGTTCGAGTTGCCCCCCTTGATCTTCGAGACCGCCTCGGCCGGCTCGTAGCCGACGTACTTGCCGGAGAAGACGAACGGGCTCGACTCGTGCGCCTTCGACAGGCTCCGCACGCCGTAGTCGGAGAAGAACTCGCGCGGGTCGCAGACGCGGCCGAGGATGCGGCGGAGCTGGTGGTCGTTGACGATCGTCAGCGCGAAGGTGATCTTGCCGTCGTGCTCGACCTTGTGGACGACGTCGGCGACGAGGTCGGGGCGGTTCTTGACGAACCAGAGCAGACAGCTCTTGAACTCGGGGAAGCGGTCGAGCCAGTCGAGCTCTAGCCGCTCGACGGCGAACAGCGGGATCAGGCCGACGAGCGACCGGACGCGGAACTTGTGGAAGTTGTCGTCGGGGTAGCGGAGCACGTCGTAGAAGAAGCCGTCCTGCTCGTCCCAGAGCTGGTAGTTGCGGTTGCCCATCTTCTTCATGGCGCCGGCGACGTAGGCATAGTGCTGGAAGAACTTCGTCGCCATCCCCTCGTAGACGGGGTTGTCCTTGGCGAGCTCCAGGGCCATGCGCATCAGGTTCAGGCAGAACATGCCCATCCAGCCGGTCGCGTCGGCCTGCTCGAGCGTCGTGCCGTCGCGGCCCATGACGCTCCGGTCGACGACGGTGATGTTGTCCAGCCCGAGGAAGCCCCCCTCGAAGATGTTGTTGCCGGCGCGGTCGACCTTGTTGACCCACCAGGCGAAGTTGATCAACAGTTTATGGAAGCAGCGTTCGAGGAAGCCGCGGTCGGGCTCGCGGTCGCCGTAGTGCTTCTCGTTGAAGTAGCGGGTCATGTGGTAGACCCGCCAGACGGCCCAGGCGTGCACCGGCGGGTTCAGGTCGGAGAACTCCCACTCGTAGGCCGGGAGCTGGCCGTTGGGGTGCTGGAACTGCTCGAAGAGCAGGACCCAGAGCTGGTCCATCGCGTACTTCGGGTCGATCAGGGCGAAGGTGACGCAGTGGAAGGCGAGGTCCCAGGCGGCGAACCAGGGGTATTCCCACTTGTCGGGGACGGTCATCACCCGCATCGAGTTCAGGTGCAGCCAGTGCTGGTTGCGGATCTGCCAGCGGGCGCGCGGCGGGCTCAGGTCGGCGTGGTCGCCGCGGAGCCAGTCGTGGACGTCGAAGAGGTAGCTCTGCTTCGTCCAGAGCAGGCCGGCGAAGGCCTGCCGCTGCACGAGCCGCTCGTCCTCGGTGGCGTCGGGCGGGTGGACGCTCTCGTAGAACTCGTCGGCCTCGCGGCGGCGGCGGTCGACGATCGCGTCGACGTCCTTGAGCGGCGCGGCGAGGTCCGCCTTGTCGGTGAACCGGAGTCGGAGGACGACCGAGCCGCCCGGCGGGACGTCGAAGCGGTAGTGGAGCGCGGCCTTGGTGCCGACGTGGTCGGGGTTGACGCAATCCTCGCCGTCGATGATGTGCCGATGGAAGGCGTCCTTGACGTACTTCGAGTGGCCCTGGTCGCCGGGGCCGAAGACGCGCTGGGCATTCGTCTCGTTGTCGGTGAACAGGGGGACGCCGCCTGGGGGGCCGTAGAGCAGCCGGGCGCGGAGGTAGTGCTCGATCGGGATGTGGGCGATGGTCTCGCAGGCCGAGTCGTCGGTGACGACGCCGATCGCGTCGGGCCGCTCGGGCGTCGGCCGGATCGTCGGCCGCTCGCGGTGCCGCCCGTCCCACGACCAGGTGTTGCGGAACCAGAGGTGCGGCAGGACGTGCAGCGGGGCCGCCTCGGGCCCGCGGTTGAACGCCTCGATCCGGATCGCGAAGTCTTCCTCGTCGAGCTTGGCGTACTCGACGAAGATGTCGAAGTATCGATCCTCGTCGAAGACGCCGGTGTCGAGCAGCTCGTACTCGAAACCCTGGCCGTCCCGGCGTCGGTTCTCCTCGACGAGCTGGGCATACGGGAACTCGGCCTGGGGATACTTGTACAAGAACTTCATGTAGGAGTGGGTCGGCGTGTTGTCGAGGTAGAAGTAGTACTCCTTGACGTCCTCGCCGTGGTTGCCCTCGTGGGGGGTGAGGCCGAAGAGTCGCTCCTTGAGGATGGGGTCCTTGCCGTTCCAGAAGGCGGGGGCGAAGACGAGGAGTTGGTAGCGGTCGCAGAGGCCGGCGAGGCCGTCCTCGCCCCAGCGGTAGGCCTTGCTGCGGGCGAGGTCGTGGGGGAGGAAGCCCCAGGCGTCGCCGTCGACGGAGTAGTCCTCGCGGACGGTGGCCCAGGCGCGGTCGCTGACGTAGGGGCCCCAGCGGCGCCAGCCGGTGTTGTCGTGTCGGACCTCGCGGAGGCGCTCGTGTTCCCGGGTGGTCTCGTGCATGGGCGTCGTCCTCGGTCATCCCCGGCCGTTTCGGCCAGCATAGCACAGCAAGAGGGCCGTCGCGGGGCGCGGCCCTCGGGGGTCGTCCTTGGGCCGGAGTCAGGCGTTCAGGACGCTGCGGGCGAGCTCCTGGGCGACCCGCATCGTCTCGCAGAAGACCGGGTCGCGCTCGCGGTCGGAGAGCTGGCGGCCGACCAGCTCGGCCAGGGGTTGCGGCTGCACGGCCATCGTCCGGGGCGCCCCGGGGACGTTCTCGGGGACGATCGAGAGGCGGCGGCCCTCTTCCTCGGGGGTCAGGGCCAGCGCGACCGGCTCGCCGTCGATCTGGCAGGCGACGCGGACCTTGCGGAGGCCGCGGGGGCCGTCGCCGAGGCGACGTATGCGGACGTGCCGCGGCCCCTCAGGCGCGGTGAGCTGCCAGTGGATCTCGACGGCCGGCTCGACGTGGACGCCGGTGACGTGCCAGCCCAGCCGCGCCACCAGCCAGCTCGCCAGGCCCCAGGCCATCATCACCGAGTGCGGGCCGTGCTCGACGAGCACCTCGCCGATCGTCGCGATCGCCCCCGGCGCCGTGGCCGGGTCGAGCGCCTGCGCGATCATGCGTCGCCAGTACTTCAGCCGCCGCCAGGCCAGGTCGGCGACCACGCGGCTCGCCCCCTGCCCCGGCCCTCGCTGGAACCGCTCGATCCAGGAGGCCGTGGCGCTCATGCCCCGGGCCGGCTCGGGCCAGCCGAAGCTGTCGTAGACGACCTGGTCGACGTCTTCCGACAGGTTGTAGAGCAAGGGGCCGGCCATCGCCGGCGGCTGGGGGACGGCCCACCAGAGGTTCGTCGGCAGGTCGCCGATCGACAGCGCCCGGACGGCGAACGGCAGGTGGTCGACCGCCGGGCCGTCCCCCCGGATCGTGATCTGCTCGGAGAAGGCCCGCAGGCCGGTGCCGACCTCGTGGACGCGGGTGCGGACCGAGGCCCGCAGCTCGTCGGCCTTCGACCCCGGCTCGCTGACCAGCAGCAGCACCCGCGCCGGGTGGATCGCCACGACGTCGGGCACGACCTCGTCGACCTGGCGGGCGCGCTCGGCGGAGTCGCAGAAGATGACCAGGTTCGACATCCGCGCGCGGACCACCGGCGCCTCGCCCGGCCCCTGCGCCGCCTTGAGCTGGCGGTCGAGCTCGCGCTCGACGTCGAGCAACGGGACGGCGACCTCGTCGCCCGTCGTGTCCGCCGCGACGGCGCTCATAGCCTCCTCCAGGCGCGGCCGTCGCGCTCGATCAGGGCGTCGGCCTCGATCGGGCCCCAGGTGCCGCACTGGTACTCGGGCAGCGAGCGGACCCGGACGCGGTCCCAGTGCTCGAGGACCGGCATGACGAACCGCCAGGCCGCCTCGACGGCGTCGCGGCGCATGAAGAGGGTCGCGTCGCCGGCCATGACGTCGAGGATCAGCCGCTCGTAGGCCTCGGGCGTCGTCCCGCCGAAGCTGGTGCTGTAGTTGAACTCCATCTGGACCGGGTAGATGCGGACCTTCGGGCCGGGCAGCTTCGAGGCGATCCGCATCGACAGGCCCTCCTCGGGCTGGACGCGGAGCGTCAGGACGGTCGGCTCGAGCGGGGCCTCGGGGTGGTCGTTGAAGAGGACCTGCGGCACGTCCTTGAACTGGATGGAGACCTCGCTGGCGCGCTTCGGCAGCCGCTTGCCGGTGCGGAGGTAGAACGGCACGCCGGCCCAGCGCCAGTTGTCGATATAAAGTTTCATCGCCACGAACGTCTCGGTCGTCGAGTTGACCGACTCGGGTGGGATCGGGCGGCGGGCGACCTTCTCGAAGTACTCGCGGACCTCGTGGCGGTAGCCGGGGACGCGGCGGCCGTGCTCGTCCCCCTCGATGTACTGGCCACGGACGACGTTGGCGACGACGTCGGACTCGGTCATCGGCCGCAGGCAGTGCAGGACGCCGGCCTTGGCGTTGCGGACCACGTCGGCCTCGAGCGAGTACGGCGGCTCCATCGACGCCATGCAGAGGGTCTGGAGCATGTGGTTCTGGAGCATGTCCCGCAACGCCCCGACCCCCTCGTAGTAGCCGATCCGGCTGCCGGTGATCTCCTCGGTCTTCGGGTCGTACTGGGTCAGGCCTTCTTCCTCGGCGACGGTGACCTGGACGTGGTCGATGTACTTCTGGTTCCAGAGCGGCTCGAAGATGCTGTTGGCGAACCGGAGGACCAACAGGTTCTGGACGGTCTCCTTGCCGAGGTAGTGGTCGATGCGATAGGTCTGCGACTCGGCGAAGGCGGAGGCGACCGCGGCGTTGATCTCGCGGGCGCTCTCCAGGTCGCGGCCGATCGGCTTCTCGACGATGACGCGAGTGAACCGCCGCGGGTCGGCCGGGTCGGCGACCATGCCGGCGGCCTTCAGGTGCTCGACGCACGGCGGCACCAGCGACGGCGGGATCGATAGATAGAAGACGCGGCTGCCGGGGACGCCGAACTGCTGGTCGACGGCGTCGAGCTTGGCCTTCAGTTGCTCATACGCCCGCGCGTCGCCGAAGCTCCCCTCGACGAACGAGAGGGCGCGGGCGAAGTCGTTCCAGTGCCCCTCGTCGAGCGGCTGGCGCGAGAAGCGCTCGATGCCGCTCCGGGCGCGGTCGCGGATGGACTCGTCGGGGTCGCCCTGCCGCTCGCCCTCCGCCCGCAGGCCGAAGCCGACGATCGCGAAGCTCGACGGCAGGGCGCCGTCGACGTTCAGGTTGTAGACGGCCGGCATCAGCTTCCGCCAGGACAGGTCCCCGGCGGCGCCGAAGATCACCAGGACGCAGGGCTGCGGCACGAGGGCCCGGGGCGTGCCGGCGGCGAGCGGGTTGGCCGCCTCGGTCCGGCTCGGATTGGCGGTCGGCATCGGCGTTGTCACCTCGTCACGGCTCGGCTCGGTCGTCACCCCGGGCGGTGGGCGGTCGGTCACGGCCTCACTGGCCGGCGGCCTTCTCGATGTGGCCGCCGAACTGCTTGCGCATCGCCGAGGTGACCTTGTCGGCGAAGGTCGCCTCGCCGCGCGAGGCGAACCGCTCGTACAAGGCGGTCGTCAGGACGTGCGCCGGCACGGCCTCGTCGATCGCCGCCTGGATGGTCCAGCGCCCCTCACCCGAGTCGGAGACGCGGCCCTTGAACTCCTTGAGCGTCGGGTCGCCGAGCATGGCGATGGCCGTCAGGTCGAGCAGCCACGAGCCGACGACGCTCCCGCGCCGCCAGACCTCGGTGACGTCGCGGAGGTCGAAGTCGTACATGTAGTGCTCGGGGTTGCGCAGCGGCGTCGTCTCGGCGTCGGCCTCGCGCTCGTGCTTGCCGACGTTCGCATGCTGGAGGATGTTCAACCCTTCGGCATACGCCGCCATGATACCGTACTCGATGCCGTTGTGCACCATCTTGACGAAGTGGCCGGCGCCGTTGGGGCCGCAGTGGAGGTAGCCGTCCTCGGCCGTGCTCCCCTGGATCTTCTCGCGGCCTGGGGTGCGGCTCGGCGCCGCGTCGATGCCGGGGGCCAGCGCCTCGAAGATCGGGTCGAGGTGGCGGACGACCTCCGTCTCGCCGCCGATCATCTGGCAGTAGCCGCGCTCCTGGCCCCAGATGCCGCCGCTGGTGCCGACGTCGACGTAGTGCAGGCCCTTGGCCTTGAGCCGCTTGGCCCGCGCGATGTCGTCGATGTAGTACGAGTTGCCGCCGTCGATCAGGATGTCGCCCGGCTCCATCAGGGCCTCGAGCTTGTCGAGCATCCCGTCGACCGCCGCCACCGGGATCATCAGCCACGCGGCGCGGGGCTTGGAGAGCTTGCCGACGAAGTCGGCCAGCGAGCTCGAGCCGACGGCGCCGGCCTTGACCAGGTCGTCGATCGCCTCCTGGCTCCGGTCCGCGACGACGCACTGATGCCCGGCCTTCAACAGCCGTCGCACCATGCCGGCGCCCATGCGCCCCAAGCCGATCATCCCCAGTTGCACGGTAGGCTCCCCTTTCGCTTCGTGGCGTGACGGATCGGAGTATGGCTCTCGGCGAATCGGATCGGACTCGTCCGCGTCACGACGGCCCGCGTCGCAACGCCCGGACCTTGCCCGCGGCGTCGTGGATCAGGACCGTCTCGGCCATGCCGAGGAACAGGCCCGACTCGACGACGCCCGGGATGGTGTGGATGGCCTGTTCGAGCCCCCTCGGGTCGGCGATCGGCCCGACGTGGGCGTCAAGGATGTAGTTGGCGTTGTCGGTGGCGAATGGGGCTCCGTCCCTCGTCCGCAGGGTCGCGTCCAGGCCCAGCCTGGCCAGTCGGCGGCGGACCAGAGGGACGCCGAACGGCACGACCTCGATCGGCAAGGTGCCGTGGGCGCCCAGGGCATCGACCTCCTTCTCGTCGCCGACGAGGATGACCAGCCGTCGCGACGACGCGGCGACGATCTTCTCGCGGAGCAGGGCGCCGCCGAGCCCCTTGATCAGGTCGAGCCCCGGCGCCACCTCGTCGGCGCCGTCGAAGGTCGCGTCGAGCTCCTCGACGTCGGCCAGCGACGCCAGGGGGACGCCGACCTCGCGCGCCAGGGTGGCCGTCGCCTCCGAGGTCGGCACGCCCCGGACGTGGAGCCCCTGGCGGACGCGGGGGCCGAGCGCCCGGATGAACTCCGAGGCCGCCCGGCCGGTGCCGAGGCCGATCGTGGTGCCGTCCTCGACCAGCTCGAGGGCCGCTTCGGCGATGGTCATGGCGGGGATGCTCCCGTGGCCTTCTCGCTCGTCAGTGGGCCGCGACGGCCTGGCCGTTGTGCGACCGGGCCAGGGCGACTTGCTCCTTGGCCGCGGCGACGACGCGCTCGGGCGTGAAGCCGAACTTGCGCTGCAATTCCTTCAAGGGGGCCGACGCCCCGAAGGTGTGCATGCCGATCCGCGCCCCGGTCAGGCCGGTGAACCGCTCCCAGCCGAAGGTCGACGCCTGCTCGACGGAGACGCGGGCCGTGATCGAGGGGGGCAGGACGCTGTCCTGGTACTCCTGCGACTGGTGCTCGAAGAGCTCCCAGGAGGGCATGCTGACGACGCGTGCCTTGATCCCGTCGGCCTTCAGCGTCTCGAAGGCGTCGACGCAGAGCTGGACCTCGCTGCCGGAGGCCATCAGCAGCACCTCGGGCTTGCCGTCGTCGGCGTCGGCGAGGACGTAGGCCCCCTTGGCCAGGCCGGCGGCGGGGGCGTACTTGGTCCGGTCGAGCGTCGGCACGTCTTGGCGGGTCAGGATCAGGACGACGGGCTCGTGCGTCAATTGCATGATCAGCTTCCAGGCCTCGACGATCTCGTTCGCGTCGGCCGGGCGGAGGGAGATCAGGCCGGGGATGGCCCGCAGGCTCGCCAGTTGCTCGACCGGCTGGTGGGTCGGCCCGTCCTCGCCGACGCCGATCGAGTCGTGGGTGAAGACGTAGATGACGGGGATCTCCATGATCGCCGCTAGCCGGATCGCCGGCCGGGAGAAGTCGCTGAAGATGAAGAAGCCGGCGCCGAAGGGCCGGACCTTCACCAGCGCCATGCCGTTGAGGCAGGCCCCCATGCCCAGCTCGCGGACGCCGAAGTGGAAGTTGCGGCCGGCGAAGTTGTCGGCCTCGAAGTCGCCCATCTCCTTGGCCTCGAGCCGCGTCTTGGTCGAGGGGGCGAGGTCGGCGGCGCCGCCGAGGAGCCAGGGGACGTTCGGCGCCAGCGCGTTGAGCACCTTCGCCGACGCGGCGCGGCCGGCCATCCCCTTGGCGTCGGCCGGGAACGTGGGCAGGCCCTTGTCCCAGCCTTCGGGGAGCTGCCGGTGCTGCATCCGCTTGAGCTGGTCGGCCTCGGCGGGGTACTTGGCCGCGTACTCCTCGATCTTCTTGAACCAGGCGTCGCGAAGCTCCTTGCCGTGGGTGCCGATCCCCTCGCGGAACCGGGCGTAGACCTCCTGGGGGACGTGGAACTTCTCGGGCGAGAGGCCGAACCGCTCCTTGAACTCGGCGATGACCTTCTCGCCCAGGGGCTCGCCGTGCGCGGTGTGCGAGTCCTGCTTCGAGGAGCCGTAGCCGATGTGGCTGTCGACGATGATCAGGGTCGGCCGCTCGTGCTCGTGCTTGAAGACCTCGAAGGCGCGGGCGAGCATGTCGAGGTCGTTAGCGTCGCCGACGCGGGTGACGTTCCAGCCGTGGCCGATGAAGCGGGTGGCGACGTCGTCGCTGAAGGCGAGCTTGGTCGAGCCTTCGATGGTGATGCGGTTGTTGTCGTAGATCCAGCAGAGGTTCGACAGCTTCAGGTGCCCGGCGAGGCTGGCCGCCTCGCTCGAGGCGCCTTCCATGATGCAGCCGTCGCCGGCCATGGCGTAGATGTTGAAGTCGAAGAGCGGGAAGTCGGGCTTGTTGTAGTGCGCCGCCAGCCACTTGCCGGCGACCGCCATGCCGACGCTGGTGGCGATGCCCTGGCCGAGCGGCCCGGTGGTCGTCTCGACGCCGCTGGTCCAGCGGTACTCGGGGTGGCCCGGGCACTTGCTGTCGAGTTGCCGGAACTTCTTGATCGCCTCCAGCGGGACCGACGGCTCGCCGAGGGTCTCGTAGTCCTTGCTGACGGCCTTGACGCCCGTCAAGTGGAGCAGCGAGTACAGCAGCATCGACGCGTGGCCCATCGACAGGATGAACCGGTCGCGGTTCGGCCAGATCGGGTCGGCCGGGTCGAAGCGGAGGAACCGCTGCCAGAGGCAGTACGCCACCGGCGCCATCGCCATCGGCGTGCCCGGGTGCCCCGAGTTGGCCGCCTGCACGGCGTCCATCGACAGGGTCCGGATCGTATTGATGCTCAACAGGTCGATGTCGTCCTGCGCGGCCATCGGCGCTTCCTCCCCTAAGAGTTCGGCTCGTGCGTCAGTATTCCCCCTCTCCCCGGGGGAGAGGGGGGTCGGACGGAGGTTCAGCCCAGGATCTTCGTGACGATCGCCCTGAGCCGTTCGAGCCCGGCGCGGACGTCGGGGCCGAGGTGGACGCGGAGTGCGCGGCGGTCGCGCTCGGCGAGGACGGCGAAGTCGCCCTGGGCCTGGAACTGCTTGAGCAGGCCGAAGGTGTACTTCTCGCCGGGGATCGGCAGGTCCTCGGCGTCGTCGGAGGTGATCTGGAGGAAGACGCCGGAGTTCGGCCCGCCCTTGTGGAGCTGGCCGGTCGAGTGCAGGAACCGCGGGCCGTAGCCGAGCGTCGTCGCTACGAGCTTGCGGTCGCGGACGGCCAGGCGGATCGCCTGGAGCGGGGCGTCGTGCTCGTCGTTCATCTCGACGTAGGCGTTGAGGGCGAAGTAGTCGCCGGGCTTGATCCGGCCCAGGTGTGCCGCCAGGATCGCCTCGGGCGAGTTCGAGCTCGCCGCGGCCTTCAAGGCCTCGGCGTTCTTCGGGTCGGTGTACAGGGCCATCCCGCCGCCGCTGGTCAGCTCCGGCTCCGACGGCACCTTGCCGGTCTCGGCGTAGGCGGCCGAGAGCTCCCGGGTCTTGATCTTGCTGGCCTCGACGTCCGGCTGGTTGAAGGCGTTGATGCCCAGGATCGAGCCGGCGACGGCCGTGGCGATCTCCCAGCGGAAGAACTCCTGGCCCAGCTCCATCGTGTCGTCGAGGCCGATCCGGACGACCGGCTGCCCGGCCTTCTCCAGGGCGTCGATCGCCGCGTCCTGGTCGGGGCACGGGGCGGAGTTGAGCCGGACATAGGCGAAGACGCGGTCGTTCCCGTAAACGGCCGGCGGACCGAGCTTCTCGTTGTCGACTGGCACCAGGCCGGTGCCCGACTTGCCGGTCGACTCGGCGATGAGCTGCTCGAGCCAGGCGCCGAGGTCGGCGATGCCGGGCGAGGCGACGATCGTCACCTTGTCGCGCCCCTTCTGCTTGGCGAGCGTGCCGAGGACGGCCCCCAGGATCACGCCGGGGTTCGACTCGGGCGGGACGCACGAGGCACACGACTGGACCATGACCTCGGCGTTGTCGAGGAACTTCTCGAAGTCCAGGCCCATGACCGCCGCCGGGACCATGCCGAAGTTCGACAGGGCCGAGAACCGGCCGCCGATCGTCGGATCGCCGAAGGCGATGTGGCGGAAGCGGTTCTCCTTGGCGACCCGGTGCATCTTGGTGTTCGGGTCGGTCACGGCGATGAAGTGCGAGCCGGCCGGCTCGGTGCCGATGACCATCTGGACCCGGTCCTGGAAGTACTGGCGGAAGACGTTCGGCTCGGTCGTCCCGCCCGACTTCGACGAGACGATGCAGACGGTCTTCGCCAGGTCGACCTTCGCCTCGACGGCCCGGACCTGCGCCGGCACGGTCGAGTCGAGGACGAACAACTCGGGCGCACCCGAGATGGCGCCGAAGGTCTTCTTGAGGACCTCGGGGCAGAGGCTCGAGCCCCCCATGCCCAGGAGCAGGGCGTGGGTGAAGCCGGCCTCCTTGACGTCGCGAGCGATCTGGCGGAGGGTCTCGGGGTGGTCGCGCTGGCCGTCGACGACGTGGAGCCAGCCGAGCCACTGCCCCTCGTCGGTGCCCGACCAGAGCGTCGCGTCGCCTGCCCAGAGCCGGCGGACCTTGCCGCCGGCGCGCCAGTCCTCCAGGGTCGCCTTGACGGCCGCCTCGGCGTCGCCGAGCGCGTACGAGAGCCGCGACAGGCCCTTGCCCAGCAGCGCCTGGCGCTTCTTCTCGACGGCGCCGAGGAGCTTGTCGAACGGGTCGCAGAACTTCTGCACCGCGTCGGCCAGCAGGCGGTCGGTCGCGTCCTTCATCGACAGGCCGACGTCGGCCAGGGTGTCCATCACCTCGCGGGCCTGTTCGAGGTTCTCGGCCCAGTTCTCCGTCAGCGACGGGCGGACCTTGCCGTGCGCCTTGAACTCGGCGTAGGTCTCGGCCGGGACGGTGTTGACGGTGTCCTGGCCGATCAGCTCATCGACGTAGAGGGTCTTCGGGTACTTCGGGTTCTTGGTCCCCGTGCTCGCCCAGAGCAGGCGCTGGGGCTTGGCCCCCTTGGCGGCGAGGGCCTTCCAGCGGTCGGTGGCGTAGAGCTCGAGGAACTTGGCGTAGGCGATCTTGGCGTTGGCGATGGCGACCTTGCCGACGATCGACTTGAGCTTGGCGCGGCGATTGGGGTCCTCGGTCACGTCGAGCGCCTTGCCGATCTCGTCGTCGATCAGCGAGTCGATCCGACTGATGAAGAAGCTGGCGACGCTGGCGACCTTCGAGACGTCGCCCCCCTTGGCCGCCAGGTCCTCCAGGCCGGCCATGTAGGCGTCGGCGACGCTGGCGTAGGCATCGACCGAGAAGAGGAGCGTGACGTTGACGTTGATCCCGTCGGCCAGGACCTGGCGGATCGCCGGGACGCCGGCGGGCGTGGCCGGGATCTTGATCAGCACGTTGTCGCGGCCGAGGGCCTTGTGGAGGCGGCGGGCCTCTTCGACGGTCCCCTTGGTGTCGTTCGCCAGGTAGGGGGAGACCTCGAAGCTGATGTAGCCGTCGCGCCCCGAGGTCTTGGCGTAGACCGGGTAGAGGACGTCGGCGCCGAGCTTGATGTCCTCGCCGGCCATCGCCTCGTAGATGGCGATGGCGCTGGCGCCGCCGCCGCCGGTGACGAGGGCCTTGATCGCCGGGTCGTAGTCGGTACTGCCGGTCAGCGCCTTCTCGAAGATCGCCGGGTTGGAGGTGACGCCGAGCAGGCCGTCGTTCTCGACCATCGCCGCCAGCTCGCCCGAGGTGATCAGGCCGCGGCGGATGTTGTCGTACCAGATGCTCTGGCCGAACTTCTGGACCTCGCTGATCGGATTGCCCATGATCGCCCCCGTTGCCTGGCCCTTGGTTCGTGGAGATTCCGACTGCGTTGATCGGACGACGGCGATGGCCGTTGAAGTGTCGCGATGGCGTGGCTCAGTCCCGCCCGGCTCCCAGCGCCTGGATGGCCTCGTTGACGTCGTTACCCGCCCGGAAGTCGCCGGGGCTGTCGGTGCCCTTCGGGAACTCCAGCGCCCGCATCAGTCGAGCGAGGGCCTCGCGGTCGCGGTCGTCCCGGCCCAGCGCGGCCAGGGCGAGGTAGAGTTGCGCCGCCGAGTCCCAGTTCGACGCCGCGAGCGACGGCTCCTTCTTGAGCAACTCGGCCACCCAGGCCCCGGCCTTCTTGTCGGTCGGGGGCGAGGCTTCCAGCGTTTTCCGCCAGGCGTCGAGCGATCCGATCGCCCGCTTGGTCAGGCGTTGGACCTCGGCCGGTTCCGGTCGGGTCCGGCCCATCGTCGCGGCCAACTCGTCGAGCGCGGGGGCGAGGTCCTTCGGCCCGTCCAGGGTGCGGGGGATCGAGAAGTACCACGAGCCCCACGGGAAGGCCCCCGGCCGCCGGCCGCCGAGCACCCCGACGAATCTCCGCTGCCGGGCCGCGCCGTCCTTGTGGAGGTCGTGGTGGCAGGCGAAGCAGTCGATCTCGGTGAACTCGGGCCAGCGTTGTTGATCCTGGTTTTCCTGGGCCCGCCGGGTCCGATGATCGAGCAGTTCCAGGGCGGCCCTGGCCGTCGCGACCTGGCCGATCGACCACGACTCGGCCTCGGAGTGCGTCTCTTTCCAGTGCCTCGGCATGTCGTCCTGGAAGGCGGCGAACTCGAAGTTGAGGCGCGGGTGGCCGGCGGCGATCAGGTCGTGGTCGACCTCGCGCGAGTCGTCGCCGACGTGGCAGCGGGCGCACGCCTCGACCCGATCGACCACCCGGGCGAGCGGCTGCATGCCGAGGGCCGCCTTCTGCTCGGCCGGCTTCGTCTTCCAGCCCGGCGAGGTATGCGGCTCGAGCCAATTGCCCGCTGCGCCGTGGCACGACTCGCAGCCGACGCCCGTCAACGGGGCGACGGCGTCGGCCTCGTCGGCCGGGCCGGACTTCTTCGGGCCGAGATGGCAGGCCAGGCAGAGATTGTCCTCGGTGGCGACCGTCTTCTTATCGGGATGGAGTCGCTTTTCGATCCCGCGGGAGCGATCGTTGCGGAGCACCTCGAACGCCCGGGCGTGATGATCGAGCCGCGCCCAGACGTGGAATTCCTGGCCCTTCGGCCCATCGCCGTCGATGCCGCCGTGGCAGGCGCGGCCCGAGCACGAGGCGGTACCGACGAAGACCGGCTCGGTCATCCCGGCCTTGCCGGTGCTCCTGGGGGGCGGCGCGTTCTCCCCCGCGGGAGCGGTCCGCGCGCGGCCGACCCACAGGGCCGCGACGATCGCCGCGACCGCGAGCATGCCGACCGTCCCACGCGCCTTCGTCATGGCACCTTCGATCCGCGACCAGTCGCCGTCGGGTGGATGTTCGACACACAACATGCCAGAGGCGCCGGCCCGAGGCAAGGGCCAGCCGACGACTCCGGCACGATCCGCGATCGCGGGATCGGCGCGGCCCGCCTCATTGACACGGCCGCCGCTGAATGCTAGGACTTGTTTCCGGTGCCGGGCCCCTGTCACGGCCGGTTTTCATGAGTTCCTCTTCTTTAATGATGGCTTGAGCCTCCGAGCCGACGGCCGTCGCCCGGGACGACGCGGGTTGGTTACGAGGGTCATGCCGGAATCGTTCCGGCCTGTCGCACGGTTTTTTCTGGACGGCCGCGTCGGCCGGCCGCAAGATGGGCATGATCTGGCCGGGGGCCGCCCGGGCGCCGGCCGGGTGTCGGGTCGAAGGCAACGGGACGCGCGAGGCCGCGCGGGCGGAGGTTACGGGTCGTGCTGATCGGCCGCGAGCAATGGCGCGAGCATCTGCCCTGGGTCCTCTCCTGCGCGGCGGCCACGGCCGCCGCGACGGGCTGGTACGCCGTCGAGGTCGCCCG
Organism: Isosphaeraceae bacterium; assembly: GCA_035551935.1. GTDB lineage: Bacteria > Planctomycetota > Planctomycetia > Isosphaerales > Isosphaeraceae > DASZMJ01. The sequence goes on from DASZMJ010000156.1 coordinate 35,552, forward strand.
GACCGGGCGCTGGATCACCGGCAGCTCGGCCCCCGGCTACGCCCTGGGCGTCGTCGGCGGCCTGATCATCGTCTTCGAGATGCTGCTCTGGTGGCGCAAGCAGGTCCGGACGATGCGGATCGGCCGCGTGAAGGTCTGGATGCGCGCCCATATCTGGCTCGGCCTGCTCTGCTACCCGCTCCTGCTGTTGCACAGCGGCTTCTACCTCGGCGGTCCGCTCAGTCAGGTCCTGCTCGTGCTCCTGACGGTCGTCGTCGCCAGCGGCGTCTGGGGCCTGGTGCTCCAGAACACCTTGCCGAAGCGGATGCTGATGGACGTCCCCGCCGAGACGATCCACTCGGAGATCGGCCACGTCGTCCGCCTCTCCCTCAACGAGGCCGATCGCCTCGTGGTCGACACCTGCGGCCCCCGGCCCGGCGAGGTCCCCCGGCCGGCCGAGGAGCTCGACGCCGTCGGTCGTGCCCCCTCCCGGTTCCTGACCGTCGGCGCGGTGCGGACCGCCGGGCACGTCCAGGGCAAGGTCGTCGAGACCCGCGTGCCGAGGCCCCCCGTCGCCGGCTCCGAGCCGTTGCGCGGCTTCTTCGACGGCCTCCTGCACCCCTATCTCGAGGAGATCGCCGAGGCCGAGGAGGCCAACGGCCGGCCCGCCTCCCGGGCGCGCCGCGACGGGCCCTCGCCGCTCGAGTCGCCCTCGAAGTCGGCCGCCCTGTTCCAGGACCTGCGGACGAAGGTCCCGCCCGAGGCCCTCGACGCGGTCAACGCCCTGGAGCGGATCGCCGACCAGCGCCGGCAGCTCGGCCGACAGCAGCGGCTCCACGTCTGGCTCCATAGCTGGCTCCTGGTCCACCTTCCGCTCTCGGTGGCCTTGCTCGTCCTGATGTTCATCCACGCGATCCAGGCCACCCGTTATTGGTGAGCGTGTCGTCATGCCGAAGATCTCCGACGCCAAGCGCCGCGCCTTCCGCATCCCGGCGGACTACTTCGTTCGCTGGGGCTGGCTCGGCCGCGGCAAGCTGATCCTGTCGCTCCTGGCCCTGGTGCTGGCCGGGTCGTGGTGGGCGATCGGCTGGGCGCGGAGCCCGCAGGGGGACCACCTCATCTCGCACGGGCCGGTCGCGGCGGTCCACGCGAAGTGGGAGAACGACTGCAATGAATGCCACGTCCCGTTCGCGCCGATCCGGGGCGACGGCTGGAATGGCTCGTCCCGGTCGCTGGCCGACTCCAATGAGCTCTGCCAGTCGTGCCACGCCGGACCGCCCCACCACCGCAACCAGATCCCCGAGGCGTCGCAGCAGAGTTGCGCCGGCTGCCACCGCGACCACCAGGGGCGCGACGCCGACATCAAGCGCGGCACCGTCGGCGACTGTACCTCGTGCCACGCCGACCTCGGCCAGCACTCCAAGGAAACGAGCCATTACGCCGCATCGATCCACGGCTTCGAGTCCGACCACCCCGAGTTCCGCCGGATCGCCGAGAAGCTCCCCGACCCCGGCCACCTGAAGTTCAACCACGCCGTCCATATGAAGCCGGGCCAGGGGGCGAACTTCACCCTCGCCAAGGTCGACCAGGCCGACGTCGGCCGCTACAAAGTCGGGAGCCAGGCGATGGACGCGCCGATCCAGCTCGCGTGCGCGTCGTGCCATCGGCTCGACTCGGCGGGCGGCACGGCCCTGCCGGGCGCCGGGGCGTACATGCAGCCGATCTCGTACAAGAACGACTGCCGGGCCTGCCACGCCCTGACCGTCGAGCCGCGTAAGGCCGGCGAGCGGCCCGCCAAGGACGCGCTCGCCGTCCCGCACGGGCTCCAGCCCGACGAGGTCCACGCCCTGCTCTGGGGGGCCTACACCGAGCGACTGCTCGCCAAGCAGCCCGCCCTCGCCGAGGCCCTCCGCGCCCCCCGTCGCATGCCCGGCAAGCCGCGCGACGACGCCGAGGCCAAGGCCCGCTCCGCCATCGCCGAGCAGGTCCGGTCGGCCGAGCAGACCCTTTATGGCGGGAAGACGACCTGCCTCGAATGCCACGAGGTCGCCCGCAAGGAGGGCGCTAAGGGGCCCGACGACCTCGACCCGGACCGCGGACCGACCTTCACCATCCGCAAGCCCGGCGTGCCGGCCATCTGGTTCGAGCACGCCGCCTTCCAACACGCCCCGCACCGGGCCGTCGACTGCAACGCCTGCCACGCCGCGGCGATGTCGTCCACGAAGAGCTCGGACGTGATGCTCCCCGATATCAAGAACTGTCGGACCTGCCACGCCCCGGCGGGGTCCTCCGGCGGCAGTCCGACCGGCGGGTTCCGGCACGACTGCGCCGAGTGCCACCGCTACCACGGCGGCGACGACCCGACGCGCGGCCTCGGCGACCCGGCGCGCGACGCGATGGCGAACGACCGGTCGCTGCTCGACTTCCTCTCCGGCCGGGCCAAGGCCGCCCACTAGGCTCGACCTCCGGACCACGGACCCTGGCACGCCATGATCGTCCAAGAGCTGCGGAAGATCCAGGATCGCTGCAAGGGGTACTTGCCCGTCGAGGAGCTCCACGCCCTCTCGGCGCGGACCGGCACGCCCCTGCACCGGCTCCACGAGGTCATCACGTTCTTCCCGCACTTTCGCCTCGAGCCGCCGCCGGCCGTCGAGGTGCGGGTCTGCCGCGACATGGCCTGCCACCTCCGCAACGCCGGCCGGCTGGAGCGGAACCTCAAGGCGTTCGCCGCCGAGCTCGACGGCAAGCAGGTCCACGTCGAGGGCGTCTCCTGCCTCGGCCAGTGCGACCACGCGCCGGCCCTGGTGATCAACGATCACGTGTACTGGGACGTCGACGAGGCCACGCTCCGCGACCGGATCGCCCGCGCCCTGGCCGACCCCGACTCGCTGCCCCACCAGCACGCCGACCGCTCCCCGCCGGGCTGGCGGATCGACCCGTACAACGGCGAGCCGCGTTATGAACAGATCCGCAAGTTCGTCGAGACGCGCGACGGCGACGCCGTGCTCAAGACGCTCGAGGCCTCGGGCCTGAAGGGGATGGGCGGCGCCGGCTTCCCGACCCACCGCAAGTGGGCGGCCGTCCGCGCCGAAGCCGGGCCGACGAAGTACGTCGTCTGCAACGCCGACGAGAGCGAGCCCGGCACCTTCAAGGACCGCGAGCTGATGCGACGGGCCCCCCACCTGCTCGTCGAGGGGATGGCCCTCGCCGGGCTCGTCACGGGTGCGGCGCATGGTTACGTCTACATTCGACACGAGTTCGAGGAGGAGATCGAGGCGATGGAGCGCGCCATCGAGGCGGCCCGCGCGGCCGGCCTCTGCGGCGACCGCATCCTCGGCTCGGACCTGTCGTTCCCGCTCGAGGTCTTCGTCAGCCCCGGCAACTACATCTGCGGCGAGGAGAGCGCCCTGCTGGAGGCGATGGAGGACCGCCGCGCCGAGCCGAGGAACAAGCCCCCCTTCCCCGTCCAGGCCGGCCTCTACGGCAAGCCGACGGTGATCAATAACGTCGAGACGCTTTCCTGGGTCCCCGCGATCCTCGCCCACGGCGGCGAGTGGTACAAGTCGCAGGGGGTCCGCGGCGCGACCGGCCTGCGGTTCGTGTCGATCTCCGGCGACGTGAACCAGCCCGGCGTCTACGAGGTCCCGTTCGGCCAGACCGTCCGCGAGCTGATCGACCAGGCCGGCGGGATGCGCGACGGGCAGCAGCTCAAGGCCATCGCCCCGTCCGGGCCGTCGTCCGGGTTCCTGCCGGCCCAGGCCCGCCGCGAGGCGTTGCCGCCGAGGTTCGTCGCCGACCACATGGCCGCCGACGCATCGACGTTCGACGTCCTCGACCTGCCGCTCGACTCGGCCACCCTCGGCAAGGCCGGCTCGATGCTCGGCGCCGCGTTCGTGGCGTACGGCGACAAGGCATGCATGGTCGATAATGCGCTCAATTGTACCGAGTTCTTCCGCAACGAGTCGTGCGGCAAGTGCGTCCCGTGCCGCCTCGGTTCGCAGAAGCTGACGGACCTGCTCCGGTCGATCGCCGCCGGCCGCGACGGCAAGGGCGGCCTGTCGGCCGTCGGCGAGCTGTCGGAGACGATGATGCTGACGTCGATCTGCGGCCTCGGGCAGGTGGCCGCGAACCCGTTGACGTCGTTGATGCGACACTTCCGCGACGAGCTCGACGAGCACGTCGAGCGCGGCCGCTGCCCCGCGGGCGTCTGCCGCGCCGGCTGAGGCGCATCGATCTGCATAGATAAGGGACACCCATGAGCACCGGCGACGGCATGATCACCGTGACGATCGACGGCAAGGCCGTCTCGGTCCCCCCCACGACCGAGGCCTACGACCCCGCGCTCCGCAGGGGGGTGCCGGTGCCGACGACGATCTATGACGCCGCCGCCCAGGCCGGCGTGACGATCCCGACGCTCTGCCACCGCGAGTACATGAACCCGGTGGCCGTCTGCCGCGTCTGCGTCGTCGAGGTCGGCTCGAAGGACAAGGAGGGGCGCGAGAACTTCGAGTGGCGCCTCGCCCCCGCCTGCCATCGCCGCGTCGCCGACGGGATGATCATCAAGACCCGCGCCACCAGCACCCGCGTCGAGCAGTCGGTCAAGACGTTGACCGAGCTGTTGATGACCGACCATCCCTCCCCCTGCGCCAAGCACCAGCTCGACGGCTCGTGCGAGCTCGAGCGGCTCGCCGAGACGGTCGGCGTGACCGGCTCGCGGTTCGCGCCCCCGGCCCGGGAGCGGCCGCACGACGAGTCGTCGGTCGTCATCAAGGTCGACCACAACGCCTGCATCCTCTGCGACCGCTGCGTCCGCGGCTGCAACGAGATCCGCCACAACGAGGTCATCGGCCGCCGCGGCAAGGGCTACACCGCCGGCATCGCCTTCGACCTCGACGACCCGATGGGGGCCTCGTCCTGCGTCGCCTGCGGCGAGTGCATGGTCTCCTGCCCGACCGGCGCGCTGACCATCGCCGGCTTCGTCACCCACGGCGCCCCGCCCAGGGGGGTCGACGTCGTCGGCCCCGAGGAGCTGGCCGACCACCCCCTGTTCCAGGGGGTCTCGATGGCCTTCCTCCGGCTCAACGAGGGGGCCGTCCGCCGCCTCCACGTCCGCGACGGCCAGGTCATCTGCCGCGAGGGCGACCCCGGCTCGACGGCCTATTACATCGAGCAAGGCCAGGTCACCGTCCGCATCCAGGCCCCGATCAAGCACGCCAAGGGCCGCAAGGACCGCAAGGCCGGCGACCGCGTCGACGGCGGCTTCCTCGGCCTCTTCCGCCGCTTCCGCATCGACCTCGTCGACCGCCAGGGCGACACCCGCGAGGGCGAGGACACGCGTACTCACTTTATACATATCGATGCGCCTGTCTCACTGGATTATAGCAACCCGGTCGCCACCCTCGAGGCCGGCGACATCTTCGGCGAGATGACCTGCATGAGCAGCTACCCGCGCTCGGCCACGGTCGTCGCCGACGGGGACGGCACCCTCCTGGAGCTGGACCGCAACGTCCTGTACATCCTCCAGCGCAACAAGGCGTCGAAGCGGATGCTCGACGACCGCTACCTCTCCCGCGCCGTCGACAACCACCTGCGGAGCGTGCCGATCCTCGCCGACCTCGCCGCCGACGAGGCCGAGTTCCAGCGGTTCCTCGACTTCCTCCTGCCGCGCGACGGCTCCGAGCGCAAGGTCGACCTCGTCCGCTACAACCCCGGCGAGGTCATCTTCCACCAGGGGGACCCGGCCGACGACTTCTACCTCGTCCGCATCGGCTTCGTGAAGGTCGCCCAGCGCCGGCCCGGCGGCGAGCGCGTGCTGAACTACCTCGGCCGCGGCAAGTACTTCGGCGAGATCGGCCTGATGGCCCACGTCCCCGGCGTCCGCGAGCTCGCCCCCGAGGGGGTCCGCACCGCGACCTGCTCGGCGCTCGACGACGTGGACCTCTTGCGGATCCGGGGGCCGGTCTTCCGCGAGCTGCTCGAGAAGTTCCCGAAGGTCCGCGAGGAGTTCGCCCGCCGCGCGGCGGACATGCTCCGGCAGAACGCCGAGTCGGTCCACGAGGTCGAGACGGTCCCCCTGGCCGACTTCCTGAACCAGGGGCTCATGAACGCCCAGAGCCTCCTGGTGCTCGACCTGGAGAAGTGCACCCGCTGCGACGAGTGCACCAAGGCCTGCGCCGACTCGCACGACGGCGTCACCCGACTGATCCGCGAAGGGCTCCGGTTCGACAAGTTCCTCGTGGCCAGCTCGTGCCGGTCGTGCCTCGACCCGTACTGCATGGTCGGCTGCCCCGTCGGCTCGATCCGCCGCCGGCCGCCGACCGACAAGACCAAGGGGCTGGAGATCATCATCGAGGACTGGTGCATCGGCTGCGGCAAATGCGCCGAGAATTGCCCGTACGGCAACATCAACATGCACTCCTTCGACCTGAAGGAGAACGGCAAGTCCGTCTATCGCGACGACCCCGAGACCGGCCGCAAGCTGCCGGTCGTCCAGCAGAAGGCGACGACCTGCGACCTCTGCTCCAGCCTGGACAGCCAGCCCAGTTGCGTCTACGCCTGCCCCCACGACGCCGCGCACCGCATGCGCGGCGAGGAGCTCCTCCAGATCGTCCAGGGGCCGACCCTCCGCGTCTGAGGTCAGAGGGGTCGGGGCCAGGGGCTGGGGTGGCTTTGCCCGCCAAATCCAGGTATGGCAGAGGGCCTCGTTGGAGTCGGCCGGATTCGGCGTCGGCCGGCGCGGAATCGACCGCAGGCCGGCCCATTCGCGCCGGATCGGGCGGCCTTCGCGACAGCCGGCTTTGTTTCCCGATTTGGCGGGCAAAGCCTCCGTCGGTTCGTTCCGTGGGCGAGGGTGTCGGGGGTCGTGGGCCAGGGGCCGGGGGCCGGGGGCCGAAGTGGGTTCGTTTCGATCGCTGTCCCCGCTCCTCTTCTCCTCCCCGGCCCCTGGCCCCCGACCCCTGACACCCTCCCCGGATTGGGTTCGTTTTGGCGGCGCCGGGGCCCGGATTGGGTTCGTTTTCGGCGCCGAAGCTCGAGGCTTCGGTTCGTTCCGCGCCGACGCGGGCTGCCCGCAGAGCTTCGCCAAGATCCCCAGGCCCCCGTTTGGTTCGTTCCGAATCGGGCCGTGATGCCGGCAGGGACAACCCAGGCCTCCCAGGGCCCCGTTCGGTTCGTTCCGAGGGGCGACGTCCGAGGGCCCTTCGGTTCGTTCCGCGCCGGCGCCGCGCCCCTCGGCCGGCCTCGTCCCCGTCCCCTGGCCCCTGGCCCCCGATCCCCGTTCCGAAGTGGGTTCGTTTCGCGCCGCGACGACCGCCGAAGTGGGTTCCTCTGAAAGTCTCCTTCGGGTCCGCGTGCAAGCACGCACTTTCATGGGGTGGGGTGAGCCTTCTGAGGGTCATGACTGTTCGTTTCGCGCCACGCCAGCCTCGTCTTCGGATCCCCCGGCCCCTGGCGCCCGGCCCCTGACCCCTCAGCGAAGTGACCGAAGGTGGTCCGTCGGTTCGTTCCGCGCCGACCCGGGGACGAGCCGAGCCACGGCCTGGTCGGTGGGACGATGGGATTCGGCGAGCCTTGGGACGCATCCGGTCGATCCGTTGCCATCACCGCGCGGACGATGCCCCTCCCGCGAGGAGCCGCTATTCCTAAAGTTGGAATCCCGCTCGAAAACCGGCAGGGATTCCGGGAAAATGACCGGTGCCCCGTTGGCATGGCCTCGCCGCCCGGGTTCAGCCTTCAGGCCGGCCCACCTGCGCCGGGGCAAGGTCCCGATCCTTGGGAGCCGCCTCGTGCGGCTTCGCCGCCCGGACGCCCACGGGCGTCCGGGCCACCCGCGCACATCGCCGGACGGATGGCGGTCCTTGAGGCAAGGCACCGGGACGAATTCCGACGGCGGGGTTCATCGAATGGTGGATCGGATACGTCCATCACCCGCCCGAGACTCCCCCTACCCCGATCCAATGGACCTGGCCCATGACGCGAAACGAATGGGGATTCTCACCCACGCCCGACCAACTCGCCGCCGTTATGGCCGCTGCCAGGCTCTATCGCGACCGCTGGGCCTCGATCCGGCCCCCATTCCCCGCCGCGTTCGACGGGTCGTTGGCCGACGTGCGCGCGCTCGACTACCTAGGTTATGAGAGCATCGATGTGCCCGGGGGCGGGATCGAACCGGCCGCGATGGTATGCGGCGAGGTGTTGCGGCGTGCGGCGGATCTGGAATGGGTCATCAGCTATCGAGGAGATTGGTTCGTCGCCTCGGGGGACGAGGCGTTGCGCGCCATCGCGATCTGCCCACTCGCGCGTCTGCACGAGATCGAGTGCGGTGGACGTCCGGGAGCGGGTATGTACACATGGTTCATCCAGAAGGCGGCTTTCGACTGCCTGCTGCTCCTGGAGGGCGAGGAGGAGCGCGGGGCCCGCGAGCTTCTTGAGGATGGCGGCGATTATCTCGAGTCTGTGGAGAGGACGCTGGAACGATTGCGGCGGCCCAGCCCGCCGTCCCGGCCCAAGAAGCGTCATCGGTAGCAAGCCCCGACGGGCGGCTCAGCGCGACGCGCCGAGCTCGGCGGCGACGAGGCCGTGGGCGTGGAGGTAGGAGACGAGCTGGTCGGTGAGGGTGCCGGCGTTGTCCATGCGGGGGACCTTGTGCTGGCCGCCGAGCTTGCCGCGGGAGCGCATCCAATCGTCGAACCCGCCGGGGCGGGCGACGACCAGCGCGGGCCGGGGCATGCCGCCGCCCTCGGCGCGGAACCAGGCGTAGTGGGCGTTGCGGGCGACGAGGTCGGCGTCGAGGGCGCGACGGAAGGCGTCGAGGTCGGCCGGGGGACGGAGGAACTCGACCACGTAGCGATGGTGCCCGAGCGACCCGGCGAACACCGGGCCGACGTGCCAGTCCTTGACCGACGCGCCGGCCACGGCCGACGCCGAGGCCATCGCCGCCTCGACCTCCTCGCTGATCAGGTGCTCGCCGAAGGCCGACAGAGCATACCTGGTCCGGCCGGTGAACGTCAGCAAGGGGGGCGACAGCGACTCGAACCGGACCGTGTCGCCGATGACGTGGCCCCAGATCCCGGCGCAGGTCGACACGGCGATCGCGTAGTTGATCCCGACATGCGCCGTCCCCAGCCAGTGCCGGATCGGCCGATCCGAGCCCAGCTCGTCGACCGGGACGAACTCGAAGAACAGGCCGTGGTCGAAGACGAGCCGGAGCAGGCCGGTTCCCGGGTCGCCGAAGGCGATGAACCCCTCGGAGCAGGGGTACGACTCCTGGAGGCGGATCGGCCGATCGCCGACGATCTGCTCGAACGCGGCGCGGTAGGGGTCGAATTTGACGCCGCCGTGGACGATCACCTCGAGCGTCGGCCAGACCTCGCCGAGGGTCGACCGGCCGGACCGTTCGAGGAGGCGCTGGACGAGCGTCAGCAGGCAACTCGTGACGCCGCTGACCAGGGTGATCGGCTCGCGGAGGCTCCGCTCGGCGAGCAGGTCGACCTTGCGGTCCCAGTTCGGTTCGAGGGCGAGGTCGAGCGGCGGGAAGCTGTAGGGGCGGAGCAGCGGGCTGATCGTGTGCGCGGTGACGGCGCTGAGGTCTCCCTCGCCGACGTCCGGCGCGGGATGCTCCAGGTTCGTCGAGCCGCCGAGCATGAACAGCTTGCCGAGGAAGAGCCGCGAGTCGGGTCGGGCGACGAGGTGGAACGACACCATCGTCTGCGCCGCCTTCTGGTTCGAGGCGAGCATCGCCCGGGTGACGGGGATGTGCTTGGTCGCGCCGGTGGTCGTGCCGCTGGTCATGGCCAGGAAGGGGACGAGCCCCGGCCAGGTCAGGTCCTCGAACCGGGGATAGGCGCGCTCGAGGTAGTCGTGCCAGAGGGCCTCGTAGGTCCGGAGCGGGACGGCGGCCTGGAAGTCGGCGACGTGGCGGATCGATGCGAAGCCGTGGTCGCGGCCGAACCGGGTGGCCTCGGCCTTGCGGACCAGGCCGAGCAGGGTGCGCTCCTGGACGGCGACCGGGTCGAGCCCCCCCAGCTCGCGGAGCCGTCGCCGCGCGGCGCGATGGAACCCCGCGTTGACCGCCGCCCGGATCGGCCGCGCGCCGGCGACCGCGGAGAGAGGGTTGAGCAGGTTCATGGTCGGCCGCCTTCGATCGGGGGGAATCGGGTCGCCGACCCTCGTGCGACCGGACCGATTCTATCACCCCGCTTCAAGGCGGTGCCGAAGTGGCCTCGCGACGGGCCTCGAGGTCGGCGAGGGCGGCGCGGGCGAGGGGGTGGTCGGGGCGGAGCTTGAGGGCGAAGCGGTAGGACTTGAGGGCAAGCAAGGGGAACCCGGCGGCGTCGGCGGCCTGGCCGAGGCGGTGGCGGAGGTCGGGGTCGTCGGGATGGCGGGCGACCTGCTCGGTCAGGGTGGCGACGACGAGCCGGGCGCGGTGGATCGCGTCGTGGCGGGCGATGGTCCGCGCCGAGCGGTCGGCCAGGCCGAGCCGGGCCTCGACCTGGGCGCGGAGCTGCAAGGCGGCGAGGTCGGTGGGGGCGACGCGGGCGGCGTGCTCGGCGTCGTCGAGGGCGTCGGCGTCGCGGCCGAGGGCGAGGCGGGTCCGGGCGCGGGTCCGGAGGGCGTCGAGGTTGTCGGGGTCGGCGTCGAGGGCGCGGTCGGCGAGTTCCGAGGCGCGATCGAGCCCGCCCGAGTCGAGCGCCTGGCGGGCGGCGAGGCCGAGCAAGACGGAGTCGCCGGCGTCGTCGCGGAGGCCGTCGGCCAGCACCTCGCCGGCCTCGTCGGCCCGGCCCAGGCCGAGCAGGGCCCGGGCGCGGCCGGCGCGGGCCTCGGGGTCGTCGGGGGCGCGGCGGAGGGCCTCGGCAAAGGCGGCCTCGGCGTCGGCGTCATGGCCGAGGTCGGCCTGGACCTTGCCCATGCCGAGCCAGGGGCGCGGGTCCTTCGGGTCGTGCGCGGCGGCGACTCGGAGCCAGTGCAGGCCCACGTCGGCCTCGTTCGCGTCGAGGCAGATCGCCGCCAGCACGCTCGCCGACAGCGGCTGGGCCGGGTCGAGCCGCAGCGCCCGCTCCAGCGCGACGCGGGCCTCGTCGAGCCGGCCGAGCCGGACCGCCGCGAAGCCCGCGATCGTTGCCGCCTCGGCCGCCCCTTTGTCGCCGTCGTCGATCCCGGTGACCGCGCGGAGGGCCAGCTCGGGCCGATTCGCCGCCAGGAGCCGCCGCGCCCGGGCGACCGCCGCGCTCCGGTCGACCGGCCCCGGCCGCCGCGACGACCGTCGGACCGCGACCGTCGCCGCGACGGCCGCGATCGCCAGGGCCAGGGCGATCGCGG
>DASZMJ010000157.1:0-1517 GCA_035551935.1 Isosphaeraceae bacterium
GCCCCCCGTGCGAAGACCGAGTCCGCCGGCCCCGGCCTGCCCGAACGGGCCTACTGGGAAGGCTCGGGCGCGAACCCGTGGCACCGCGGGCCCGCCGAAGCGACCGCGCTGGCGTCGTACGCCTTCGCCCGGACGCGGCCCGAGGCGGCGGTCGCGAAGAAGTCGGTCGACTGGCTCCTGGCCCACCGCGTCGGCGACGGCTGGCAGCCCGCCAAGGCCAAGGGACCGGCGCTGGCGGCCCTGGCCGCGCACTACGCCCGGGGCAAGTCGGCCGAAGACCGTTACCGGCTGGTTGTCACGGTCAACGACCAGAGCGTTTACCAGGCCGACGTCACCGGCGCGGCCGACGGCAAGGCGGTGCTCGTGCCGCGTCGGGTCTTGAAGGCGGCCGGGGTCAAGAACCGGGTCCACTTCGACATCGAGGGGCGCGGGACGTTCGGCTACGCCGTGACCCTGACCGGGTTCACCCGCGACTTCGCCCCCGACCAGGACCGGCACGACCGCGCCTTTACGGTCGACCGCCGCGTCTACTGGGCGCCGGCCCCCGCCTTCGACGGCAAGCCGCTGGCGACCGGGTTCGGCGTCGCGGTCAACGCGCAGGGGTTCGAGAACACGATCACGCAACTCCCCGTCGGCGGTCGGACGTCGATCTCGGTCGAGGCGTCGCGCCACGGGGTCGACGGCCGCCCCGCCTGGGAGCGCGACTTCCTCGTGCTTGAGGAGCACCTGCCCGCCGGCACGACGCTCGTCGAGGGCTCGGTCCGCTCGCAGGCGAACCACCACACCTATGCCGACGGCGTGCTCACCCTCTACTTCGCCCCCGACCAGTCGCCCGGCTGCGTCTACGACGTCTTCGGCTACCTGCCCGGCGAGTACCGCGCCCTGCCGCCGACGCTCTCAAGCGCCTACGAGCCCGGCCGCCGCCACCTCGGGCCCGCGGGCGGTCTGAAGGTCCTCACGCCCGGCGAGAAGCCGACCGACCCCTACCGGCCCACCCCCGACGAGCTTTACGCCCGCGGCAAGGCGCTGTTCGACTCCGGCCGACAGGCCGAGGCCGCCGCGCCGCTGGAGGCGTTGTGGTCCGCCTACACCCTCCGCAACGACGTCGCCAGGGACGCCGCCCGGATGCTCCTGGTGATCCACATCGGGCTCGACCAGCCGAAGAAGGTCGTCCAGTACTTCGAGGTCCTCAAGGAGAAGGCCCCCGAGCTCGTGATCCCGTTCGACCAGATCCGCGCCGTCGGCCGGGCTTATACGGCGATCGGCGAGTTCGAGCGGGCGTACCTCGTCTGGCGGGCGGTGGCCGAGGCGAGCTACCTGGAGGACGCCCGCGTCGGCGAGGTCCTCCGCCAGCGCGGGCGGTCGCTTGAGAGCGTCGGCTTCCTGCTCGACCTCTGGCGCGAGTACCCCGGCACGGCGTCGATCGAGGCCGACTTCTTCGGCCTCGCGCAGGTCGTCGCCGGCCTCGCCCGGCTCTCGACGACCGAGCCGGCGACCCGCCGCGAGCTGGCCGCGGC
>DASZMJ010000158.1:0-1570 GCA_035551935.1 Isosphaeraceae bacterium
GGAGTCTGTCCCGCTCGCCCAGGACGCGGGCCTCGGCCATCAGGCTGTCCCAGTCCTCGTCCGTCCGCCGGGCGACGATCACCAGGCGATGACGATGCTCGGGCCGAAAGGAGGCCCGGCTCCGTGCGCCGGCCGCCCGGACCTCCGGCCAGCCCGGCCGATCACCCAGCGTCTCCAGCTCCCGCGCGATCGCCGCCCGATCGTCGGCCGAGAAGGCCAGGATCTGCACATCTCCGTCCCAGTCGATCGCGGCATTCTCGGGCTCGGCCTCCTCGAGCACGCAATGGAAGTTGCTGCCGCCGAAGCCGAACGCACTGACGGCCGCGCGCCTCGGTCCCGAGCCGTCGTTCAACCAGGGCCGGGCCTCGATATTCAGGTAGAACGGCGACTCGCCGCTCGCCACACGCTCCGACGGCCGACGGACCTTCAAGGTTGGCGGCAGGACCTTATGATGGAGCGCCATCGCGGCCTTGATCAGGCCCGCGGCGCCCGCGGCGGCCTTGGTGTGCCCCATCTGCGACTTCACCGAGCCCAGCGCGCACCACGCGCCCCCCGGTCGCGCCGCGCCATAGACCTCCTCCAGCGCCTGCAGCTCGATCGCGTCGCCGACCCGGGTCCCGGTGCCGTGGGCCTCGATCAGTCCGACCGTGGCGGGCGAGATCCCCGCCAGCGAATACGCCTGCCGCAGGGCCCGGACCTGCCCCGCGACGCTCGGCGCATAGACGGCCTGGCCCTTGCCGTCGCTCGACGTGCCGATCGCGCGGATCACCGCATAGACGCGGTCGCCGTCCCGACGCGCATCGGCCAGCCGCTTCAGCACCACGACCCCCAGCCCCTCGCCCAGGATCGTCCCGTCGGCCTCCGCGTCGAACGGCCGCGCCTCGCCCGTCGGCGACAGCGCCGGCGTCTTGCTGAAGCACATATACATGAAGATGTCGTTGAACGTATCCAGCCCGCCGGTGACGGCGATGTCCGAGCGTCCGGAGGCCAGCTCGAGGAGGGCCGTGTTGACGGCGCCCAGCGAGCTGGCGCAGGCGGCGTCGACGACGCAGTTGGTGCCGCGGAGGTCGAGGCGGTTGGCGATCCGGCCGGCGACGACGTTGCCGAGCAGGCCGGGGAACGAGTTCTCCTGCCAGCCGACGTACGACGATGAGATGCGGCGGACGACGTCGTCGGCGGTGGCGTCGTCGACGCCGGCCGACTGGAGGGCGCGCCGCCAGATCGGGTGGCCGAGCCGGGCGGCCAGGGGGACGACCAGTTCGAGGGTCCCGGTGACGCCGAGGATGACGCTGACCCGCTCGCGGTCGAAGTCGCGGCCCTCGCCGTAGCCGGCGTCCTCGAGGGCACGGCGGGCGACGAGGAGTCCCAGGAGCTGGGTGGTGTCGATGGCCTCGATGGCGTTCGGGGCGATGCCGAACTCCAGGGGGGGGAAGTCCACGGGCTCGAGGAATCCGCCCCGGCGGGCGTAGGTCCGGTCGGGCGCCTTGGGGTCGCCGTCGAAGTAGTCGTCGGCCGACCAGTGGCTCTCGGGGACGTCGGTGATCGCGTCGGTGGCCGTGCGGATGTTGGC
>DASZMJ010000159.1:0-57757 GCA_035551935.1 Isosphaeraceae bacterium
CCTCGCCACCGACGGGCGGTGCGTCGTCGCGGACTCGACGCACCCTACGGGATTCATGGATTCGTCCTCGGCCCGCCTCGGCCGTCCTGGCCGAGGAGGTCGAGCAGCAGGTTCGTGACGGGGTAGGGGTGGCCGACGTACTGGCGGAACCCTTCGGCGTGCGCGACGCCGATCTCGGCGCCGCGGCGGGCGGACCAGCGGGCCTGGGCGTCGAGGTACTCGTCGATGCCGTGCTGGCGGAGCAGCCAGGCGCGCTGGCTGGCGTGGCAGGCGAGCATCCGGCGCTTCAGGTCGAAGACGCGCGCGACGTCGACGAAGAAGTCCGGCGGCTGCGGGCGGCACTCGCGGTCGAAGCCGTCGAGGGGGTCGACGAAATAGAGGTGGGGGATCTTCGCCAGCGATGGGGCCGGTTCCCACTGGCGGGTGGCGTAATTCGGGGCCGGCGCGGCGAAGCAGGCGTCGCGGACCAGGCGGCTGGTGGCCTCGTGGTCGCAGTGGTAGTCGATCGGCGGGGCCGTGAGGATCAGGTCGGGCCGGGCGCGGCGGAGGGCCTCGACGACGCGGCGGCGGGAGGGGTCGTCGTCGAAGATGGCCAGGTCGCGGAACTCGAGGCAGAGGCAGTCGGCGCCCAGCAGCTCGGCGGCGGCCTTCGCCTCGGCGCGGCGGATGGCGGCGATGGCCTCGGCGTCGTGCTCGGCGCTGCCGCAGTCGCCGGGGGTCATCGTGGCGATGGTGACGTGGTGGCCCGACTCCTTGAGCAACGCGAGCGTGCCGGCGCACTCGAACTCGACGTCGTCGGGGTGGGCGTGGATGGCCAGGATGCGGCGCGGCGGCTGTGCGGGAGTCGCGGTCATTGGCGGGCCCCTCGCTCGGGATTATACTGGACGTTGACCCGAGGTGTACCGCCCCGCCGCCCGATCGGCAAGCCGGCCCACGAGGGAATCGGTCCCGTGCTTCCTCGCAACGATCATCGAATCCTGGTCTGGGCCGTCGCGCTGGCGTTGCTCGCCCCGGCGGCCGGCTGCCGCGACGACGCCCCGGGCGCGCCCGCGGCCTCTCATTATGCCGCGCTGACCGCGGGGACCCCCGGGGCCCTGGCGCAGCACATCACCCACCTCCAGCAGCAGTACGGCACCGCCGAGGCGGCCGACGTCCGCGACTTCCGCGCCAACCTGCTCGGCTACACCGACGCCGTCGCCGCGACCGCCGACGCGTTATTGGCCCAGAAGGACGCCGGCGTCGGCTTCCGCAAGGGCGCGGCCGAGGCGAAGCTCGACGCGCTGTCGCGCCGGATCGAGGTCGAGCCCGAGGCGCTCGGCCGGTTCCTCGCCGCCACCGACGAGTTGGAGAAGGAGCCGACCGAGACCGGCATCCCGCCGATCGCCGCCTACTGGCGCGTCGTCACGCTCCGCGCCAACGTCGACAAGCAGGCCGGCGCCACGCCCGAGGAGTTCCGCGCGATCGCCGACGCCGTCGAGCGGCTGGCGAAGGCGAAGCCCCCCCACGAGAAGGCGGCGCAGGCCCTGAAGCTCGCCGCCGCCGAGTGCGAGCAACGCGGCGAGGACGCCCGGGCGCGGCGGCTCTACGAGCTGCTCGCCGAGCAGTTCCCCGACGACCCCGACGCCGAGTTCGCCCCCGGCAACGCCCGCCGCGTCGCCCTCAAGGGCAAGCCGATCGACGACTTTGCCGGCCCCTCGCTCCGCGACCCGGCCAAGACGATCGACCTGAAGGACTACCGCGGCAAAGTCGTCCTAATCGACTTCTGGTCGACTCGCAGCGACTCGTGCAAGCGCGAGATGCCGATGATCAAGATGCTCTACGACCGCCACAAGGCCGACGGGTTCACCGTCCTGGGCGTCGACCTCGACGAGTCGCCCCAGCAGCCGCGGGGCCTGGTCGAGCACTTCGAGCTCTCCTGGCCGCACATCTACGACGTGGTGGTCCGGCCGGGCAAGATGCCCGACTCGCGGCTCGTCCGGGGCAACGGCGTCAGCCGGGTCCCGTACCTGATGGTCGTCGACCGCCAGGGCCGCTATATCGCCAGCGCCAACAGCCTCATGCCGCTCCAGCCGATCATCGTCGCGGCCCTGGAAGGCAAGCCGTACCCGAAGGTCCTGCTCGGGCCGGCGCCCCCCGACGAGCCGCCGCCGGGCCGCCCCGGCCAGACGCCGCAGCAACCCAGGCCGGGCCGGGGCCCGGGACCGGGCCCCGGGCTCGGCCCCGGAGTCGGAGGTTGAATAATTTTTCCAAATTGTTCTCGCGTGCGCTAGCCGACCATTGTACATTAGCAACCAAAGGGTCAGATGGTGATCGTCCGTCGGGTGCCGGGGAGCCTCGGCGGCGGCCGACCCCGGACCCGACGATCGGCGGCCCCGCGTCAAGGACGACGACCCGGCCGCCCGCCCGGAGCGCCCCCCGATGGCCGACCTCGACGCCTTGACCAGCCGCCAGCGCGAGATCTACGAGTTCATCCGCAAGAAGATCCAGGGCCGCGGCTACGGCCCGACCGTCCGCGAGATCGGCAACGAGTTCGACATCAAGAGCCCCAACGGCGTGATGTGCCACCTCAAGGCCCTCCAGAAGAAGGGCCTGATCCACCGCGAGCCCAACATGTCGCGGGCCATCCAGCTCCTGGAGGACTCGCCCACCGCCCGCCCCAACGGCCTGAAGTACCTCGGCCGGATCGCCGCCGGCCAGCCGCTCGAGGCCGTCGAGGACGCCGAGGAGTTCAGCTTCGCCGACTGGGAGGACACCGACGCGAAGTTCGTCCTCCAGGTCACCGGCGAGTCGATGATCGACGCACACATCGCCGACGGCGACTTCGTCATCATCCGCAAGCAGGAACAGGCCCGCGAGGGCCAGATCGCCGCCGTGCTCGACGACGACGGCGGCGCCACCCTGAAGCGCGTCTACCGCGAGCGCAACCGCGTCCGCCTCGAGCCGGCCAACAAGGCCATGAAGCCGATCTTCCGCGACAGCGTCACGATCCTCGGCGTCCTCGACGGCGTCGTCCGCCGCTACTGAGCGGCGGCCGGGGGCCGACGTCGTAAACGCGCCGCGGGGCGCGGGGGCACAAGCGCTTTCAAGCCGTTTCATTGAAACAATCCTTGGCGCCCCCGCGTCTCCGCGGCGACCATCGCCGGAGTGGTCATGAGGACCGTCGAATCCGAGGACGAACCCGAGGCCGGCGCGCCGGCCGACCTCGTGCGGCTCTATACCGACGGCGCCTGCAGCGGCAACCCCGGCCCCGGCGGCTGGGCGTACATCCTCAAGCACCCGGCCACCGGCAAGGTCCGCGACGGCTGGGGCGCCGAGCCGGCCACGACGAACAACCGCATGGAGCTCCTCGGCGCCATCCGCGGCCTCGAATCGCTCAACCGCCCCTGCCAGGTCGAGCTGGTGACCGACAGCCAGTACGTCGCCAAGGGGGTCGCCGAGTGGCTGCCGAAGTGGAAGGCCAACGGCTGGCGGCGCCGCGAGGGGGCGCAGTGGAAGCCGGTCAAGAACGAGGACTTGTGGAAACGGCTCGATGAATTGATCGCGACCCACCACGTGACGGTCTCCCACGTCCTCGGCCACCGCGGCCACCCCGAGAACGAGGCCTGCGACCGCATGGCCGTCGCCGCCTACAAGGCCCTCATCGCCGACTCGACGTCGTGATACGATGGGGCCCCGCGGCCGCGACGACGTGCCGCCGGGACCGGAGACCCACGACGATGATCCGCCTCAGCGCCTTCGCCGACGAGATCGGCCCCGACCCGATCGAGCAGCTCGACGTCCTCGAATCCCAGGGCATCCGCCACATCGAGTTCCGCGCCATCCTCGGCACCAACGTGCTGGACCTCTCCCCGGACCAGCACGCCGAGTTCCGCACCCTGCTCCGACGCCGCGGCTTCGGCCTCAGCGCCATCGGCTCGCCGATCGGCAAGATCAAGGTCGGCGACCCGTTCGGCCCCCACCTGGAGCGGTTCGCGACGGCGCTCGACCTGGCCGAATTCTACGATTGCCCGCGCATCCGCATCTTCAGCTATTACATGCCCAAGGATGACGATCCGGGCCGCCATCGCGACGAGGTCCTGCGCCGGATGGAGGCCAAGGCCGGCCTGGCCAACGAGCGCGGGACGCTCCTGGTGCTGGAGAACGAGAAGGGGATCTACGGCGACACGGCCGACCGGGTGCTCGACGTCCTCGAATCCGTGGATTCGCCGGCGCTCGGGCACGCCTTCGACCCGGCCAATTACCTGGAGGTCGGCGAGTCGATCGACCATGCCTGGGGCCTCCTGGAGTCGCGGACGGTCCACTTCCACGTCAAGGATTACGACGTGACGACCCATAAGAATGTCGAGGCCGGCCGCGGCCAGGGGCAGATCCCCCGGCTGATCGCCGAGGCGGTCGCCGGCGGCTACGACGGCTTCTGCGTGCTCGAGCCGCACCTCGTCGTCGCCGAGGCCAGCTTCGGCTTCACCGGCCCCGACCGCTTCGGCGACGCGGCGCGGGCCCTGAAAGAGTCCCTCGACCGACAGGGGATCGCTTACGCCTGACGAGCCGCCGCAGTCTTCCTCCCTCTCCCGGGGGGAGAAGGGGAAAGCCGAGGACCGCCGATTGTCGCCACGGCCCGGCAGCCTCACTCGACGGTGACGCTCTTGGCGAGGTTGCGGGGCTTGTCGATGTCGCGGCCGAGCAGGCGGGCGACGTGGTAGGCCAGGAGCTGCAACGGGATGACGGCCACGAGCGGCTGGACGACCTCGGGGACGTCGGGGATCGGCAGGAAGACGTCGGCGAGGTCGGCGAGGGCCGAGTCCCCCTCGGTGCCGACGGCCAGGACCGGCCCGCATCGGGCGCGGACCTCCTCGACGTTGCCGAGCGTCTTGGCGTGCAACGGCCCGCGCGGGGCGACGAAGACGCTCGGCGTCTCGGGGTCGATCAGCGCGATCGGCCCGTGCTTCATCTCGGCGGTGGGATAGCCTTCCGCATGCAAATAGCTGATTTCTTTGAGCTTGAGCGCGCCCTCGAGCGCCACCGGGTAATGCAGGTCGCGGCCGAGGAACAGGACGCTCCGGGCGCCGGCGATCCGCGCGGCGGCCTCGGCGACGAGGTCCTCGGAGGCGAGGGCCCGCTCGATCGCCTCGGGGACGCGCTCGATCGCATCGACGATCGCCAGACCGTCGGGGAAGGCGAGGTGGCGGACGCGGCCGAGGTAGAGCGCGAGCAAGGTGAGCACGGCGACCTGCGCCGAGAAGGCCTTGGTGCTGGCGACGCCGACCTCGGGTCCGGCGTGCAGGTAGATGCCGCCGTCGGCCTCGCGGGCGATCGTGCTGCCGACGGTGTTGACGATCGCCAACGTCGGGTGCCCGCGGCGCTTGGACTCGCGCAGGGCGCCGAGCGTGTCGGCGGTCTCGCCCGACTGGCTGAGGACGAAGACGAGCGTGCGGTCGTCGAGCGGGGCGTTGCGGTAGCGGAACTCGCTGGCGTATTCGACTTCCACGGGCAGATGGGCCAATCGTTCGATCAGGTATTCACCCACGAGCGCCGCGTGCCAGCTCGTGCCGCAGGCGGCGAAGACGACGCGACGGACGCGTCGGAGCTGGCGGGGTGAGAGGTTCAGGCCGCCGAAATGGGCCGTCGCCTCGCCGCGGACGAGCCGGCCGCGGCAGGCGTTGCGGACGGTCTCGGGCTGCTCGCGGATCTCCTTCTGCATGTAGTGCGCGTACCCGCCCAGCTCGACGGCGTCGGGCTTCCAGTCGAGCCGGTCGATCCTCGGCGTGATCGGCCCGCGCTCGCGGTGCCGGATCGCGAACTCGTCGGGCGTCAGCCGGACGACCTCGCCGTCCTGGAGGTACGCCACGTGCGTCGTCAAGGGCGCGATCGCCACCGGGTCGCTGGCCAGGAGGTGCTCCCCCTCGCCGACGCCGACGACCAGCGGACTCCCCAGTCGCGCCCCGACGACCTGGCCGGGGCACCTCGGGCTGACGACCGCCAGGCCGTACGTCCCCTCGACCCGCGCCAGCGCCCGCTCGACGGCCCCGAGCAGGTCGTCCCCGTCGCCCAGTTCTCGCGCGATCAGGTGAGCGAGCACTTCCGTATCGGTCTGGCTCCGGAACTCGAAGCCGGCCGCCTCGAGCTCGCGGCGCAGCTCGGCGTGGTTCTCGATGACGCCGTTGTGGACGACCGCGACCGTGCCCGTTCCCGAGCCGCCGACGTGCGGATGGGCGTTGCGGTCGGTCGCCGGTCCGTGGGTCGCCCACCGCGTGTGGCTGATCCCGCACGAGCCCGGCGCCGGCTCGTGGCCCAGGGATTCCTCCAGCGTCCGGACCCGCCCCGCCTTCTTCCGCACGATCATCTGGCCGTCGGCCAGGGTCGCGACCCCGGCGCTGTCGTAGCCCCGATATTCGAGCCGGCGCAGGCCCGCCAGCAGGATCGGGCTCGCCTCCTGCGGCCCGGTGTATCCGACGATCCCGCACATCAGCTCGGGCCTCCTTGAAGAGGGTTGCCACAGAGGACACAGAGGGAAGAGGGCAGATGGCAGAGGACAGATGACAAGGGCGAAGGACGGAGAGAATCTGATCTTCTAACAAAAGCTGCGGCTGAGCGCCGAGACGAACTCAATCCCTTTGCCCTTCGTCCGACGACCTTCTGCCCTTCTCCCTCCCTCTGTGTCCTCTGTGCCCTCAGTGGCAAACTTCTTCCATCCTACGTCCTGAGCGAGAACGGCGTGAAGTCCGTATCGATATCGTAGTAGTCCTCGCGCTCGGCGCGCTTGAGGAAGCCGACGATGGAGTAGGTCATCGGGGTGGCGAGGACCTCCCATGCGACCTTGAGCGCGTAGTTCGACACGAGCACGACGGCGACGTCGTTGGGTGTCCAGCCGGGTCGGCCGAGGAAGGCGATCGGGTAGAAGATGAGCGAGTCGGCCGCCTCGCCGGCGATCGTCGAGCCGATCGTCCGCGACCAGAGGAGCCGGCCGCGGGTCAGGATCTTCATCTTGGCGAGGACGTACGAGTTCGTGAACTCCCCCGCGAAGAACCCGAGGATCGACGCCAAGGCGATCCGCCAGGTGCCGCCGAAGACCGCCTCCCACGCGAGCTGGCTCGGCAGTCGGACGGGACGGCCGTCGACCTCGACCGGGAACGACCACGACGGGCTCGGCGGCAGCATCAACACCGCCTGGCTCATGAACGAGGCGAACGCCAACGCCCCGAACCCGGCCCAGACGACCTTGCGCGAGCGGGCGTAGCCGTAGACCTCGGTCAGGATGTCGCCGAAGAGGTAGCTGATCGGGAAGAAGAAGACCCCCGCGCCGAAGGTGAACCCGCCGACGTGGACGCGCTTCGGGGCCGAGATGAGGTTCGAGCAGAGCAGGACGGTGACGAACGCCGCCATGATCAAATCATAGTAGCGATACGACCGCCCCGGGGCCGCCGTCGGCCCGTCAGCTCCGGTCGGCGTCGTCTTTGTCATACAGGTCGCGCCGGCGCGTGCGGAAGGGGCCCAGGGCGAGGCCGGCGACGACCAGGATCAGGCCGAAGAGGATGCCGGCGTACAGGACGTTGTCGAGCGGGACGCCGCCGACGGTCCGGCCCCGCCCCCGATTCGAGACCAGCGCGAAGACGCAGGCGAACTCGATCAGGGGGCCCACCACGCGCAGGATCAGGCCGGTCTCCGGTCGCATGCGGCGCCCCGACGATCTCGATCGATGCCATCCTCCAGAATCCACCATCCCATAGCTATTTTCACTTGAAAAATGAGAATAGCTATGGGATGGTGGATTCTGGAGGATGACGGGTCAGACCTTGGGCAGCTCGTAGCCCTTGCGGTACTCGCGGCCGAGCAGGGCGTTGGCCTCGGCGTCGTTCTTGAACTCCTCGCGGTCGGCGTCCCAGAAGAGCTTGCGGCCGAGCCTGTAGGCGATGTTGCCGAGGTGGCAGGTGTTGGTCGAGGGGTGGTTGATCTCGACGCTGGTCGTCGGCCGTTCGCGGGTCTTGAGGCACTCGAGGAAGTTGGCGACGTGGTCCGGCAGGCCGTCGTCCTTGGCCTTGAAGCTCGACGACGCCAGGGTGATCGTCCGGCGCTTCGGCGCCTGATTGCCGAGGGCGAATCGGATGCCGTAGGGCTCGTCGATGTGGTCGGGGATGATCTCGTGGCCCGAGCGGTCGAGCATCAGGGTCCCGTCGGTGCCGCAGAACATGATGCCGTAGCTCTTGCCGTTGAACTTGTAGCCGTTCCCCTTGCGCATCGAGTAGGTCAGGGTGCACTTCGGGAACTCGTAGACGACCTGCATGGTGTCGGGGGTGTCGCGGAGGTCGTCCGTGGTGAAGATGCCGCCGGTGCAGGAGACGCTCTTGGGGCCCTTCGAGTCGAGCGCCCACAGCGCGATGTCATTCAGGTGGACGCCCCAGTCGCTCATCATGCCGCCGGCGTAGTCGAAGTACCAGCGGAAGAGGAGGTGGAAACGCGACGGGTTGAACGCGACCTTGGGCGCGGGGCCGAGCCAGCGGTCGTAGTCGACGTGCGACGGCGGCTGCGTGTCGGCGGGCTTGCCCATGCCGTCGGGGCTGATGTTCTCGAAGTTCCAGGTCTGGATCCAGAAGACCTCGCCGATCTTGCCCGACTTGACCGTCTCGACGGCCTTCCGGAAGTTCTCGCTGGAGCGCTGCTGGGTGCCGACGGCGACGACGCGCTTGTACTTCTTCGACGCCTCGATCATCGCCTGCCCCTCGCGGACGTTGTGCGCCAGGGGCTTCTCGCAGTACACGTCCTTGCCGGCCTGGCAGGCGTGGATCGTCGGCGCGGCGTGCCAGTGGTCGGTGGTGGCGATGATGACGGCGTCGAGGTCCTTGTCGTCGAGCAGCTCGCGGTAGTCGCGGGTGGTCTTGGGCGTGTTACCCTTGGCCTTCTTGATCCGTTCGGCGGTCTGGCCGGCGTGGTGGTCGTCGATGTCGGCGACCGAGATGACGTCGACCTCGTCGCGGCGGAGGTAGGCGTCGAGGAGCTGGTTGCCGCGGCTGCCGGCGCCGATGAGGGCGAGGCGGACCTTCTCGTTCGCCCCGACGACGGCCGAGGCGCGGCCCGGCTGGATCAGGGCGGCGGTGCCGGCCATCGCCCCCACCGCCCCGACGAATCCACGACGAGTGACCTGATCGGACCTCATGAGTTGGACCCCCTTGCGCTGGACGTGCTGAAACGAGTGGGTGTCGCCCGGCCTTCCGAGGCGGAGAGCCCCGCCGTCGAGCCCTGATGGTAACGGCGCCGGCCGCGCCGTTCCAGGGGGCTCCCCAACCGTGAAGTGTCATGCCATAATGAGGCGGCCGAGCCCCGGCCCGAGTGACATCCACGGATGCGACCCCATGCCCGAGCGACCGACCGTCGCCGTCCACCTCCTGCCGAGCCTGATCCCCCCCGGCGCCCTGGCCGGTGGGGTCGCGGTCGTCGTCGACGTGCTCCGCGCCACGACGGCGATGCTGCACGCACTGGCCGCCGGCTGCGAGGCCGTGATCCCTTGCCTCGAGGTCGACGACGCCCGCAAGGTTGCCGCGAGTCTCCCCCCCGGCACGACGATCCTCGGCGGCGAGCGCGGCGGCGTGCAAATCGAGGGATTCGACCTCGGCAATTCGCCCGCCTCGTACACGCACGAGCTCTGCCGCGGCAAGACCCTGGTCATCACGACCACGAATGGCACCCGCGCCATCCTCGCGAGCCTGGAGGCCGAACAGGTCTACATCGCGGCGTTCGTGAACTTGAAGGCCACCGTCGAGCTGTTGACGGTCAACCTCCTCAAGGCCCAGGGGAGGCCGATGCACATCGTCTGCTCGGGGACGGAGGGCTTCGTCAGCCTCGAGGATACCCTGCTCGCCGGCGCCTTGACGGCGAGCCTGACCGACTGGGATGTCGCCCCCGCGAACGACTCGGCGATCCTCGCGGCGGCCTCCTGGCGCGCGACGGCCCACCGGCTCAGCCATGAGTCCCTCGCCAAGGTCCTGGCCGAGGGCCGGGGCGGCCACAACGTCCGCCGCATCGGCCTCGGGCCCGACATCGACGACGCCGCGGCGGTCGACCGCCTGAACCTGACGGCCGTGCTGCGGCGCGACCCTTTACGCATCGTCAAACACTCGTAGGGTGGGCACCGCCCACCCCGATCGGACGGTGGGTGGTACCCACACCACGGAATCGAAGGCGACTCTGCGATGGACATGGAAAAGCTCGTCTCGCTCTGCAAGCGCCGCGGCTTCATCTTCCCGTCGAGCGAGATCTACGGCGGCATCAACGGGTTCTGGGATTATGGCCCGCTCGGCGTCGAGCTGAAGCGGAACATCAAGGACGCCTGGTGGCGCGACAACATCCACCTCCGCGACGACATGGTCGGCCTCGACTCGTCGATCATCATGCACCCGAAGGTCTGGGAGGCCAGCGGCCACCTCAGCGGGTTCAATGATCCGATGGTGGACTGCAAGGCATGCAAGGGGCGATTCCGAGCGGACCAGCTCCTCTGCTACCGTATCGTCGTTGGGGCATTCAGTTCCGCTTCCGGGCGTCCCGATGTCTTCTACTTCACCGGGCTGGGCGGTGCAGAGGAGATCGTCGAGACCAACAAGAAAAGGATCGAGAAGCTTCGAGCCGCGAATGCAAATGCGGACCCGAGCAATTACGCCGAACAAGTCGGCACATTTGATCGTGTACGAGAGGAAGAGAGAGCGATCGTTCCATGTCCGACATGTGAACAAAAGGGGTTCTTAACCGCGCCGCGCAACTTCAATCTGATGTTCCCGACGAAGATCGGCGCGGTCGATGACGACTCGAGCACAGCCTACCTCCGTCCCGAAACGGCCCAGGGCATCTTCGCCAACTTCCGCAACGTCATCGACACCGGCCGCGTGAAGCTCCCCTTCGGAATCGGCCAGATCGGCAAGAGCTTCCGCAACGAAATCAATCCGCGCAACTTCATCTTCCGCTCGCGCGAATTCGAGCAGATGGAGATCGAGTTCTTCTGCCACCCCGAGGGATCGGACGAGTGGTACGCATACTGGCGCAAGACGCGCTATCAGTGGTACATCGACCACGGCCTGAAGTCGGCCAAGTTGACGCTCCGCGACCACGACCCGGACGAGCTGGCGTTCTACTCGAAGGCGACGGCCGACATCGAGTACGAGTTCCCGTTCGGCGTCAGCGAGCTGGAGGGGATCGCGCACCGGAGCGACTACGACCTGAAGCAACATATGAAGTTCAGCGGCAAGGACCTGTCGTACCTCGACGAGGAGCGCTGGGAGCGCGACAAGGCCGGCCTCGGCCTGACGGCGTTCAAGGACTACCTGAAGCGGAACGAGGGCAAGGAGAACCCGGGCTATCCGTACCAGTTCGTCCCCCACGTCATCGAGCCCTCCGCCGGCGCCGACCGGGCGACGTTGGCGTTCCTCTGCGAGGCGTACACCGAGGACGAGGTCGGCGGCGAGTCGCGGACGGTCTTGAAGTTCCACCCGAGGCTGGCGCCGATCAAGGCGGCGGTCTTCCCGCTGGTGAAACGCGACGGCATGCCCGAGAAGGCCGAGGCGATCTACCGCGACTTGAAGAAACACTTCAACGTCTTCTTCGACGAGAAGGGCGCGATCGGCCGGCGCTACCGGCGGCAGGACGAGATCGGCACGCCGTTCGGGATCACGGTCGACAGCCAGACGCTCGCCGACGGCACCGTGACGTTCCGCGACCGCGACAGTTGCCGGCAGTGGCGGGTCGCGTCGGCTGGCGTCGTCGAGGCCGTCCGCGACCTGCTCGAAGGCAAGGCCGCCCCCGCCCCCGCCGAGGGTTGACCGGACGATGACCCCTTGCATCAGCCAGGTGACGACGCTGAGCACGCCGTTCGAGGCGGACCTGCCCGCGTTCGCGCGGTCGGGGTGGTCGGCCGTCGAGCTCTGGCTGACGAAGCTCGAGACGTTCCTCCAGTCCCACCCGATCGCCGAGGCCCGGTCGTTGCTCGACGGCGAGGGTTTGACTCCCGCCGCGGCGGCGGGGCAGGGGGGGCTCTTGCTGTCGAGGGGGGCCGAGCGCGCGTTGACGTGGGACCACTTCCGGCGCCGGCTCGAGGCGCTGGCCGAACTGGGCGTGCCGACGCTCGTCGTCGCGGCCGACTCGGGGGGCGAGCCGACCCATGAGACCTACAACCGGGCCGCCGAGTCGCTGGCCGAGGCGGCGGCGCTGGCCGGGCCGCTCGGGGTGAGGCTGGCCCTGGAGTTCGTCAAGACCTCGCGGTTCTGCGCCAGCCTCGACACGGCGTTGGCGTTGATCGCGCGAGCGGATGGCGATAACCTCGGGGTCTGCCTCGACCTATTCCACTACGAGACCGGGCCGAGCAAGCCGGGCGACCTGGCGTACCTGAACCCCGCGAACCTGGCGTGGGTGCAGGTCAGCGACCTCGGCGGCGTGCCGCGCGAGGCGGCCGGCGACGCCGACCGCGTCCTGCCGGGCGACGGCGACATCGCGGCCGGGCCGATCCTCGGGCATTTGCGGCGGGTCGGCTACGACGGGTTCGTCTCGCTCGAGGTGCTCAACCCGGAGCTCTGGCGCGTGCCCGCCGGCCACCTCGCCGACCTCGGCCGCCGGGCGACGGCCCGGCTGCTCGAGGCCGGCCGCGTCGAAGACCCCAGCGGAGGGCCCTGAGCGTGTCGTCGGTCGCGACGCTCCGCCCGCCGGCCGTGATCTACCGCGAGGAGCAGCTCTTCGCCTGGTGGGTCTACCTCGCCCTGGGGATCATGGCGGCCCTGGCCTTGCTGTTCATCGGCCTGCCGCACCCGGCCGCGGCCGGCGCCGTGGCCGCGGTCAACCCGCACCGCTGGGTCCTGCACGCGCTGCCGGCCGGCCTGGTCGTCGGCCTGACCCTGCCGGCCTTGCTGGTCGTCGGCGTCTTGCGGATGACGACGGAGGTCACGCCCAACGAGCTGCGCGTCTGGTTCGGCTGGGTCGCGACCTACCGCCTGGCGATCCCCGCCGCCACGATCCAGCGCGTCGAGGTCGTCCGCCACCGGACCGTGATCGGTGGCATCCGCTCCGGCCCCGACGGCGAGCGCGTCCTCTCCGCCCGCGGCGACCGCGGCGTCCGCCTGACCCTCGCCGACGGCTCCCGCATCCTCATCGGCAGCCAGCACCCCGAGGCCCTCGCCCGCGAGCTCGAACGGGCCACGAGGCCGACGGGGTAGCGAATGCGGCGTGTTGCACACGCCCTACGGGGGGTCGTCGAACGGGGCGCCGGCCAGCTCGGTACGGAGGGGGAGTACGAGGGTCAGGACGGAATCGGCCGAGACCGTCGAGACGAAGCGATACTGCGTGAAGTTCTCGAAGCGGCCGGCGACGCGGCCGGGAGTATCGTCGGAGAGTTCCGCGGTCTCGAACAGGCGGAACGGGGCCGTCAGGCCGCAGCGGAGGGCCTTGGAGAGGGCCTCCTTGGCGGTCCAGAGGACGGTCAGGCGGGGGTGGTCGCGGCCGGCCCAGGCGTTCTCGCGGGGGGTCAATTGCGAGGCGATCGCGTCGGCCTGGCCCGGGCGGATCTCCTCGTAATCGACGGCCAGGGGATGGCCCGCGGGGTGGGCGACGGCGACGGCGAGCGCGCCGGCGTGGCTGATCGAGAGGCCGGGGGCGTCGGCCTCGGCGACGCGGAGCAAGGGCTGGCCGAAGAGGCCGCGGGCGACGGCCATCGCCCGCAAGTCGACCGCGCCGAGGTACGCCGCGGCGGCCCGCTTGGCCGCGAACCGGCCGAGCAGCCACGACCGGCGCCGGCGGTCGGCCGAGAGGGCGCGGTATTCGTCCAGTTCTTTTGAATTGAGGAAGTCATCGATCCGTTGATGAAGCTCGTCGAACCGGGCGGCGGGCGCGGCGGCGAGCCAGGCCGCTTCGAGGCGGTCGGCGCGGCGGAGGCCGAGTCGCGAGGGTTCGTCGGTCGGGTCGAAGATCAAGGCCGGCGGGCCTCGTCGAGGACGGCCTGGATCGTCCGCTCGTTCAGGCCGAAGGGGTTGAGGCTGGGCAAGGCGGCGGCCTTCGGGCCGAGCGCGTGGCGGATGAAGCCGGCGAGCGTGCCGGCGGGGCCGACGTCCACGTACAAGGCCGGCCCCTCCGCGGCGACGCGTCGGATCGTGTCGAGGAAACGGATCGGCTCGCGGAGCACGCCCAGGACATGGTCGGCGTCGTAGGTGGCCAGCGGCGCGGCCGTCCGGCACGACCAGCACCGCCACCGCGGTCTCGACCACGCGACCGCCTCGGCGACCGGCCGGAGCAGGGCCGCGGCCGGCTCGATCCAGGGGCTGTGGAACCCGCGGTTGATCGGCACGCGGACGGAGTCGGTGCCCCTCTTCGACAGCGCCTCGGCCAGGGGGTCGAGGTCGGCCGGCAGCGCGGCGACGACGGCGTGGCGGTCGTGGTTGATCGCCGTGACGTGCCGGTGGGCCGGCGGCTCGTCGAGCCCTTCCAGGGCCCGGACGCCGCCGAGCACCGCCAGGGCGCCGACCTCGGGCGTGCGCTCCTCGACCAGCCGCGCCTGGGCCTGTACCAGCGCCATCCCCTCGGCCAGCGTCCCCGATCCCGAGACGACCGCCGCGACCGCCTCGCCGAGGCTGTAGCCGACCAGCTCGTCGGGCTCGAGCCCGCGCGACCGGAGCACGGTCGTCGTGGCGTACTGGACGGCCAGCAGGGCCGGGTGCGTCGCGCGGACGCGGTCGAAGGCGTGGGTCTCGGCCAGCGGGCGGCCGTAGATGAGGTCGGGCAGGGCGGCGCCCAACGCCGGCCGGGCCAGGGCGTCGCACTCCTCGATCGCCCGCCGGAAGGCCGGGTCGCGATCGAACAGCTCGCGGCCCATCTGGAAGTACTGCGACCCCTCGCCCGAGTACAGGAAGACCACGCGCCGACTCATCGCCAAGGGCCGCCTCGGGCGCCGTCCGGTCGCGACGGCAATCGGCTCGTTCCCCACATCCATCAAGCTACCAGCGCGGCCCCGCCGCGGGGAAGGGGGGCCGTCGGGCCCGGGCGCGCCGATTGCGTGAATACCCTGTCGGCCCCCGCATCGAACGGGCCAGACCAACCGGGACCGAGGAGAGCAGAGATGGCGAAGCAGACCGAGCCGGCGCAACACCAGGAGAGGCAGCCGGGCGTCGAGGCCGAGATGTCGCCCCGGCCCGAATCGAAGCAGCGCGCGTACAAGGCCGCCGACAAGCTCAAGGGGAAGGTCGCCCTGATCTCCGGCGGCGACAGCGGGATCGGCCGCGCCGTCGGCGTCGCCTTCGCCAAGGAGGGGGCCGACGTCGCCTTCCTCTACCTGGACGAACACGAGGACGCCGAGGAGACGAAGCGACTCATCGAGAACGAAGGGCGCAAGTGCCTGGCCATCGCCGGCGACATCGGCCGGGAGTCCTTCTGCCGCGACGCCGTCGGGCGCACCGTGGAGGAGCTCGGCGGGCTCGACATCCTCGTCAACAACGCCGTCGAGCAGCACCCGCGGGACTCGATCGAGAAGATCAGCGAGGAGCAGCTCGAGCGCACCTTCCGGACGAACGTCTTCGCGATGTTCTTCCTCGTCAAGGCGGCGCTCAAGCACCTGAAGCACGGCTCGGCGATCGTGAATACGACGTCGATCACCGCCTACCAGGGCAACAAGCAGCTCCTCGACTACTCGTCGACCAAGGGGGCGATCGTCGCCTTCACGCGGTCGCTCTCGAAGATGCTCGCGAGCGAGGGCATCCGCGTCAACGCCGTCGCCCCCGGGCCGATCTGGACCCCTCTGATCCCCTCGACCTTCCCCGCGGAGAAGGTCAAGACCTTCGGCGCCGACACCCCCATGGGTCGCCCCGGCCAGCCCGACGAGGTCGCCACCTGCTTCGTCTTCCTCGCCTCCGACGACGCCTCGTATCTCTCCGGCCAGGTCCTCCACCCCAACGGGGGCCAGGTCGTCAATGGATAGTGGGAAGAAGTGCTGAGTGACGAGTGCTGAGTGGAGAATCGACTCTGCATTCGTCACTCAGCACTCAGCACTTCTTGAGTCACTTCTTCGTCAGCTCGTCGAGGATCGTCGGCCGGCCCTTGGCGTTGGCGAAGGTGCCGTGGCACTCGACGACGGCGGCGGCGTAGTCGGGGTGCTCGCGGCGGAGGAGGGAGTGGAGCTCGCGGAGGCGGTAGTGCGGCACCGCGGGGAAGAGGTGGTGCGTGACGTGGACGTCCTGGCCGTAGACGAACACCGCCCAGCGCGTGAACGGGTCGGCGAAGAAGACGCGGGAGTTCGTCAGGCGGCCGTCGTCGGCGTTGGCGTGCTGATAGACGTCGCGCAAGAGCATGTAGAACATGAACGTTGTCATCATCGGCACGAGCCAGAGCAGCCAGATGTAGACCACCGACCGGCCCCCCGTCGCCCAACGCAGGTGCGCCAGGCCGGCCAGCAGGATCGTGTAGTAACTCAGCCGGATGACGCCCGCGGACCGGCTCGAATACGGCTGCCGGAACGGCGATTGGAACAGCCAGCGGCCCGGCACGACCGCCGCGCCCGCGGCCACGACCGCGACGCCGATCGCCGCCGCGGGGGCCAGCCAGGCGTGACGGCCCAGGCCCGTGAGGGCGAACAGCAGGGCGTTGAAGCCGAGGATGTAGGCGAGGCCGAGCACCGTCCCGGCCCTCGGCCGCGGGTCGGCCGCGTCGCCGCCGGGCACCCGTCGCATGTAGACGTTGTTCCCCTTGCCGAGCACGTTCACATAAATGTAATCCCACTGATACCGCAGGAACGACGCCGGCGCCGTCAGGCCGCGGAGGTAGAACAGGGCGACGAACCGCGCCCGCGACATCGGGAAGTCGCCGACCTGCTTGCTCCGGCCCATGTTCACGAGGTCGGGGTCGTGCGCCGGGTCGTTGGTGTACTGGTGGTGCGCCAGGTGGAAGAGCCGGTAGAAGTGCATCGTGGTCAGGAGCGGGAACATGCAGAAGAGGTCGGCGACGAGGTCGTTCCAATATTTGTTCATTAATAAAGTGTAATGCGACGACTCGTGCCCCAGGCCCGCCAGGCGGTGCTGGAAGCCGCCGACGAGCGCGATCGCCGCGGCGAAGACCGGCACGTTCCAGGCCCAGGCCAGCCCGAGCGTGCCGCGGTACTCGGCGAAGGTGACGGCGACGGCGATGACGGCGATCATGCCGAGGTATTCGAGGGCGAGGTAGCCGAGGTTGGTGACGTTGTCGACGTCGCGGAGGGGCCGGATCCGGTCGCGCAAGGCGGGCGCGTCGAACCGCGGGCGCGGTCGGGTCTCGGGGATCATCCGTGATTCCTTCGGCGTCGGCTCACCGCGGCGCGATCCTCGCGCGGCCGGTCGGCAACGCCGTCGCCGAGAGGCCGCTGCTCCGCCCCTTTGGATCGGCCGCGACGCCCTCGGCTCATGAGGGCCGGGGGAGATTCTTCGGGCTCATCCCGAATCGCCCGGATGACTCACCATGGAGGGACCCGGTGGGTCGTCTCGACGCTGAGCGAGCATCGATGCGAGGTTCACACCAAAGGATGCTCATTTCGATAAGCTATTCGATCCTTCAACGCTTCTCTGCCGCCCCGGGCGTCGCCGGGGCGGGGGTGGTGGAGGGGGCGGGGGCGGGAGCGGCGCCGTTCCCGGTGCCGGCCGCGGGGGTGGTGGCGACGCGGTCGAGGCCGAGCCGGGAGGTGCCGGCGCGGACCTCGGCGAGGCGGCGGCGGTACTTGGAATAGAGCTGCGTGTGCCGGCTCTCGGGGGCGATCGGACGGCCGCCGACGACGAGGGCCTTGACCTCGGTCGTCGGCTGGAGGACGTGGCCGGCGGTGATGACCAGGTCGGCGCGCTTGCCGACGTCGAGCGAGCCGAGCTGGTCCCCCAGGCCGAGCAGCCTGGCGGGGGTGAGCGTGACGGCCTTCAGGGCCTCGGCCTCGGGCAGGCCGAAGGCGACGGCCGTGGCCGCCTCGTACGGCAGGTTGCGGCTGGCGGTCGCGGTCTCGGGGCCGAACCCGGCGGAGCGGATGGCGAAGGTCACGCCGGCCTCATAGAGCCGGGCCGGGGTCGCATACGGGGCGTCGTACGGGTCGGTCGGATCGCCCGGGAGCCGGTGCGTGCCGGCGAGCAGCACGGGCACCTTCGCCGCCTTGAGTCGGTCGACGACCTTCCACGCCTCGAGCCCGCCGGTGATCATCGCCTTCAGCTTCAGCTCCTCGGCCAGGTCGATCGCGTCGAGGATCTCGACGCGACGCTCGGCCCGGAAGATCACCGGCCTCTCCCCCCTGGCATACGGCGCGAGGGCCGCCAGCCGCGGGTCGGGCCGGGGCATCCGCCCCTTCTGGGCCCGTGCCGCGGCCATCACCCTGTCATAGGCCAACGCGGCGCGGAACTGCTCGCGGATGCCGTCGATCAGCTCCTTCCGCCGCGCGTTCGGGTCGCCGCCGGCGCCGGCGAACCGCCCGCGCCGACGAGCTTCGGGGTTAACATACGATGGAATATTGATATTGAGTGCCGCCCGGTCGGCCAGGATCATCTCGGCGGGGACCCAGCCGTTCAGGGCGATGACGCATCCCTGGCCGGCGATGGTGCCGCCGTCGGGCTGGATGTAGGCGGCGAGGATGCCGTTGGCGCGGGCGACGGGGATCAGCTCGCTGTCGGGGTGCAATGCGGTGCTCGTGGCCAGGTCGGGCTGGAACGTGGCCGAGTCGGCGTGGTCCTGCGTCTCGGCGAGGCTGCCGACCTCGAACAGGCCGGTCACGCTGCCGGCGTCGATCAGCCCCGGCCAGACGTCCAGGCCGCGCGCCTCGATCACGCGAGCCCCCTGGGGCACGGCGGTCTCGGGGCCGCCGACGGCGAGGATCTTGCCGTCGCCGACGACGATCGTGCCCTCCTTGATGTCGCCCTTGCTGACCGTGTGGATCGTGGCGGCGGTGAGGGCGAGGGTCGCGTGCGGGTCGAGGTCGCCGGGGAGCACGAACGGTGTGCGCCTCAGTTCCTCCGCGGCGACGGGGACGGTCGCGTGCTCGACGCCGCGGCTCGCGGGCTTGCCGCCGGGCTCGCGACGCTGGAAGTAGACCTCGCCGTCGATGAGGGTGAGCTCGACCCGCGAGAAGGCGTCGAACGGGTGGCCGTTGTAGAGGGCGATGTCGGCGTCCTTGCCCTTCTCGATCGAGCCGAGGCGGCCGTCGATGCCGAGCTGCCGGGCCGGGTTGATCGTGATCATCGCCAGCGCCTGCGCCTCGGGCACGCCGCCGTACTTCATCATCTTGGCGGCCTCGAGGTCGAGGTGTCGCACGAGCTCCTCGTCGTCGCTCTTGATGCAGACGGCGACGCCGGCCTCGGTCAACAGCGCCGAGTTGTACGGGATCGCGTCGAACGCCTCGACCTTGTACGCCCACCAGTCGGAGAACGTCGAGCAGCTCGCGCCGTGCTCGGCGATCTCGGGGGCGACCTTGTACCCCTCGAGGACGTGCTGGAGCGACTGGACCCTGACGCCGTGCCGCGCCGCGACGCGCATCAACATCAAGATTTCATCGCTCCGATAGCAATGACAATGGATCTTCAACGAGCCGTCGAGGATGCCGGCGATCGCCTCGAGGCGGAGGTCCCTGCGCGGCGGGCGGGCGGGCTTGCCCTCGGCCTTGGCGGCCGTGTAGGCGTCCCATTCGGCCTTGTAGGCGCGGCCCTCCTCGAAGGCCTCCTCGATCGTGGCCTCGACGCCCATCCTCGTGTTCGGGAAGCGGCCGGTGCGGCGGGTGACGTTCTCGCCGAGGGCGAACTTGACCCCCTGGGGAGCGTCCTTGATCAGCAATTCGCGCGCGGGGAGCCCCTGGCGGAGCTTGATGACCGCGTCCTGGCCGCCGATCGTGTCGGCCGAGCCGTGGAGGAGCCGCGCCGTCGTGACCCCGCCGGCCAGGGCGCGGAAGATCGTCGGGTCGTCGCCGTTGACCACGTCGCGCACCCGGACCTCGGGGACGATCGAGAGGCTCATCTCGTTGACGCCCCCCTGGATCGCCATGTGCGAGTGCGTGTCGATGATCCCCGGCAAGGCGACCAGGCCGGTCGCGTCGAGGACCTTCACGCCCTCGGGCGCCTTCAGGTCCGGCCCGACGTCCTCGATCTTCCCCTTGCGGACGAGGATCGATCCCTTGGGGATCGTCCCCTTCGTGACGGTGAGGATCGTGGCGTCCTTGATGAAGACGTCGCCACCGGTCTTGAGCGTCGGCTTGCGGTCCTCGTCCAGCTCGGTCGCGACGTCGACGAAGCTCGTGGACGGCGGCTGATCCTCCTCTCCCTTCGGCGGCGCCGTAGCCGCGGCGCTCTTGGCCTGGGCCACGTCGGGCCGGGTCGCCCCCTTGGCCGCGGCCGGGTCGTCCTTGGGCGTCGCGGGCGTGGCGTCGGCCTTCCTGGCGACATCGGCTTTCGGCGTCGCGGGCGTAGCGTCGGCCTTCTTGGCGACCTCAGCCTTGGGGGTCTCATCCTTCCTGGATGCCTCCGCCTTCAGCTCGGCCTTGGGGGGCTCGGCCTTCGCAGCCTCGGCCTTCGGGGCGGTCTCGGCCTTCTTGGCTTGATCCGGCTTGGCCGGCTCGTCCTTCTTGGCCGGGTCGTCCTTCTTGGTGGACTCGTCCTTCCTGGCGGGCTCGGCCTTCTTCGGCGGCTCGTCTTTCTTGGCGGGCTCGGCCTTCTTCGACGGCTCGTCTTTCTTGGCGGGCTCGGATCGCGCCCGGGCGCGGGATCCACGAGGGGATTCGGGGCCGGCGTCGAACTTATCGAACTTCTGGCCGTCGACGAAGACGTAGCGGACCCGCGCGCGCTCGTCGCCGAGCGGGGCGCTCAGGACGACGAGGTGGCCGAGCTTGCCCTTCTCGATCGTGCCGAGTCGGTCGGCGACCCCGGCGATCTCGGCGGCGCGGCGGGTCAGGGCGTCGAGCGCGTCCTCGCGCTTCAGGCCGGCGGCGATCATCTGACGGAGATGCGTCGGGAAGGCGTCGAGCCGGCTCAAGCCCTCGGTCGCGAAGGCGAACGGCACGCCCGCCGCGGCCAGGGACTTGGCGCTGCCGACGCGCTCGCGCCACCGCGCCACGCGATCGGCCTGCACGCGGAGCGGCTCGCCGCGCTCCGCGGGCGATTGCTTGCGATACTCGGCCGCGGTCGCGGCCTTCGGCTCGTCGGGGAAGTCGAGTCGGAGGACGACCGGCACCTTCTCGGCCTTGAGACGGTCGACGACCTTGCCCGATTCGCTGCCGCCGACGATGACCGCGGTGGTGCCGAACTCGGCCGCGAGGTCGAGCACGCGGTGGATCTCGTCGCGCGTATTCGCCTCCCACCAGACCGGCAGCGCCTTGGTCCGCGCCGCGTGGAGCGCCTTCAACGCCGGGTCGAACGGCCGACGGGCCGTGGGGTATTCGGTCGAGATGGCCTGATCGTACTCGGCGTCGAGCATCGCCTGGCGGAGGTGCGCGACGATGCCCATGAGGGAGGTCGGGTAGGTGATCGTCATCCCCTGGAATCGGCGTCGGGCGACGGCCGGCGGCTCGTCGGGGCCCGGGGGCTGCGGCGTCGGGGTGGGGCTGCGGAGGGCGATCTGGAGGGCGACGGGCGTCCTGAGGATCGACTCGCGGCGCGGCCGGCCGCCGAGGCTGATCAAGGCGCTCTGTCCGGTCGCGATGCCGCCGCCGGGCGCGGCCACGAGGGCCGTGAAGCCCAGGGCGCGACGCTCCCGGGCGACGTTCTCCGCGAGGTCGATCGCCGCGGCGACCTCGTACTCGGGGGTGATGCCGTTGCGGTCGTCCTCGGGGGTGCGAGCGAGGGCGTAGTCGCTGTATTTCAACGGGGCCGACGGCCCGGTCCGCGACTTCTGGACTCCCGCGGGGGGGGCGCCGAGGGTGGTGTCGAGGTCGAGGAAGCCGGCGTAGACGACGAGCCCCTTGCCGTCGATCGTCTCGGCGTCGAACGGGATGGCGACCTGGTCGGCCGGGCCGACCTCCTCGATGAGGCCGTCGCGGAGGATGACCGTGCCGTTCTCGATGGTCGCCTTGGCGTCGGGCGAGACGACGACCTTCGCCCCCTTGATCGCGAAGGCGGCGGGCCGGTAGCCGGGGCGGGGGTCGTCGTCGCGCGCCGCGCCTTCCCGCGGCCAGGCCGAGGCGACCGTCGCCGTCGTGGCCAGTATCAGCGCAAGCAGTCGGAGGGCCCGAGTTCTCCAGTCGGCGGCCATGGCGAACGCTCCGAGCAAAGGGGGCCGTGTCGTTTCGATAGGATGGCGGAGGATGGGCGGAGGGCCGTTCGGAGAGGGGCGGCCGTCGGCGGTCGGGGTGGTCCCCGCTTCCTTTTCCCGACGCTCCGTCTTACCATCCCCGTTGGCGCGCCACAAGGGTCGGCGCCGGCAGTTCGTTGCGCGTCGGATCGAATCGATCGGCCCCCATCCGTTGCAACCACGCACCATGTGCCGCCCGAGCCAAGAACCGGACGGTGCGGCCCGGCGGACGCTGTGCGGATCGTGAGTGCGACGTCGGGCAAGGCCGGAGTCCGCGACCGATTCCCATCTCACCCACTGAAGGCCCCGCCCATGACCGCGCACGCCCGAGTCCTCACCATCCTCGTGCTCACCGTCGCCCCCGCCCGCGCGGCGGTCGCGGCCGAGGGGCTTCTCTTCACGGCCAGCGACTTCCCGGCCCTCGCCCGAGGGATCGAGCCGCCCCGGCCGGCGGACTACACGCTCAAGGTCTGGGCGCCGGCGAAGCAATCGTGGACGCTTGAACAGAAGGACGACGGCGCCGATCGCGTCCTCGCGCTGTCGGTCCAGGTCGAGGGCAAGGACACGAAGCCGCGCTGGCAGTCGCTCGGCAACGTGCGATGGAGATACGATCAGAAGCTCAAGTTCAAGGTCGTCAAGCCCGATTCGGACAGCACCAAGCCGGGCCCCGTCCCCGCCCTGATCGCGCTGGTGACCGACCCGGATTTCGAGCCGACCGACGCGCTTCGGCTCATCCGCGGCCAGGTCAACTCGACCGATCCCTCGCCCGACCCCCGCCGCACGACCATCCGGACCAACCAGCAAGGTGCCGACTTCCACGCCCCGGCGACCCTCGACGCCTGGCGCGACCGCGCCCAGCACGTCCGCGAGCAGTTGCGCGTCAGTTTGGGCCTCTGGCCGATGTGGCCGAAGACGCCGCTCAATCCGCGCGTGTACGGCAAGCTGGAGCGCGACGGCTACACGATCGAGAAGGTCGTGCTCGAGACCCTCCCCGGCTTCTACCTCGCGGGCAACCTCTATCGGCCTGCCGGCAACAAGAACAAGGTCCCCGGCGTCCTCTGCCCGCACGGCCACTGGCCCGAGGGACGAGTGAACACGGACGTTCAGATGCGCTGCATTCGCCTCGCGAAGATGGGGTGCGTCGTCTTCCTCTACGACATGGTGGGCTACGCCGACAGCAAGTCCTTCGGCCACGCCTTCCTGGACGATCGCCTGCGACGCTGGGGCCTGAGCCTCGTCTCGCTCCAGACCTGGGACAGCATCCGCGCCCTCGACTGGCTCACCTCCCTGCCCGACGTCGACCCGACTCGCATCGGCTGCACCGGCGAGTCCGGCGGCGGCACGCAGACCTTCCTGCTCACCGCGCTGGATGACCGCGTCAAGGTCGCCGCCCCCGTGGTGATGGTCTCCGACTACTTCCAGGGCGGCTGCGTCTGCGAGAACGCCGCCGGCCTCCGCCTCGGCACCGACAACATCGAGTTCGCCGCCCTCGCCGCCCCCCGACCCATGAAGCTCGTCGGCGCCACCGGCGACTGGACCGCCAAGACGATGACTCACGCCTATCCGGCGATCCGGAAGGTCTACGGGCTCTACGACGCGGCCGACCGGATCGAGGCCGAGGTCTTCGACTTCCCGCACAACTACAACCGGACGAGCCGCAACGCGGTCTATCGTTTCATGGACAAGTGGCTGCTCAATAACCTTTGGTCGCCGATCGAAATCAACAATCCGTCTCGTATCCTCGAGGGTTCGCAGACGCCCGAGTCGCCCGCGGACCTGTTCGCCTACGACAAGGACCACGCCGTCCCGACCGATTTCAAGACGCCCGATCGGCTCGAGTCCGACCTGATCGCGACGGCCGCCGATTCGCTCAAGCGACTCGCGCCGACCGACGACCCGGCCACCTGGGAAGCCGCTTCCAGGCTGCTTCGCCCGAGCCTTGCCGTCCGCGCCGGGATCAGGCCGTTGAGCCGCGGAGACGTCACCGATCGGCCCGTCTCGGAAGCGATCATGGCGAAGCCGGAGCTCGTCGCAATCGGCTCGATAAAGCATCGGCGAGTGAGCCGCGTCGGCGTTGGCGAGGAGATCCCGGTGGTCCTCATCGAGGGCAGCTTCGGGATCCTTCGCGGGTCGGAGAGGAACATCACCATCTTCCTGCACCCACGGGGTAAGGCCGGCCTCGTCACGGCCAATGGCGAGCTGGCACAGCTCCCGAAGGCACTCGTGTCGGTCGGGCAGACGGTCGTCGGCCTCGACCCGATGTTCGTCGGCGAGGCGTTCGATCCGGCCAATCCGGTCGCCCGCCGGCCCGACGCCCCCCACTTCCACACCTACAACCCCTCGCTCGCCGCCGACCGGATGCAGGACCTCGCCACCGTCGTGGCCTGGGCCCGCGGCCTCGCCGACGGCGGCCAGGTCCATCTCGTCGCCGTCGGTGAGGCCGCGCCGCTCGTGCTGCTGGCGCGGCCGTTGCTGGAGGGGATCGGCCGCACGGCGATCGACCTCGACGGCTTCGACTACGGCGACGGCTCCGGCCCCGTCCCCGACGGCCTCGACCTGCCCGGCGTCCTCCAGTTCGGCGGCATGAAGGCCGCGGCCGCGCTGACCGCGCCGGCCCCCCTCCGCTTGTACCGACCCGGCCCCAAGTTCGAACGCGAATGGCCGATCCGCTCCTACGCGCTCGCTGATGCCTCTCCATTGCTCCGCATCGACGCCAACGCGCCCGATCCGGCCGAGCTGGCGCTGTGGATCGACTCGGGGGAGTGAGCTGGCGATGTTCGGGTCGGAGGAGATGCTTGATGACATGGCCGATCGTGGCCTAGAATACCGTTGCAAGGGACGAAGGCCGACCCATCCCAAGACTCTGGACCATAGGAGAGACCGACCGTGGCCACGGAGATCGTCGAGGACGTTGCCTGGTCGCCGCCGGAGGGGGTGACGACCCACGCGGGCGTGCCGATCGACCCCGAGATGGACTTCTTCGAGCCGCCTCCCAAGGAGATCGGCGAGGTCCGGACCGCCTCCAGCACGCTCAAGGTCCGGCAGAATCCGCCGTCGACGGCGGTCCGCGGGGCCGCGCTGTTCGGCCCGGCGGCCCTGGCGATCGTGATCCTGCACTACGTAGCCAACCTGACCGAGCCGATCTTCGACATCATCGCATTCCTCGCCTGCTTCGGCCTGGGCTGGTACTTCACGCGGTTCTCGCACACATGCAGTTATGTCGGGAAAGATGGGGTCGCCCGCATCCGCTGCGCGCGGCAGCGGTATCGGATCGCCAAGCGGGAGGTCTTCCTCTTCCGCGACGCCCAGGAGCTGCGCACCTCGCAGACGAGGCATTATCACAACGGCATCTACACGCACACGGCCTACAACTTCACCTGGAGCGGCCCGGCCGGGAAGGTCTTCAAGCTCGAGGGGACGTATCGCGGCGAGAAGCAGCCGCCGAAGCCGAAGGACCCGTTCCACTTCGCGCAAGCGGGCGAGGTCGCCTGGAGCCTCGCCGTGCTCGACCGCGCCCAGGCCGA
The DNA here is from genome assembly GCA_035551935.1 of Isosphaeraceae bacterium. Lineage (GTDB taxonomy): Bacteria > Planctomycetota > Planctomycetia > Isosphaerales > Isosphaeraceae > DASZMJ01. Next base: position 25,743 of record DASZMJ010000159.1, read on the forward strand.
GCTCGAACGCGACGGGGCCATCAAGTTCCGCCTCACCGGGACGGACTGGGTCGCCCTCGGCCCCGGGTTCATCGACCTCAACCTCAAGGGCCAGACCCAGCGCTGTAACGCCGAGGAGGTCGACGGCGTCTCGATCGCCGGCGGCGTCTTCAAGGTCAAGCGCAAGGACGCCAAGGAGGGCTGGTTCCGCTCCGAGGGCGTCTTCCAGTTCGCCTACGGCAACATGGCCAACGCCCGCGTCTTCCTGCTCGCCCTCGACAAGCTGCTCGGCCTCCGGTTCGGCTGATTTCATTCGTAAGGTCCGCTATTTCGGACCATCTTTTGACATGAACAAGTGATGATCCGCAATAGCGGACCCTACGGGGAGGGCTCGGCGACGAGCAGCGCGACGGGGAGCGCATCGAGGATCTCCGGGAGGGACAGGTGGCCCCGGTCGGCGTCGTGGCGGCGATCGGTCAGGGCGTCGCGCCAGCCGGCCGGGGCGTTGGGGGGGAGAGTCAACCGGGTGTCGGCCCAGACGGCGGAGAGCGGGGGATTCGCCGCGTCGTCCCCCATCAGGCGGCCGACGAGCCGCGGGGCGACGGCGAGGGCGGCATTCCCTTTGTGCTCGCGGAGGAAGGCGACGACGTGGGCGGCGCGTTTCCCCTGGGCCTCGACGGGCCGATACGAGCCCGTGCCGAAGAGGTCGGCGTGCGTGCGGCGGTGGTTGAGCACGGTCGCGGTCAGGTAGAGCTTGATGGCGCCGTCGTCAGGATTGGCGAGGAGTCGACGCGCGAGCGATTCGCGGCCCTCGCGCTCGATGCCCCCGCGAATCTCCTCGAAGAGGGCCCGGCGGCGGTCGAAGTCGACGGGACGACGGTTGTCGGGGTCGACGAGGCAGAGGTCCCAGAGCTCGCAACCCTGGTACACGTCGGGCACGCCCGGCGAGGCGAGCTTGAGCAGGGTCTGCGCGAGCGAGTTGACGACGCCGATCCGCGCCAATCGAGCCTGGAACGGCACGACGTCGGCGAGGAATGCGGCGTCTTCGAGGGTCGCGGCGACGAATGAGGCCACGGCCTCGACATACGAGGGGTCGGCGTCGGTCCAGGTCGTGTTGACCTTCGCCTCGCGCACGGCCTTGATCATGTATTCCTGGAGCCGCGCGACGATCCCCTCGGGGGCGAGGGCGGCGGTCGCGCCGAACGGCCAGATGCCGAGCAAGACCTGGTAGAAGAGGTATTCTTCGGCCGGGCTCGGGGCCGGGGCGCCGTGGGCCTCGACCTTCTTCGACGCGTTCCGGCGCGACCAGCGGGCGAGGTGGTCGCGCCAGTCGTCGGGCAGCTCGCTGATCGCATTGATCCGCGCGCGGACGTCCTCGCCGCGCTTGGTGTCGTGGGTCGCGGTCGTGCCGAGGCTCCCCGGCCAGTCCTGCAGCCGTCGGGCGTTCTCCTCGTGGAACGTCTCGGGACGGACGCCGAACCGCCAGGGGTCGCCGCCGACCTCGTTGATCGAGGCGAGCGTGGCTTGGCGGTAGAAGGCCGTGTCCTCCAGCCCTTTCGCCTGCACCGGCCCGGTCGTCTGCTGGAACCGGACGACGAAGGCGTCGCGCGCGGGGGCGATCGACTCGATCGCAGGCTGCTCCATGAGCAACGCGCCGTGGAGGAAGTCGAAGACAGTCGCGTCGAGCGACGGGTTGCGCCGCCGGGCCGCGGCGACGGCACGGTCGATGAACGGGCGGTCGCGCCGGGGGACCTCCTGGCCGGGCTTGAGGTAGGTCCGATAGACCGGGAAGCAGGCGATCGCCTCGCGCAACGCGGCGCGGAGCTCGCCGAGCGTGAAGTCGCGGTGCCGGCGGTCGCGCTCGCAGAGGCGGTCGAGCTGTCGGGCGAGCACCTGGACCTCGCTGGCCAACGAGACCCGCGTGATCAGCATCTTGGCGTCGTAGAGCACGTCGGCGAACGGCCGGCGGTCGCCGGTGAACTCGGCGTAGGTCGCGGCGATCGCGCCGGCGGCCTCGGGGTCGATGAAGAGGCCGTTGAGCATGTTGAGATATTCATAGCCGACCGTGCCGTCGATCGGCCAGTCGTCGGGGAGGGCCTCGCCGCGGCTCAGGATCTTCTCGGCGACGATCGGGAACCGCCGCGCCAGCGGGCCGGTCGGGTCGTCGGCGACGGCCTCGCGGTGACGGCGACGGAGGCGGTCGGCGATCGCGAGCCAGTCGCCGACGGCATCCTCGGCGATCAGCCGGCGCCGGCAGGCGCGGAGGAAGAGCGACTCCTGGAGCCGACGGAAGTACCCCAGCGGGTCGGCCAGCCCGTCGGGGTGGTCGACCCGCAGGCCGGTGACGCCCCCCTCGTCGACCCATCGGAAGATGAGCGAATGAATGAACTCGAAGACGTCGGGTTCCTCGACGCGGACGCCGGCCAGGTCGTTGATGTCGAAGAAGCGGCGGTAGTTGATCTCGTCGGCGGCGACGCGCCAGAAGGCGAGGCGATAGACCTGCTCCTCGAGGAGCCGGTCCATCGCGTCGAAGCTCCGCGGGTCGCCGGGCTGGCCGCGGAAGGAGGCGACGTTGGCGTCGAGGAACTCGCGGATGACCTCGCTCTCCGCGCACAGCCGTTCGATCCGGCGCTTGATGACCTCCTTCTCGCGCAAGGTCTCCTCGACCTGCTCGGGCCGACCGCCGGCGAACGGGGGCAGGTTGCGCGCGGACGCCCAGATGCTCCGGTATTCCTGGACGTGCGGGTCGTCGGGGCCATACCGCGCGAGCAGGTCCTCGGTCCGACGCTCCAGGACCCGGGCATACGACTTCGGCGCCAACGGCAGGCGGGTCTCGTGGTATCGGACGAAGAACGAGCCGCCGTCGCGCTCGAGGACGAGCTTGCCGTCCTCGAGGACCTTGCCGTACTGGTCCTCGAGGATCGCGAGCAGGACGCGGCCGTCGAGCTCCTCCTTGACCGGGTGCCAGTCGATGTCGAAGAACCGCGACGACGGGGCGTGCGGCCCGGCCTCCATGACCTCGAGCCAGTAGCGATTCGGCCCCTTGATGCCCATGTGATTCGGCACCACGTCGAGCACCTGGCCCATCCCGCGATCGGTCAGCGCGGCGAGCAACCGCCGGTGCGCGGCCTCGTCGCCGATCTCGGGGTTGATCCGCGAGTGGTCGAAGACGTCGTAGCCGTGCGTGCTGCCGGGCCGGGCGTCGAGGTAGGGGGAGAAGTAGCAGTCGGAGACCCCAAGATCGGCCAGGTAGTCGACGACCGCCGCGGCGTGGTCGAACTGGAAGCCCTTGTAGAGCTGGAGGCGGTACGTGGCCGACGGCCGCCTCGGCGGCGATTCGGCCGCGGCGCGCGCCTCGGCTTCGAAGAGGGCATCGGCGAGGGCGTCGTCGGCCTCGGCGGCGGCCGCCGCGCCGGGGTCGTCGGGCGTGGATCGGAAGGACATCGGGTCCAGGTCGCTCGGGGGCTCGTCGCGGGTCCGCGCGGGATCAGCAGCAAACGGCACGCCAAATGCTAGAAAGCCGTCGCACCGCCCGAACTGCGTCGACCACGTGTTATATACAATTACGCCCCGCGCGTGTGCGACCCACGTCCCCCCACGAAAGGGCCCGGTCCGACGATGCCTTCGATCAAGAACATCACCAAGGGCGAGCCCGAGCCGTTGGGGGCGACGGTCGTGTCCGAGGGGATCAACTTCGCGTTCCATTCCGCCGGGGCTTCGAGGCTGGAGCTGCTGCTCTTCGACAACATCGCCGACCGCCGCCCCTCGCAGGTCATCCCGCTCACGAAGGTGGAGCACCGCACGGGAGATGTCTGGCACGTCTTCGTCGAGGGCCTGGCCAACGGCGCCTTGTATAACATCCGCGCCGACGGCCCGTACAACCCGGCGGCCGACGGCTCGCGGTTCAACGTCGCCAAGACCTTGCTGGACCCCTACGCCAAGGCGATCACCGGCGACTTTGACTGGCTGAGCGGCGACGCCTTGGGATACGACAACACCAACCCCAACGACCCCGACCGGCACCTCCGCCCCAGCAGCGTCGAGAACGTGCGCGGGGCCGCGCGTTGCGTCGCGTGCCGGAGCTCGTTCGATTGGGAGGGAGACCGCCACCCGGATATCCCGATCGAGGAGTCGATCATCTACGAAGTCGGCGTCCGCGGGTTCACCCGCCATTATTCGTCGCAGAGCGATTTCGGCGGCACCTTCCGCGGCTTCGTCGAGAAGATCCCGCACCTCAAGGAGCTGGGCGTCACCGCCGTCGAATTGTTGCCGGTCTTCGAATTCGACCGCTTCGACGGCCCGTTCGTCGACCCCCTGACCGGTTCCCGGCTCGCCAACGCCTGGGGCTACAACACCATCGGCTTCCTCGCCCCCGAGTCGCACTTCAGCTACTTCGGCAAGCTCGGCTCGCAGGTCGACGAGTTCAAGATGCTCGTCCGCGAGCTGCACAAGCACCAGATCGAGGTCATCCTCGACGTCGTCTTCAACCACACCCGCGAGGGCAACCACCTCGGCCCGACCGTGAGCTTCAAGGGTTTGGACAATAACGTCTATTACATGCTGAACAAGAATCCCGCCTATTACAACGACTTCACCGGCTGCGGCAACACGTTCAACTGCAACCACCCGGTCGTCCGGCGGTTCATCCTCGACTGCCTGCGGTACTGGGTCCAGGAGATGCACGTCGACGGCTTCCGGTTCGACCTCGCGGCGGTCTTCGCCGTCGACGTGGACCAGCAGGAGAAGGGCAAGACGCCGATCATCGCCGAGATCGAGTCGGACCCGGTCCTGTCGCGGATCAAGCTGATCGCCGAGCCCTGGAGCATCAGCCAGTACCGCCTCGGCAGCTTCTCCGAGCGCCGCTGGGCGGAGTGGAACGGCCGGTTCCGCGACACCGTGCGCCGCTGGGTCAAGGGCGACCCCGTCGCCGGCGACCTCGCCAGCCGCGTGGCCGGGTCGTACGACCTGTTCGTCACGCCCGAGGGGGACCGCTCGCCGTACCACAGCATCAACTTCGTGACCTGCCACGACGGCTTCACGATGAACGACCTCGTCTCCTACGACCGGAAGCACAACGAGCGCAACGGCGAGGGCAACCGCGACGGCTCCAACGACAACCACTCGTGGAACTGCGGCTTCGAGGGCTTCGTCGAGGCCAGCGACCTGCCCGAGGAGCGGAAGCAGGAGATCGAGGCCCTCCGGAATCAACAGATCAAGAACTTCCTGACGATCCTCTTCCTCTCGCAGGGGACGCCGATGCTCCTCTACGGCGACGAGATGCGCCGGACGGCCGAGGGGAACAACAACACGGTCTTCCAGGACAACCACCTGAACTGGATCAACTGGGAGGACGCCAAGCGGCACGGCGACATCTTCCGGTTCACGAAGCACATCATCGCCTTCCGCAAGCGCCACCAGATCATCCGCCGCTGGCGGTACCTGACCGACGAGGAGGCCGAGACGCCGAACCTCCGGAACATCACCTGGCACGGGGTCAAGCCGGGGCAGGCCGACTTCTCGGACAGCTCGCGGTTCCTGGCCTGGGTGCTCGAGCCGTTCGAGACCGAGCACCGGCACGACGTGCCGATCTACGTCGGCTCGAACGTCTTCTGGGAGCCGATCGAAGTCGAGCTGCCGGACGTCGAAGACCGGCGCTGGTATCGCGTCGTCGACACCTCGCTCCCGACCGGCGAGGACATCGTCCCCGACGAAGAGGCCGCCTTCCTCCCCGAGAACCAGTGCCTCATCCGACCCCGGAGCACCGTCGTCCTGATCGCGCATTGAGTCGTCGCGTGGCCTGGGCCCGGCCGTCGTCGCCCCCCGCTCCCACGGTCGCAGGCACGCCCCGCGTGCCGTCCGCCCTCTCTTCCTCGAAGCAGGCACGCCCCGCGTGCCGTCCGCCGACACCAAAGTCGTTCTTGTGGCTCGGCGGACGGGACGCGGGGCGTGCCTGCTACGGGGACGCACCCCGATCGCCGCCGACCCCTTCGTATCGGCCTTCGCTGATGGGTCATGGCTCGCTGAGCCCCCGAACGGGGCCTCGAACGGGGAGAGGGAGGAAGAACGACACCCTCTCCCCCTGGGAGCGGGCCGGGGTGAGGGTCGGGAACCGACCCCCTCCCCGCGCCCCGGCGCACTTGCTAGAATCCAACGGTTGTTGGAGCGGCACCACGAAACGAGGTGGAGCCGTCGGTCGCAGCCGCCGGGGAAAACATCGGAACTGGGGAGAGGAGTCGTCGCGATGCATCAAGGCAGCCTCTTTATCGCCTGCTCCACCGTCGGCGTCGCGGGAGTCGTCGCGCTGGTCGGGTTCGGCCGGGGCCCGGCGGTGGCCGCGCCGGCGGAGCCCGTGCCGGCGCCGAGCCCGAGCCCCGCGGCGCAGGAGAAATACGGGACGATCAAGGGGCGGCTGGTCTGGAAGGGCGAAGAGCTCCCCAAGCCCGAAGTGCTCGTCTCCAAGGGGGACCCGAAGGCCAAGGACCCCGAGATCTGCGCCAAGGAACCGATCGTCTCCCGCGCGCTGGTCGTCGATCCCAAGACCAAGGGGGTCCGCAACGGCTTCGTCTACCTCATCAACGTCAAGGGGACGAACCCCGAGGCGCTCAAGGCGGTGACGGACAAGGCGGGGCCCGTCGAGATCGACCAGAAGAACTGCGAGTTCCTGCCCCACGCCGTCGCGATCTACAAGGGCCAGAAGCTCGTCTTCAAGTCGAGCGACCCGGTCAACCACAACGTCCACCTCAACGGGTTCAACAACCAGTTGAACCAGGCCGTCACCTCCGGCGGCAAGCTGGAGATCCCGAAGCCGGTCGCCGAGCGGCTGCCGATGAAAGTCTCGTGTGATATTCACTCCTGGATGTCGTGCTGGGTCGGCATCTTCGACAACCCGTTCTTCGCGCTGACGAAGGAGGACGGCACGTTCGAGATCAAGGGGGTCCCGGCGGGTGCCCAGAGGATCGTCATCTGGCAGGAGCGGACCGCCCTGCTGAGCAAGGGGACGGCGCGGACCGGTCAGCCCATTACCGTCGAGGCCGGCAAGACGACCGACCTGGGCGACATCGTGATCACGCCGGACAAGCTCAAGAAGTGACCCCGACGATGCCCCGGCGGCTCGATCCGTCGGCCCCGGGGCCCTCGAGAACGCGCCATGCCCCGTCGCACGATCGCCCGCGGCCTCCAGCTCCTCGGCCTGATCATCTTACCCTGCGGCATCTCGGCGAACCTGGCGGGGCTCGGCAGCGAGGGGATGACGCTGATGATTGCAGGAGTCGGGATTGCGATCTTTTATACGGGATACGCTCTCCAGAACAGAGCCGGTTGACGTGGCGAGCGTGGCGGCTCGCCCAACTCCCGGGCAACATTGTTGAATCGGAGTGCGATGGCAGCCGGGCCAGGAGAGTCTTCGCGAAAGAATCGGGGGGATTCGCCAGCGCAGGCGGATCGGATGCCGTAGAATGCTAAGAGGCGTTGCAATCGTCCGTTGGTTCCTCGGGCGGAGGTGTGCGGAGTCGGTTGTGGCGATGCCTCGGCATCGGGTTTGCGGTCGGTTGGGGGCTTTCCTGCCTGGAATCAGGGAGCAAGGGATTGCCGGACGAAGGGCGATCGCGAATCATTCCTGTGTGGATTGAGGCGGACGACCGGCCCGCCCCGGAGACGGGGCGGGGCGTCGCGCGAACGCGCGGGGGTCGGACGATGATGGCCAGATCGAAGCTCGGCGGCGGGGCGGCGGGATGGATCACCCTCCTGGGGCTGGCCGCGGGCCTGACACCGGGGCTGCCGTCGGCAACGGCGCAGGTCGCGCGGCCCGGCGGGGTCGTGGTCATCCCGCCGCCGCCGCCGCAGCCGCAGCCGGCCAGGCCGCCGGGACGGGGGGCCAACCACAACGGGGCGCGGTTCTACCCCGAGTCGAGCACGGTGGCCGACGCCTTGCTCCGCAACGCCGCCGCCCACGCCCGCGACGGCCAGTGGGCCGAGGCCGTCGAGATCTATCAGAAGGTCATCGCCCAGTTCGGCGAGACCGTCGCCGCCTTGCCCAAGGACGACCCGGCCAGCGACCCCGAGGGGCAGGTCACGCTCTTCGTCGGCGCCCGGCAGTACTGCCAGCGGCTGATCGCGGCGTTGCCGCCCGAGGCCCGCGCGATCTACCGGGCCCGCGTCGATGCCCAGGCCGCCCGCTGGTTCAAGCAGGGGGCCGAGCGTCGCGACCGGGCCTTGCTCCGCAGGGTCATCGACCAGGCCTTCTGCAGTTCCTGGGGCGACGACGCGCTCGAGCTGCTCGGCGACCTCTCGTTCCAGGACGGCCGCTTCGCCGAGGCGCTGGGCTATTACCGCCAGATCCTCCCCGACCGCCCGGGCGAGGCGCTGGGCCTCGTGCATCCCGACCCCGACGTCGTCCTGGCGCGGGTCGCGGCGAAGGCCCTGCTCTGCCGGGCGGCGAACGGGGTCGAACCGCCGTCGCCGGGGGACCTCGCCGCCTTCAAAAAGGCGTACCCCGACGCCAAAGCGAAGCTCGTCGGCCGCGAGGGGATGCTGTCCAAGCTCGTCGCCGACGCGATCGCCGAGGATCATCTCGCCCCGCCGGCGCAGCTCGACGCCCGCTGGCCGACGTTCGCCGGCGCGCCGTCGCGGTCGCGGGTCGCGCCCGGGAACATCGACATCGGCACTTTACAGTGGAAGGTCAAGCTCGACCCGATCACCCCGAACCGCGTCATGAACAACTTCGGCGGCATGCCGACGCCCCCCGCCGGTGCGGCGTTGCTGGCGTACTACCCGATCGTGCTCAACGACGAGGTCGTCATCGCCGACGAGGGGAAGATCGTCGCCTTCGACCTCAACGAGCGGCCGTCGGGCGGCGTCGGGACGGTCGACAAGTTCCTGGCCTGGCGGCACGAGCACCAGCTCGGCTCGCCGCCGGCGGCCAGGAACTCGCAGTCCTCGACCAGCTTCACCCTGACGGCGGCCGGCGACCGCATCTACGCGCGGTTGGGCTCGCCCGGGGCGACGTTCACGAACCAGTTCGGCGGCGGCCCGTCGCCGTACAACTACCTCGTCGCCGTCGAGCGGAGCACGCAAGGGAAGATGCTCTGGTCGCGGTCGTCGTCGCAGGTCGAGCTGCCCCGGCGCCGGCCGAACCAGGCGGCGCCGGCGGCGGGCTTCGAGGGGACGCCCGTGGCCGACGGCCGCAACGTCTACATCGGCCTGACCGAGTGGGGCCCGATGACCTCGACGTACGTCGCCTGCCTCGACGGCGAGACCGGCGCCACCCGCTGGGTCCGGTATCTCGGCGACGCCCAGGCCGCCGGCATGGAGGGGCCCGGCATGTTCATGGGCGGCTTCAACGCCCCGATGGCGTTCGGCAACGCCGCCGACATGGGCAACCGGCTGCTCTCGCTCGAAGGACCGACAGTCTACTACCAGACCAACTTCGGCGCCGTCGCGGCGCTCGACGCCGAGACGGGGGCCGTGCGCTGGATGGCCACCTACCCGAAGGTCGATCGGCCGACCAACGGCCCTGGTCGCGGCCGCGAGCTGAACCCGGCGGTCGTCCAGGACGGTCGCGTCTTCGTCGCCCCCGACGACAGCCCGTCGATCTTCGCCTTCGACGCGGCCACCGGCCGCCTGCTCTGGCACACCGGCGAGGAGACGCGCGCGGTCGTCCACCTGCTCGGCGTGGCGCGCGGCCACCTGATCGCGACGGGCAACCACGTCTTCCGGGTCGACGTGAAGACCGGCAAGGTCCTCCCCCGCTGGCCCGACAACCCTCGCGGCTTCGACGCCTACGGCCGCGGCCTCCTGGCCGGCGACTCGATCTACGTGCCGACGCGGACCGAGATCCTCGTGCTCGACCAGGAAGGCGGGATACCCCGGGCCGACCAGGAGCCGTTCAAGCTCCAGGAGCGGTACGGCGTCGGCGGCGGCAACCTCGCCGTCGGCAACGGCTACCTCGTCGTCGCCCAGGCCGACGCCTTGGTCGTCTTCTGCGCCAACAGCCGCCTGATCCGCCGGTATCAGGACGAGATCGCCAAGGCTCCGGAGCGGGCCGCGCCCTACTATCGCCTGGCCGAGGCCGCCGGCACCGTCGGCGACGACGAGCTGGCGTTATCCAGCCTCTCGCAGGCGATCCGGCACGCCGCGCCGTCAGAGATGATCGACGGCAAGCCGCTGGTCGAGGCGGCCGGCGACGCGCGCTATCGCCTCCTGATGCGGCTGGCCGCCCGCGCCGAGTCGGGTCGCGACTGGGCCGTCGCCGCCGGTCGGTTTGACGAGGCGGCGGGCTCGGCCCGCGTCGACCGTGAGCGGCTCGACGCCCGGCTCGGCCAGGCCCGGGCCCTCGCCGAGCGCGGCGACGCCCGGGCGGCCGTCGCGACCCTCCAGGGGCTCCTGGCCGAGGACCGCCTCCGCTCGCTCAACGTCGCCGCCGACGAGCACCGGACCGTCCGCGCCGACCTGGCCATCGCCGACCGGCTCGCCGCGCTGATCGCCAAGGGGGGCCGCGGCCTCTACGACGCGTTCGATCGCAAGGCCGCCGCCCTCGCCGACCAGGGGGAGCGCGACCGCGACGCGAGCCTGCTCGAGGAGGTCGCCCGCGCCTACCCCGTCGCCCGCGCCGTGCCGGAGGCCCTGCTGGCCCTGGGACGGCTCCGCGAAGGGCAGGGGCGGCCCGACGACGCGGCGCACGCCTACAAGCGTCTGCTCGCGAGGGCCGACGCCGACGAGCCGAGCCGCGGCCGCGCGCTCTGGGCCCTCGCCCAGTGCTACGAGGCACAACGCCTCTGGGTTCCCGCCCGCGACGCCTATCTCCGCGCCAAGGGGCGATTCGCCGACGTACCGCTCGACGGCGGCTCGAAGCTCGGCCCGCTCGCCGAGGCCCGCCTCGCGCAACCCCCGTTCGACAAGATGGCGGCCGATGACCGCGACCCCGAGGTCCCCATCCCGCTGGCCCGGCGCTGGTCGCGGCCCGCGCCCGAAGGGACCCGACCGCTGGTGGCCCAGGGGGTCCCGCCGTCGAGCGAGGTCGGCAGGATCTTCCTCGCCGAGCGGTCGAGCCTCCGGCCGATCCGACCCGAGGACGGCCGGGCCCCCTGGACCGCCGACCTCGGCGGCGAGCCGGCCTGGGTCGGCTACCTCGCCGACCGGGTCCTGGCCGCGACGAGCACGAAGGTCGTCGCCCTCGGCCTGGAGAAGGGGGACGTGCTCTGGAGCTTCGAGCCCAAGGCGGCCGCAGGCGCGGCCAACCCGTTCGCCAAGGTCGGCGAGCCCCGGCTGTCGCGGCGCGACGCCCAGGCGGACGGCCTCCGCGGCTTCAAGGTCGTCGGCAACCGCGTCTTCTTTCGCCGCGGCGACCGCGAGCTGATCGCGCTGGACGGCGACACCGGCCAGGTCGACTGGTCGTTCGCCCCGGCCTCGGGCCGGCTCGGGCCGCAGGCGTGGATCGGCCCGCGCTGGATCGCCTTGCAGGTGCGCGGACCCAATGAGACGGTCGTGCTCGATACGGCGACCGGCCGGCCGCAGGCCCGCGAGCGCCAGGCCGACGACGAGGAATGGGCGCGCGAGCCCGTCGCCGTCGGCGACGACCAGGTGGCGATCGTGCCCGACTCCTGGACGGTCGCCTTGCTCGACCTGGAGCGCTGTCGGGTCGTCTGGCGATTCCGCGAGGCCGCCCCGCAGCCCGGCGCGCCGAAGCCGGCCAACGGCCCGCCGCTGGCCTTCGGCGACGGCGAGCGGCTGCTCGTCCTGCACAACGGCACGACCCTGATCCGGCTCGACCCGAAGAGCGGCGACCGGCTCTGGTCGCGCCCCCTCGGTTTGGAGAGCCTGGCCGACCGGCCCTCGGCCCTGGCGATCGACCCGGGGCGCTGCTTCGCGGTCAACGGCCGGAACCTCACGTCCATCCGCCTCGACGACGGCAAGGTCGCCTGGACCCGGCCGCTCTCGGGGCCGTCGTCGGGCTGGGAGCTGGCCCTCACGCGCCGCTGCCTCGCGGCCTTCCCCGGCGCGTCGCGGCCGTTCGACGGCGAGGTCGATGGCCTGCCGCTGATCCTCGTCGCCCGCGACGACGGCGAGCCGGTCCAGCGGCTCTTGCTGCCGACCGGACCGACCGACGAGCTGGCCGTCCGGTTCGCGCCGAAGGGGGCGCTGGTCGCCGCCGGCGGCGGCCTCTGGGCGCTGGGAGAGCGCCGGGCCGTGGACGCGGGCGGGCCGAGCCGTTAATTTATTCAGAGGAGAGGAAGACGCCCGGCCGGGCGCAGCCGCCCGGGACAACCAGCCGGAAGGAGACGCCAGCGTGGCCGACGAGACACCCCCCGCCGAGATGCAGCACGAGGACATCGCCGCCGTCGAGCGGCTCAAGGACGCCTTCGCCCGGCTCAAGGGGGAGATGGGCAAGGTCATCGTCGGCCAGCAGGAGGTGCTCGAGGAGCTCCTGATCGCCATCTTCGCCCGCGGCCACTGCCTGCTGATCGGCGTGCCCGGCCTGGCGAAGACGTTGATGATCCACACGCTGGCCGACGCGTTGAACCTCAGCTACAACCGGATCCAGTTCACGCCCGACCTGATGCCCTCGGACATCACCGGCACCGAGGTCATCCAGGAGGACAAGGCCACCGGCGTCCGCCAGTTCAAGTTCCTCCGCGGGCCGATCTTCGCCAACATCATCCTGGCAGACGAGGTCAACCGCACGCCGCCCAAGACCCAGGCCGCGCTCCTGGAGGCGATGCAGGAGCGGCAGGTCACCGTCGGCGGCGAGCGGCACCGGCTGCCGGACCCGTTCTTCGTCCTGGCGACGCAGAACCCGATCGAGCAGGAGGGGACCTACCCGCTCCCCGAGGCCCAGCTCGACCGCTTCATGCTCAACATCCTGGTCGACTACCCGTCCGAGCAGGAGGAGTACGACATCGTCCGGCTGACGACGTCGGTCGTCCGGCCGAGCGTCACGAAAGTGCTCTCGGGGGCCGACATCCTCGAGCTCCAGGAGATCGTCCGCAAGGTGCCGATCGCCGAGCACGTCAGCCGCTACGCCGTCCGCCTGGCGCGGCTGACCCGCCGGGGCAAGGAGGAGGTGCCCGAGTTCATCCGCGACTACGTGAGCTGGGGCGCCGGCCCGCGGGCCAGCCAGTACCTCGTCCTCGCCGCCAAGGCGCGGGCGGTCCTGCACGGCCGCTACTACGTGAGCACCGAGGACATCCGCGCCGTCGCCGGCCCGGTCCTGCGGCACCGGATCGTCACCAACTTCAACGCCGAGGCCGAGGGCATCCGGCCCGACGACCTGATCCAGCGGCTGATCAAATTGATCCCGGTCGACGAGAGCGAGGCGGAGCAGGGTGGAAGACTACCAAAGATATTTAAATCCGCGCACGTTAGCTAGCCTCCAGGGGCTCGACATCCAGGCCCGCCTGGTCGTCGAGGGCTACGTCGCCGGCATGCACAAGAGCCCGTACCATGGCTTCTCGGTCGAGTTCGCCGAGCACCGCGAGTACGCGCCCGGCGACGACATCAAGCACGTCGACTGGAAGGTCTGGTCGAAGACCGACAAGTACTACCTCAAGCAGTACGAGGAGGAGACCAACCTCCTCGCCTACCTCCTGCTCGACACCAGCGAGTCGATGGCCTACGCCTCGGGCGACAACGTCTCGAAGCTCCAGTACGCCCAGTTCGTCGCCGCGGCGCTGGCCTACATGATCATCCAGCAGCAGGACTCGGTCGGCCTGGCGACGTTCGACTCGCAGGTCAACCGCTACCTGAAGCCGTCGGGGCAGCCGTCGCACCTGAAGGAGCTGTTCCACCTGATGGACCAGTCCCCCGCGCGGCAGAAGACGGACATGGGGGTGATCTTCCACGACCTGGCCGAGCGGTTCCGCAAGCGTGGGGTGGTCGTGATCCTCTCCGACCTCTTCGACGACGTCCCCCGCATCCTCGCCGGACTGCGGCACTTCCGCCACCGCCGCCACGAGGTCGTCGTCTGCCACATCCTCGACCCCGCCGAGCTCGAGTTCCCGTTCCGCGACACCACGCTGTTCAAGGGCCTCGAGGGGCTGCCCGAAGTCCTCACCGAGCCCCACGCGCTGCGCCGCGCCTACCAGGCCGAGGTCCAGGCGTTCGTCCAGCAGTTGCGCAAAGGCTGCCAGATGATCGACATCGATTACGTCCCCATCCGCACCGACCGGGCGCTCGACGTCGCGTTGTCGGGATACCTCGCGTCGCGGTCGGCGCGGGTCCGGTAGGCGGCCGGGAGGGCAGGTGACCGATGACGAAGGACCGTTGACAAAGGACCAATGACCTTGTTCCAACCGGTCGTCCTGTTCGCGCTGGGGTTCGGTAGCCAGGCCATGCTGGGGGGCCTGGCGGCGGCGTCGATCCCGATCATCCTGCACCTGCTCAACCGTCGCAAGTTCCGCGAGACGCGCTGGGCGGCGATGCAGTTCCTGCTGGCGGCGATCCGCAAGAACCAGCGTCGCATCCGGCTCGAGCAATTGATCCTGCTGGCCGTGCGGACGATGATCATCGTGTTCGTCGTGCTGGCGATGGCCAAGCCGTTCCTGGAGAGCCTCGGCGCCCTGCCGGCGTTGGCCGGCCAGCGGACGCACCGGGTGCTCGTGCTCGACGCCTCGCTGAGCATGGGGACGGTCGCCGACGGCGACTCGCGGTTCGACAAGGCCAAGGCGATCGCCCGCAAGCTCGTCGAGGGGACCCGCGGCGGCGACGTCATCAGCGTCGTGCTCATGGGCGACCCGCCCCGCGCCGTCGTCGGCGCCCCGTCGCCGAACCGCGAGGCCGTCCTCAAGGAGATCGCCGACGTCCGACTCCCCCACGGCTCGACCGACCTGACCGCCAGCTTCGACAAGATCGCCGAAGTGTTAAAATCCTCGGATGTTCACACCAAGGAAGTCATCTTCCTGACCGACCTTCAGGTCGCGAGCTGGCGACGCGGCGGGTCGAAGGGGGCCGACGAGGGGCTCAAGAAGGCGTTGGCGCGGCTCCGCGAGTACGAGCCGAGCTCGGTCGTCATCGACCTCGGCTCGGCCGTCGGCGACAACCGCGCGGTGGTCGGCCTCGACGCCAATGCGCCGATCGTCACCGTGGGCGCCTCGCCGCTGATCACGGCGACCGTCGCCGGCTTCGGCCAGGGGGGGGCGCGCGAGGTCTGGGTCCGGTTCATCGTCGACGACCAGCGGGTCAACGAGCAGGTCGTCACCGTGCGGCCCGGCGAGAAGACGCCGGTCGCCTTCGGCCACGCGTTCACGACCCCCGGCGACCACCTCGTCGAGGCCCGGATCGACGACGACGCATTGCCGCTCGACAACCACCGCTGGCTCGCCGTGCCGGTCCGCGAGAACATCAAGGTCCTGCTCGTCGACGGCGACTCCCGGAGCGAGCCCTTCGCCAGCGAGACCTCCTACCTCGCCCAGGCCCTCGAGCCCGGCGACGGCTCGCCGGGCACGCCGTCGCTCATCAAGACCGAGGTCATCCCCGACGCCCAACTCGGCCAGCGCGACCTGGCCGAGTACGACGCGGTTCTGCTTTGCAATGTCCCTCAATTCAGCCCGGGCGAGGTCGCGGCGCTCGACGCCTACTTGAAGCAGGGCGGCGGTGTCGTCGTCTTCGGCGGCGATCAGGTCGTGCCGAGCAACTACAACCGCCTGCTCTACGACGAGGGGAAGGGGATCCTCCCGGCCGAGGTCGGGCCGAACGTCGGCGACGTGTCGAAGAAGGCCGAGTCGCACTTCAACTTCGACCCGCGCGGGTTCGGCCACCCGATCGTCGAGGCCTTCCGCGACGCGACCGACCCGGTCCAGTCGGGGCTCACCGGCGTGAAGACCTGGCAGTACCACAAGCTGAAGCTCCCCAAGGGCTCGGCCGCCGTCGTCGCCCTGGCGTTCGACCGCGGCGACCCGGCGGTGATCGAGGTCAAGCGGCACCGCGGCCATGTGTTCCAGGTCGCGACGTCGGCCGACGCGGGCTGGACGAGCTGGCCGCTGCACAACAGCTTCCCGCCGGTCATGGAGCAGATCGTCCTCCAGGCCGCCGCCGGCCGCCGCGCCGAGCGGAACGTGCGGGTCGGCCAGCCGCTCGACCAGGCGTTGCCCGCCGGCTCGGCCGAGGCGACGGCGACCGTCACCACCCCCGGCGACCGGCGATTGCCGACGAAGATCGTCGCCGACGGCGACGTCAGCCGGCTCCACTTCGAGGGGACCGACGTCTCCGGCCCTTATCTCGTGAAGGCCGCCCCGCCGGTGCCGCTCGACGCCCTCTTCGCCGCCAACCCCGACCCCGCCGAGAGCGACCCGGCCAAGCTCGACCGCGTCGCGCTGGCCGAGGCCCTCCCCGGGTGGAGCTTCAGCTACTTCAACAACTGGCAGCACCTCACCAACGACGCCACCGCCGTCGGCCGTCGCGGCGAGTTGCACCGCCAGCTCCTCTACGCGGTCCTCGTCCTCTTGCTCGTCGAGTCGGTCCTGGCCTGGAAATTCGGTCATCATTCCTGAGTAGGGCAGGGCTTGCCCTGCCGTCTCGACGAAGAGGCAGGGCGAGCCCTGCCCTACGAAGAACAAGCCCCGGCCCCTCGTGAAGGAAAAGTCGATGGATTGGGTCCTCCGCCGCCTGGCCGATCGCCTGGGAGTGGAGCCGGCTCGGGCCGGCGAGCTGATCACGCCGCATCTGCGGTTCGAGCAGCCCTGGAAGCAGGTGGCGACGGTCGCGGTCCTGCTCGGCGCGGCGGCCCTCATCATCTGGCTCTACCGGCGCGAGGGGTCGGCGCCGATGTGGTACAAGATGACCCTGGCGACGATCCGGATCATCCTGGTCGCCCTGGCGGTCTTCATGCTGTCCGAGGCCGTCCTGTCGGTCGAGCGGACGGGCCTGCCCTACTTCGTCGTCATGCTCGACGACTCGGCCAGCGCCGGCATCGCCGACCAGTACGCCGACCCGAAGACGGCCACCGCGTTGCAGGTCCTCGCCCGCGGCGCCGGCAAGAGCGAGGTCACCCGATTGGCCGTGGCGCAGGGTTGGCTGGCGCAGGACAGGGGAAGGCTGCTCAGGGACCTCCAGAAGAATCATAAGATCAAGCCTTACCTCGTCGCCTCGACGGCCCGCGCGCTCGACGAGATCGACACGCCCGAGAAGGTCGATGCGGTCCTCAAGCAGCTCCTGGCCGCCGAGCCGACCGGTACGCAGAGCCGCCTCGGCGACGGCGTGGCCAACGTGCTGACGGCCCTCCAGGGCGTGCCCCCGACGGCGATCTTGCTGCTGACCGACGGCCAGACGACCGACGGCGAGCCGTTGGCGAAGGTCGCCGAGGCCGCCGGCCGCAAGGGGGTGCCGATCTTCACCCTCGGCCTCGGCGACCCCGAGCCGGCGCGCGACCTGGAGCTCAGCGACCTCCAGGTCGACGAGGTCGTCTTCGTCGACGACCTCGTGCCGTTCCAGGCCCGGCTCAACAGCCGCGGCTTCGCCGGCCAGCAGGTCAAGGTCTCGCTCAAGGAGAAGGGGCCCGGCGGCGCCATCAAGGAGATCGCCACGATCCCCGTCCAGGCCCCGCCCGACGGCGAGCCCAAGCGCGTCGAGATCAGCCACCGGCCGACCGAGGTCGGCGAGATCACGTATATCCTGGAAGTCGAGCCGAGGGAGCGCGAGCTCCAGAAGGAGAACAACCGGATCGAGCGGACCATCCAGGTCCGCAAGGAACGGCTCAAGGTCCTCCTCGTCGAGGGCCAGCCCCGGTTCGAGTTCCGCTACCTCAAGAACTTCCTCGAACGCGACGAGACCGTCGACCTCGGCGTCGTCCTCCAGTCGGCCGACCCCGAGTACAGCGAGCAGGACCGCTCGGCCCTGTCCAACTTCCCGGCCGCCAAGGAGGGGAAGGACGGCCTGTATTCGTACGACGTCATCGTCTTCGGCGACGCCGACCCCGGCTTCTTCAGCGCCACCCAACTCGCGAACGTCCGCGACTTCGTCGTCGAGAAGGGGGGCGGCCTGCTCTTCGTCGCGGGCGAGGACTTCAACCCGCTGTCGTACAAGGGGACGCCGCTGGAGACCCTCCTGCCGATCCAGCTCGCCGACGCACGCAACCCCGCGGCCGTCGGCAACGCGATCGCGCCGTTCCGGCCGACCTTGACGGTCGAGGGCCGCACCCACCCGATCTTCCGGTTCGGCGAGGACGAGGCCACCAGCGCGCGGGTCTGGGAGAGCCTCCCCATGCTCTTCTGGATCCTCGAGGCCCCCCGCAAGCAGCCTGCGGCGTTCGTCCTCGCCGAGCACCCGACCCTCAAGGGGGCCGACGGCCCCTTGCCCGTGCTCCTCTACCAGTTCGTCGGCGCCGGCAAGACGATGTTCAGCGCCGTCGATGACACGTGGCGTTGGCGGATGCGCGTCGGCGACAGGTACTTCGGGCGGTTCTGGCTCCAGTCGCTGCGGTTCCTCGCGCGGTCGAAGCTGGCCGGCCAGAAGCAGGCCGAGCTGATGACCGACCGCCGCCGCTACCAGCGCGGGCAGCCGGTGCAGGTCCGCGTCCGGTTCCCGAACCCCGGCCTGGCGCCGACCACCGGCGAGGTGGCCGTCGAGGTCGACCGCAAGGGGCAGGCGCCCCGACGGCTGACGCTCAAGGCCTCGCCGACCGCCCGGAACATGTTCGAGGGGGCATTGCCGCAGGCGTCGGAGGGGGAATACGAGGTGCGACTGCTGCCGCCGCCGGTCCTCGAGGGGGGCCTGCCGCGGTGGATGTTCCGCGTCGACCCGCCGGCCGGCGAGTTCGAGCACGTGCCGATGAACGAACCCGAACTGATCCGCGCGGCGAAGGCCTCCGGCGGCCGGTTCTACACGCCGACGACCGCCGCGACGCTGTACAAGGACCTGCCCAAGCCGCAGAAAGTCCCGCTCGACACCGACCCGCCCATCGCGCTCTGGAACACCTGGCCGATGCTCGGGCTGTTCGTCGGGCTGCTGACGACGGAGTGGGCCTTGAGGAAACGCAAGCAGATGGTATGATTGAAGTTGACGACATGCTTGGCCGTCGGTAGGCGGCCGGTCGGTTCGTCGGCCTGGCGCGACCAGGCGGGAGGTCCTCGCGATGCGAAGTCCGCTCGAGTCCCGGATCGCCGCGCTGCGTGGGCGGTTGCGGCGGCTGCTGGCCCTGCACGGCATGAGCCGGGTCGCCGGGGCCCTGATCCTGGCCGTCGTCGCCGCCGGCCTGGCCGACTACCTCCTGAACCTCGACGCGCCGGTCCGCGTCGCGATGCTCGCGACCCTCGCCGTCTTCCTCGGCTGGCTGACCTGGCGGTTCGTCGTCACCCCGCTGGTCGTCCGGTTCCGCGACCTCGACATCGCGCTGCGGATCGAGAAGCGCTGGCCGGGCTTGAACGACCGGCTCGCGAGCACGATCCAGTTCCTCCGAGCCCGGGGGCAGGGCAACGACTTCTACCTCGGCTCGGCCGCGTTGCGCGAGGCGGTCGTCGAACAGACGTTGAAGGAGACCGAATCGATCGACTTCCGCGAGGTCGTCGATCGGCGACCGGTCGTCCGCGCGGCGCTGCTCGGCCTCCTGGCCCTGGCCGCCGGCCTGACGATCGTCGGCCTGGCGCCGAAGTCGAGCCGGATCGCGATGGCGCGACTGTTCGCGCCGTACGGCGGGACCGAGTGGCCGAAGATGACGCACCTCCGGGTCGTCGCCGCGGCCGAGAAGGTCGCCCGCGGCGAGCCGTTCACGCTCGAGGTGGCCGTCGCCCCCGGCGACCGCGTGCCCAGCTCGGGGAAGGTCACGTATACTTATGAAAATGGCGATCGCGTGACCGAGTCGCTCCGACCGGGCGAGGACGGCAGCTTCCACGGCCGGATCGAGGCCGTCACCGGCCCGTTCGCGTTCACCGTCGCGGCCGGCGACGACCGGACCGCCCCCCGACACGTCGACGTCGTGCCGCCGCCGGCCCTCCAGGACGTGACCGTCGAGCTCGTGCCCCCGGCCTACTCCGGCCTGCCGCGGGCGACGCTCGCCAGCGGGCACACGCAGTTGCGGGCCGTCGAGGGGACGAAGGTCGAGGTCAAGGCGACGGCGAACAAGCCGATCGCCCAGGCCGTCATGTACCGCGGCGAGACCCCGGCCCGGGAGGCCGTCGCGATCGACGGCGCCCACCTGTCCACGCGGTTCACGATGGTCGAATCGCTCCCCTTCTGGTTCGCGCTCCGCGACCGCGACGGCTTCAAGAACCAGGAGGTCACGCGCTACGAGGTCCACACGCTGAAAGACGAGGCCCCGCGGGTCGCGATCGAGGACCCGATCGGCGACCGCGACGTCCCGGCCAACGCCGACGTGCCGGTCAAGATTACCCTCGAGGACGACTACGGCCTCCACTCCGCCCGACTGCTCTACCGCGTCGCCGACGCCGGCTCCTCGGAGCCGACCCGCGAGCAGGTCAAGGGGCTCTGGGCGGCCGAGACCAAGCCGGGCGAGCCGGGCGTCAAGCAGCACGAGGTGACGTACCTCTGGCACGTCGAGGAACTCAAGCTCAACCCCGGCGCCGTCATCACCTTCTACGCCGACGCGCTCGACTATCGCGACCTCCCCGACTTCCGCCCCCCCAAGGGACCCAACCGCGGCAAGAGCCGCGAGCTCCGGCTCCGGATCGTCTCGCCCGAGCAGCGCGACCAGCTCCTCAACCAGCAGCGCCAGGCGATCCGCGACGAGATCGAGCGCGTCCAGGCGATGCAGAAGTCGGCCCTGACACCCGTCAAGGAAGATCGCCGCATGCTCGAACGCGCCGGCGACCTCGACAAGGCCGGCCGCGAGGGGCTCAAGACCGCCGCGATGGTCCAGCGCCAGGTCGAGGGCCGGATCACCAACCGCGCCGACGGCCTCGACCGCAAGATCCAGCAGTTCCTCGACGACCTCAAGAACTTCAAGGTCGAGAACCCCGACGCCGAGAAGCAGATGCAGGGCATGAAGGCCGGCGTCGAGCGCATCCGCGAACAGCACCTCGCCCCCTCCGAGCAAGGCATCAGCCGCGCCGCCAAGGCCCTCGACGACGCCGGTGACCCGAAGGGCAACCAGGGCGGCGATCAGGCCCAGGACAAGGCCGGCGAACAGAATCCGGGCCAGAACGCCCAGGGCGCCGATGCCGGCAAGGGGCAGGACGATCAGGGCAAAGGACAGGAAGGACAGGAAGGACAGAAGGGACAAGAAGGACAGAAGGGTCAGCGAGGGAAGCAGGGACAGCAAGCCCAAGCAGGGCAGAAGGGACAGCAGGGTCAGCAAGGCGAGCAGGGGCAAGACGGCCAGCGAGGACAAGAGGGCCAGCAAGGACAGGAAGGCCAGCAAGGTCAACAGGGACAGCAGGGCAAGCAGTCCCAGTCGGGCAAGGCGAGCCCGGCGGCCGAGCAGGCCAAGAAGGAGCTGGCGCAGGCCGAGAAGCACCAGCAGGCGACCGTCGATGAGCTCCAGAAGATGCTCGACGGGCTCGGCGAATTCAACACGATGCGCGAGATGGTCCGCGACGCCGAGAACCTCCTCCGCCAACAGGACGAGGCCCTGAAGCAGTCGGCCGAGGCCGCCAAGCAGCCCGACATGGCCGGCAAGGCGCCCGAGGCGCTCAGCCCGACCCAGCGGGCCAACCTCGAGAACATGGGCGCCCGCCAGGGCGAGGTTGGCAAGGGGCTCCAGAACCTCCTCGACAAGATGGACGACACCGCGAAGCGCACCGACGAGGCCGACCCGCTCGCCGCCTCGGCATTGCGCGAGGCCGCGGCCCAGGCCCGCCAGCAAGGGACCGCCGGCCGCATGGGCGAGGCCGCCGAGCAGCTCGCCAAGAATCAGATGGGCTCCGCCCGCGCCGGCCAGGAGCAGGCGCGCAAGGAGCTCAAGGATCTGGTCGAGTCGCTCAAGAACCGCCGCGAGAACGAGCTCGCCCGGCTCGTCCGTGAGCTGAAGAAGGCCGAGGCCGACCTCCAGAAGCTCCACCAGCGGCAGGCCCAGAACCTCAAGAACACCCGCGACGCCAAGAACATCCAGGACGCCGCCCAGCGCAAGGCCCAGCTCGAGAAGCTGGCGCGCGAGCAGCAACAGATCCGCCAGGAGCTGGAACGCCAGCTCAAGCGGCTGGAGAAGCTCAACGCCGCCTCCGCCGCCCGGGCCGGCTCGCGGGCCGCGTCCAGGATGGGCCAGGCGCAGCAAGACCTCGACAACGGCGACAACCAGCAGGCCGAGGAGGACGAGGACGACGCCCTGAAGGGCCTCGAGGAGGCCGAGAACGAGGCCCAGCAGGCCCGCAAGGAGGCCGAGGAGCAGCTCGCCCTGGAGCGGCTGTCGAGGATGGAGGACGTCCTCGTCCAGCTCCGCGACCGCCAGGACAAGGTCGTCGAGGAGACGGTCTCCTACGACAAGGCCCGCGCCGAGCGCGACGACAAGCTCACGCCCGCCCAGCGCGCGTCGGTCCGCGGCCTCAGCCGGGTCCAGGACGCGATCAAGGACGAGACCGCCGAGCTCGTCGAGCGGCTCGAAGGGGCCCCGGTCTTCGCGCTGACGCTCAAGAAGGCGACCGAGAGCATGGACGTCGCCTCGGAACGCCTCAAGGGGCTCGCCACCGACTCCGACACCCAGCGCGCCGAGAAGTCGGCCAGCCGCCGCTTCAACCAGCTCATCGCCGCCCTCCAACCCCTCAAGCCCAAGGGGGCCCAGCAGTCGCCGCCGGGCGGCGGGAACCCGCCGGGCGGCGGGCAGCAAGGCAACGGTGACCGCATCCCGACCTCCGCGCAGATCAAGATGCTCAAGGCGCTCCAGGAAGAGGTCAACATCCGGACCCAGGAGCTCGACGAGATCAAGTCCCGCAAGAAGGCCCTCAACGACGCGCAGAAGGCCGAGGTCGAGCGGCTCCAGGACGAGCAGGGGGCGATCGCCGACCTCGCCCGCGACATCACCCAGCCGAAGCGTCCCGACGGACAGGAGGACTGACCATGTTCGCCACGCGACTCACGAGCCTCGCGCTGCTGGTCGCCGCCCTCGGCTGGGCCCCGTCGGCCTTCGGCCGCGACGACCCCAAACCCGACGACCTCGAGAAGATCCTCGACAAGATCGAGGGCAAGAAGGCCGACAAGAAGGACGACGACAAGAAGGCCGAGCCGAAGAAGGACGACGCGAAGAAGGACGGCGACAAGAAGGCCGAATCGAAGAAGGACGCCCCGAAGACGGAGGAGGGGAAGGTCGATTCGAAGGATGAGGATGTCGACGACATCCTCAAGGGGCTCGGCGGCGGCAAGGACGCGCCGGCGACCGAGGGGCCGGCGTCGCAGCCCGAGGGGCCGAAGCCCAAGGCCGACACCGCGCAGCCGAAGCCCGAGGACAAGCCGATCGACGAGGAGCTGGAACGCCTCCAGGGCAAGATCAAGAAGAAGCCGCCCCAGCAGCAGGGCGGCGGCGGCCAGCGGCAGGGGCCGCTCGACGAGGTCATCAAGAAGATGCGCGACGTCGAGAAGCGGCTCGGCCAGCCCGACACCGGCGAGAAGACCCGCGAGGAGCAACAGCAGATCGTCTCCGAGCTCGACAAGTACCTCGAACGCCTCCGACAGCAGCGCATGACCTCGCAGTCCCGCACCCAGCGCGTCGCCCGGGGCAACTCCCCCGGCCAGAACAACAGCAACCCCGGCAACAACCCCGGCCGGGGCGACAACCAGACGATCCGCCCCAAGCCGCCCAAGCAGAAGCCGAAGGGGCCGGTCCTCACGGACAAGAACATCTGGGGCCAGCTCCCGGAGATGTTGCGCGAGGAGATGAACAACGTCTTCAAGGAGGAGCCCCTGCCCGAGAAGTTCGAGATGGTCCGGCGGTATTACGACGCGGTCGCGAAGAAGGCCCTCAAGAAGGAGCAGTGACCGATGCGACGCGCGACCCTGGCGATCGGCTTGGCGCTGGCAATGGCCGTCCCGACGGCCGCGCCGGCGCAGAAGGGGGGCGGGGGCAAGGGCAAGGAGAAGGCCCCCGAGCCCGGCCAGTTCGTCGAGGCCCGGCACGGCGACGTCCCCGAGGGGACGGCCGAGATGGTCACGCCCGCGACCGAGCGGGCCGTCGACCGCGGCCTGGTCTGGCTGGCCAAGCAACAGAACGCCGACGGCTCGTTCGGCAACAGCGGCTATCACGTCGCCGTGACCAGCCTCTCGGGCCTGGCGATGATGGCCTCGGGCTCCTCGCCCGGGCGCGGACCGTACGGGGCGAACATCGACAAGGCGCTGCTCTACGTCATGGACAACACCGCCTCCTCCGGCTTCATCTGCGAGGGCGGCGCCGGCGCGAACAGCCCGATGTACGGCCACGGCTTCGGCTGCCTCTTCCTCGCCGAGGCCTACGGCATGACCCGCCGCGCCGAGATCCGCGAGAAGCTCGAGAAGGCCGTCCGGCTGATCATCGACACCCAGAACCGCGAGGGCGGCTGGCGGTATCAGCCCGTCCGCGCCGACGCCGACCTCTCGGTGACGATCTGCCAGATCAACGCCCTCCGCGCCGCCCGCAACGCCGGCATCTTCGTCCCCAAGGAGACGGTCCAGAACTGCATCAAGTACGTGAAGCAGTCGCAGAACGGCGACGGTGGCTTCCGCTACATGCTCATGCAAGGCGGCGGCAGCGGCTTCCCCCGCTCGGCCGCGGGCGTCGTCGCGCTCTACAGCGCCGGCGAGTACGACTCGAACGAGATCACCAAGGGGATCAGGTACCTCAAGAGCCACCTGCCCGCCAAGCAGTTCGGCTCCCGCGACCCCCACTACTTCTACGGCCACTACTACGCCGCGCAGGCCATGTGGATCCGCGGCGGCGACGACTGGTCGCAGTGGTATCCCGCCATCCGCGACGAGCTGCTTCAACGCCAGTCCGGGCAGGGCTTCTGGCCCGACGGCTTCGGCAACGAGTACGGCACCGCCATGGCCCTCATCATCCTCCAGATGCCGAACAACTGCCTGCCGATCTTCCAGCGATGAGCTTTATTCATGGTCGATAGGGACGACTCTCCGAATCAAGACCCTCTCCGGGTGGCACGCCCTGAGTCCGCGAAGGGCGTGGTCGAGGCCGGGTCCCACGCCCTTCGCGGACTCAGGGCGTGCCACCCGAGGATCGGCGTCCTCGCCCTGGCGCTCGTGGCGGTCGGGGCCGACGACCCGAAGCCCGCGCCCCCCGCGGTGGCCGGGCCGGTCTTCACGGCGACGCTCACCGACGCGAAGACGGCCGCCGGCCGGCTCCGGCAGCTCGGCGGGCCGGAGGGGAAGGTCACGCTCGTCGACGAGGAAGGGGCCGAGCACTCCTGGCCGCTCAAGGACGTCGTCAAGCTCTCCCGCAACGGCGATCCCCCGCAGGGGACGGCCGAGGGACAGCTCGTCCTCTTCCCCGACGGCGACCGCCTGCACGTCGGCTCGATCGGCACGACGACCGAGACGACGCTCGACGTGAAGGCCGAGGGGCTCGGCGACCTGAAGTTGCCGCTCGAGGCGCCGCTGGGCCTGGTCCTGAACCCGCCGGGCGAGGCCGACGCCGCCGAGGAGCTGATCGGCCGCGCCCGACGCGAGCCGCGCAAGGCCGAGGTCCTCTGGCTCGCCAACGGCGACCGGATGGACGGCGGCTTCCTCGGCATCGGGCCGCAGACGATCCAATTCCAGCCCGAGGCGGGTAAGCTCGAGGTCAATCGCTCGGGGGTCCTCGCCGTCGGTTTTGATCCGAAGCTGGTCGCTTACCCGATGCCCAAGGGGGATTGGCTGGAGCTGACCCTCGACGACGGCACGCGGCTTGGCGTCTCGGAGGCCCGGGTGGAGCAGGGGGTGGTGTTCGCCAAGGCCCGATTCGGCCTGCCGATCCGCCTCGGCGTCGAGCGGCTGGCGCGGGTGCATGCCCGGACGGGCTCGGTGGCGTACCTGTCGGATCGCGAGGCCGACGCCGAGCGTTACACCGGCTACATCGGCCCGGTGCGGCCGTACCGCCGCGATTTGACGGTCGACGGCCATCCGTTCCGGCTCGGCGGCGAGCCGTTCGACCACGGCGTCGGGACGACGAGCAAGACGATCCTCGCCTACAAGCTCGCGCCCGGCGACCGCCGGTTCCAGGCCCTAGTCGGCCTCGACGACCGCGCCGGTCCGCTCGGCAACGCCGTCTTCCGCGTCCTGGTCGACAGCCGCGAGCGGTTCGCCTCGCCGCCGATGTCGGCCCGCGCGACTCCCCGGCCGGTGGACGTCGACGTCGCCGGGGCGAAGGTCCTCTTCCTCGTCACCGAGTTCGGCGACCGGGGCGACGTCCGCGACCTCGCCGACTGGGTCGAGGCCCGGCTGGTCCGATAAATGAGGGCCGACTTCCAATCCGGGCGCGCCCTCGTGTACCATAAGGCCCGGAACGACCGGACGCCCCTCCGCCCGCCGAGTCTCGTATCATGACCCGAGACGCCTCGAACGAGTCGGCCGAACGGCTGACGAACCTCGGACATCTCGCCGCCGGGATCGGCCACCACGTCATCAATGCCTTCAGCGCCATCGTCTCGAACGCCGAGATCCTCCGGCTCGCGGCCCAGGCCAAGGAGCCGATCGACCCGGCGGCCGTCGCCGACACGATCGTCAAGACGGCCGTCGAGGCGTCCACGGTGGCGCGGCGGCTGATCGACTACACCCGGCCGATCACCACCGCCGGTCCCAGCCTGGTGGCCCTCGACCGCCTGATCACCGACATCGCCGCCGAGGAGTCGGCCCGGCTCGGCCGCGCCGAGGTCGTCTGGCAGGTCGACGCGCGGCCGGTCCCGCCGATCAAAGGGGACGAGGCGCAGTTGCGGGCGATGCTCGGCCACCTGATCACCAACGCCCTGGAGGCCCTGTCGCGCTCCGGCGGCACGATCACCCTGTCGACCGGCATGGACGCCCGCGGCTGGGTCGCCCTCGAGGTCCGAGACTCCGGCGCCGGCATGTCGTCCGAGGCCCTGACGCGGGCCGTCGAGCCGTTCTTCAGCACCAAGGGCGGCCATTTCGGCGTCGGCCTGAGCATCGCCAACGGCATTTGGCGCCGCCATCACGGGACGCTCGCCGTCCGCAGCCAGCCCGGCGAGGGGACCGTCGTCCGCCTCTGCGTCGAGCCCGGCAACCGCCAGACCCAGTCCCCCGCGCCCCCGCGCTGAGACGGCCGGGCCGGGTTCAAGCTCGCGGGCCGGCGACGGGGAACGTGACGCGGGCCCGCGTCCCGGTCGCCTCGGCGGGTTCCAGCACGATCGCGCCGCCGAGCCGATCGACCTGGGCCTTGCAGAGGGCCAGGCCCATGCCGTCGCCGGCGGTCCCGGCCCGCTCGTCGCGCGCGAGGCGATAGAAGGGCTCGAAGACCTTCGATCGGGCGTGGGCGGGGATGCCGGGACCGTCGTCGGTCACGGTCACGGACCAATCGGGCCCCGACCGCTCGACCACGACGCCGACCCGGCCGCCCGAGGGCGTGAACCGGAGCGCATTGGCCACGAGCTGGCCGATCGCCCGCCGGCAGAGCGCGGTCTGGGTCGCGACGAGGGCGTCGGCCCCCGCCCGCCGGCAGTCCCAATCCAGCTCCCGTTCCTCGGCGGTCGCCGCGAACCGGCGGTCGAGGTCGGCGACGAGGTCGTCGAGCCGGATCGATTCGAGCGCCGGGGGAGAGGGTGCGCGGGTCAGGACGGCGAACTCGAAGAAGGCCCCGGTCAGGTCGCGCAGGCCGTCGCTGAGGGCGAGGCTCGAACGCACGTAAGCCCGCTGTTCGGCCGAGATCCCCGGGCCGCCCTCCCGGTCGAGCCGATCGAGCCGATCCCTGAGGTCGACGAGCGGTCGGCCCAGTCCCCGGTCCAGGCCGACGAGGAGCCGCCTCAGCTCGTCGACGTCGAAGGCCGGGGCGGGGTGTTCCTTCATCGAATCCCCCGGCCCTCGGGCGTCGGCGCGCGGAGCGGCTGTCGCGGCGGGACGGGTCCCGCCGGAGGCGTCGGTCCGCCGACCGTCAACAGACGACAATCTGGTTGGCGAGCTCGGGCCGACCGTCGATCAGGTCGAGCACGGCCTGCTGGGCGAGTTGCTTGGCGTGATACGTCCGTGATCGTCCCCGGAGGATGATCAGGTCGTCCGAGCATTCGACCCGCAGGTCGCGGATCAGGCCGCAGGCCCGCCGCTCGATGTGGCCGTGCAGGCGCTCGGCGAGTTCCTCCCTGGGCTTGCCGCGCGCGGGTCGTCGCGGGTCCATCCTGGTGTCGGGCAGAGGAGCCATGCCAAACCCCCAAAGTCGTCGGCGAGAAGTGTGGACCGTCCGATGATCACGTTGCCAACGTTTGGATCGGGAGTCGTCCCCGGATCGATCGTCCGGGGCAGGAGGCGGAGCCGACCGCGGTTCAGAAAGGGGGAACTGCCGCGGGCTCCGGGACCACCTTCCATGATCCCAACCGGCTGACCCGGCCCGCACCGCCCGGGATGCGGACCGAATGAACCAGACTCAGGGTAACCAGCCACCTTGCCCCTGTCAAACCCCAATCCGCGCCCGGATCGCCGATTTTCCGGCCGGGCTCGGGGCGTCAGGACGCGGCGGCGGTGGCCATCTGGCCGCGGAGCTCGAGCGTCCGCTTGACCAGGGCCGAGGCGGCGGCGAGGACCTCGGCGACCGGCAGCTTCAACCCCTGCGCGTGCTGGAACGAGACGAGCAAGGCGGGGTCGAGCAGCCCTTCGCGGACGTAGAGCCGCTCGCAGGCCAGCAACAGGCAGCGCAGGCCAGCCTCGCGGTAGCCCCGGGCATAGACGAGGGCCCGGACGCAGCAGAACATCGCCTCGTAGGCCAGGAAGCTCGCGTCGGCCGGGTCCCCCTGGCCGCCGGAGACGATGTTGTTGGCGGCCTCGAGCCGGTCGCCGGCCTTGGCCAGCAGCGCCGGGATGCGCGCGGCGGCTTCCTTGTCCTCGAAGAGGTACGGGCTGTCGAGGCACTTGTCCCAGGTGTTGGTGATCGCCATCGCGGTCGCGCCGCCTCCGCGGGGTCAAGTTCGAGGACAAGGGCGCCGGTCGGCCGTCGCCGGACCCGTCAGGACGCGGGCGAGCCCTGCCGTGCCGGCGCCGATCCGCCCCGGCCGCCGCCGGCCGGGGGCTTGGTCATCTGTTTGTACAGCTCCTCCGACATCGGCTCGGTCGAGGGTCGACCGCCCGGGTAGCCGAATTGGTCGAGCGAGAACGCGCGGGAGCTCGCGATGTTCTGCCCGTAGTTCAGCAGCCGGCCGGCGGAGACGCCGAAGCCGACGATCACCAGGGTCGCCACGCCGATCGGCAGCCAGATCGTCGGCCGCGCGGGGCCGGCCAGCGGCTTGGCCGGGGCCCGGAGGAACATCGCCTTGAGCACGCGCACGTAGTAGAAGGCCGAGACGACGCTCGTGAACAGGCCGATGAAGACCAGCCAGATCAACGGCAGCCGCATCGACCGATAGCCGTCCGCCTCGGCCGTCTCGGGGCTGTTCAGCGCCTGGGCGAAGATCGAGAACTTGGCGAAGAAGCCCGCCAGGGGGGGCACGCCGATCAGCGAGAGCATCAGCAGGGCGATGGCGACCGAGAGCCACGGGTGCTCGGCGCCGAGGCCGTTGAGGTCGTCGATCTCGTCGCGCCCCTTGTCGCGGGCCAGCCAGGCGGCGACGGCGAAGGCACCGACGGTCGTGAAGCCGTAGACGACGAGGTAGTAGACCACCGCCGCCGCCGCGTCCGCCTTCTGCTCCGGGGGCACCACCGCCGTGGCGAGCACGCCGACGAGTATGTAGCCGGCATGGGCGATCGAGGAATACGCGAGCATCCGCTTGAAGTTGCGCTGGGCCAGGGCCGCGAAGTTGCCGTAGATCATGGTCGCCGCCGCGATCACCGCGACCAAACCGAGCCAGCCGGGGCTCAGGGGCGCACCGTTGCGGTTCGACCAGTAGCCCAGGGCGTGGAGCAGGATCTTCATCAGCGCGACGAAACTGGCGATCTTCGAGCCGGTGGCCACCCAGGCCGTGACCGGGGCGGGGGCCCCCTCGTAGGCGTCGGGCGCCCACTGGTGGAACGGCACGGCGGAGATCTTGAAGCCGAGGCCGACGAGCACGAGGATCACCGCCGTCGCCCCGGCCACGTCGCCGGCCAGGCCGACCGGCCCGGCGGGCGCGGCGACCCGCGCCGGCTCCAGCGCCCGCAAGATCGCGTCGAATCGCGTCGTCCCCGTGATGCCGTAGATCAGGCTCAGGCCGAACAGGAACAAGGCCGAGGACACCGACCCGTACACGAAATACTTCAGCCCCCCCTCGGCCGACCGCCGCTTGTCCTTCTCGAAGGCGGCCATCAGGTAGAGGCAGATGGTCATCATCTCGAGCGCCAGGAACAGGAGCAGCAACTCCTCGGCCGCGACCAGGAGCATCATGCCGACGGCCGACCAGAGCAGGAGTGCGAAGTATTCGCCCCAGTGCTCGGTGAACTCCCAGGCCATTGACATCCCGACGACCAGGGCCAGCAGCACGAGCAGCATCAGGTTGAGCCCGTCGGCGAACCGACCGCCGATGATCGATCCGAAGAAGAGCGTCGGCTCGGCCGTGTTGTCGGTCGGCCCGAGGTTGGCGGGGAGCTGCAGCGCCATCAGCGCGATGACGACCCCGGCCAGCGTGAGGAACCCCAGGGTCTGCCGGCGCTCGGGCCCGCTCCGGCCGCGGAGGAAGCCGAAGTCGACCACGAGCACGACCAGGCCCCAGGCGGCCAGGACGATCTCGGGGGCGATGTAGGCGAAGTCGTGGGTGTACAGCGTCGTTTGCATCGGCGCGTGCCCTTCGTTGGCGAGGCCCCGGCCCGTCTCGGTTCAGCCGGAGAGGCTGTCGTAGCGGTCGACGTCGGCGGCCCGCCAGCGTCGGTAGCAGAGCAGGATCAGGCCGATGCCGACGGCGACCTCGCTGGCGGCGATCGTGATGACGAACAGCGCCATCATCACGCCGGTCAGCGGCCCCTCGTCGTACGGCAGGCGGTCGGAGTACCGCCAGAAGGCGATCAGGTTGATGTTCGCCGCGTTGAGCATGATCTCGATCGCCATCAGGACGGCGATCGCGTTGCGACGCACGAGGACGCCGAAGAGGCCGACGGCGAACGACGCGGCGGCGAAGTAGAGAAACCAGCTCAGCGGGATGTCGGCGGTCATCGCGTGGTGCTCGCGGTCGGGAGGGTGTCGGTGGTCGGTCCGGCCGGCGGGCTGCCGTCGGCCCCGGCCCGGTCGGCGCGGCGGCCCGCCGCGCCCGAGGGTCGGTCCTCGTCGGGCTCCCCTTGCGCCAGCGCGACCGCGCCGATCAAGGCGGCCGTCAGCAGGAGCCCGGCGACCTCGAACGGGACGGCGAAGCGGTTGACCAGGTCGTTGCCGATCCACCGGCCCATGTTGTTGATCGCCCTGGAGCGCGCCAGCGCGTGCTCGTAATCGATCTGGGCCCGGCCCGGCTCGACCGGGTGATTCGGGTTGGCGCGCTTCGCGGCGGCATCGGACTCGAGTGCCGCCTCGTGCCGCAGGTTCGCCAGCCGCTTCTCGTCGATCGACGGCCGCTCGGTCGTCACCCCCCAGGGTCGCGACAGCGGCCGCTCGGGCACCATGACGCCCATCCTCGTGACCGGCCGGCCCGACTCCCGCGCGATGCCGATGACGAGGACCGCCAGCAACGCCAGGCCCGCGATCGCCGCCGGGATGCTCCGCGACCAGTGGCCTCCGGTCGTCTCGTCCCCCTGGATGTTCCGCGTCAGCATGATCCCGAACATCAGCAGGATCGCCACCGCGCCGATGTAGACGAGCACCTGCATCGCGGCCATGAACTCGGCCTCGAGCAGCACGAACTGGCAGGCGACCAGGAAGAAGAAGCCGACGAGGAAGAGCGCCGCGTGGACGAGGTTCCGCGCCAGGACCGTGCCGAGCGCCAGCACGATCGCCAGCGACGCGATCACGCCGAAGAGGACCTGGATCGCGGGGAACCCGGCCACCGCGCCCGCGATCGGCAGGACCACGACGCAGGCCGCCACGGCGACCCCGAACACGATGCGAGCCACGGGACGACCCCTTTCCTGGACCTCGAACTCGTTCGCGG
>DASZMJ010000160.1:0-5756 GCA_035551935.1 Isosphaeraceae bacterium
TCCTCCTCCGCCGGCCGGACGACCCCCGCGCCGGTCAGGCCGTGCTTCAACGCATTCCCGCGCGAGTTCGCCTTCCCCCCCGGCGTCTTCGGCCCCTTGCCCAGCATGCCGTTCTGCCTGTTGGCCGCGACCTTCCGCTCCGACGTGGCCATCGCCTCGGCTCCCTTCACCCGCGTCATCGCGGGACTCGTCCCCGATCTCCGCCGGGCGCCGTTGCCCGAGGGCGGGATGTCGGGGAATTCGGGGCGAGAGTGCCCCGCATGGGAGAATAGCGGGCGTGGAGATGGGATGTCAAGACGCTCGACGCCGGATTCCTCATTCCGGCTGTGCGCTTGGAGCTTCATTCGGCGGGTGGCAGGGGTTGTCCGTCCTCGGCGACACCGGTCCGTGGCGTCCGGCACCGGGGTTGCCGAGGACGCCAAGGCCCCCTTGTCGCCGAGGGGATCGTCGCTAAGCTGTAGGGGCGTAGGGATATCCGGCCGGCATCCGGGCGGTTCGCGACGGTCAGGACTTGGTCGCTTCGCTGCACTTCTTGCAGCGCGCGATATGCTTGCGGATCCGGCCGCCGCAGCGCTTGCAGCGGGCGAACTTCGACTGGCGGGTCGACTTCTTCCGGGGACGGAACGGCATCGCCCACAGCACCTTTCTGCGTGGATTCCGGTGAGCACCGCCCGTGCCTCGGGCGGTCCGAGGGGCGCATTATAGCCGATCGCCCCGGGCGGGGAACAGGCCGCCGGGTCAGGCCGAGCGGGGGACGATCAGGTCGCGGGTCCACTGGCGGACGCCGAGGCCGCGGGCCTTCAGGGCGGCGTGCAGGACCTTGAAGGCGCGCCAGGCGTGGCTGCCGGTCGGGTAGCTCAGCCAGCAATCGATCCGGCCGGTCGCGTCGTCGGTCTCGGAGCGGGCCGAGACGACGGGCGTCTGGGCGCGGAGGGCGTCGAAGACGCGGACAATGATCTGGTGCGTGGCCGCGGCGCGGGCCGGGTCGGCGGCCAGGGCGGCGGCCTCGGTCGGGTCGGGCCAGGTCAGGTGGAGCGAGCCGCCGAGGGCCCGCTCCGGGTCCTGGCGGTCGGCGCCGACGAGGTTGAGCACGTCGCCGACCTCGGGGCGGACCCGGACCAGCTCGACGGCCACGACCCGGCTCGGGTCGCCCAGGCGGTCGCGGACGCCCGGCCGGACCTGCTCCGACTCGCCGGGATTGGACCGCGACGGGGCCGTCGCCGCCGGCTCCGCGGCCCCGCCGCCGAGCAGCTCGTAGGCCTTCACCACGATCCGGAAGGCCCACTCGTCGCCGCCCCGGTCCGGGTGGTGTTTCTTCGACTTGGCCAGGAACGCCTCGCGCACCTCGCGCGCCGAGGCGCCCGGGGCGATCCCGAGGACGACGTACGGATCGAGCTGGAATCCTGGCAACATCGGCGACGCCCGTCCTACCGGAAGCCGGGGCCGACCGGACCCGGCGCCCGAAATGATAGGAAAGAGTCGCGGAAAGACAAAGGGCAGTTGCCCGAAGACAACGGTGGACGGCGCATCCTGGTCAATCGGGGCCGGCGTGGCGGCCCTGGGAAAGGCGGGAACGGAGGTAAGTGGCGCGGGCGACGTTGCGCTCGTCGACCTCCAGCGGGGCGCCGCGGAGTTTCTGGAGGTGGGCGGGCTGGGTGTGGATGAACAGCTCGTTGACCGTCGGGATGTCCAGGTCGTCGATCAGGCCGAGGTTGACCCCCATCCGTACCAGCGACAGCAGGTGCATCGTCTCCTCGCTGGAGATCGTGTGCGCGGTCTTCAGGACGCCGTAGGCGCGGCTGACCTGGTCGTGGAGGTGCTGCCGACGCTGCTTGACCAGCTCGTCGCGGGCCTGGCGCTCGTAGGTAATGATCTGGGGGACGACGTCGGAGAGGTTGCGGATCAGCTCCGGCTCGCTCTTGCCGAGGGTCTGCTGGTTGGAGATCTGGTAGAAGTCGCCGAAGGCCTGCGAGCCCTCGCCGTAGAGGCCGCGGACGGCCAGGTTGATCTTGTGCAGGGCGCGGAAGACCTTCTCGATCTGCTTGGTCTGGACCAGGGCCGGCAGGTGGAGCATGACGCCGACGCGGATGCCGGTGCCGACGTTGGTCGGGCAGGCCGTCAGGTAGCCGAGCCTGGGGTTGAAGGCATAGGTCAGGTGCTCCTCGATCTGGTCGTCGAGGCGGTTGATCCGCTCCCAGACGTCGGCCAGGGAGAGCCCGGAGAGCATGACCTGGATGCGGAGGTGGTCCTCCTCGTTGACCATGATGGCGACGTTCTCGAGCGGGCCGACGGCGACGCCGCGGGGGCCGTTGGACTTGGCCAGCTCGAAGGAGATGAGCTGGCGCTCGACGAGGAACTGGCGGTCGAGCTCGGGCAGGGCATTGACGTCGAAGTACGACAGCTCCAGGGCCGGGGCGGCGAAGGCGGCCCTGGCGTCGGCCTCGATCTCGGCGCGCTCGGCGCGGCTGGCCTTGTTGATGAACGGGAAGTCGGCGAGGTTGCGCGCCAGTCGGATCCGGCTGCACATGACGATGTCGCTCTCGGGGCCGGTGCCCCGGAGCCACTCGCCGGAGGTCCTCGTCAGGTCGTCCAGGGTCATGCGTCGGCGTCCTTCTGGCGGAGCAGGTCGCGCAGGCGGGCGGCCTCCTCGTAGTCCTCGCACTCGACGGCGGCGCGGAGCCGGGCCCGGAGCCGGAGCCGGCCGTGGCCGGCCGGCCGCCGCGCCGGGGCCTTGCCGACGTGCCGCGTCGCCCCGTGCGCCCGCCGCAACAGCGGCAGGAGCCCGGCCTCGAACGCCTCGTAATCGTTCGGGCAGCCGAGCCGGCCGGCGCCCCGGAATTCCATGAACTTCAGGCCGCAGTCCGGGCAGCTCGTCTCGGCCAGCTCGCCGACGAGCTCGCCGACGTGGGCCACGATCAGTTGCTGCACGACCGCGTCGAGCAGGGCCGGCGGCGGCGGCGCGGAGGCCACCAGGCCGGCCTTGCGGGCGCAGGGGGCGCAGAGGTGGAGCTCGCGTCGCCGCCCCTGGATGACCTCGGTCAGGTGGACCGAGGCCTCGTCCTGGCAGTGCTGGCAGGTCATGGCCGGCGCGCCTCGTCGGGCGCGGCCGGGGGGGAGGTTGCGGTCATCGCGCCTGCTCCTGCTCGAGGACCCGGATCTGGTCCCGCACCCGCGCCGCGGTCTCGTAGTCCTCGGCGGCGACGGCCCGCTTCAGGTCGT
The DNA here is from genome assembly GCA_035551935.1 of Isosphaeraceae bacterium. GTDB lineage: Bacteria > Planctomycetota > Planctomycetia > Isosphaerales > Isosphaeraceae > DASZMJ01. The sequence goes on from DASZMJ010000160.1 coordinate 3,220, forward strand.
TGCGGAGCTGGATGAGCTTCGTCTGCTGCTGGCTGCTCCGGGGCGCCCGCCGGGGCACCTTGCCCGAATGCCGGGTCGCGTCGTGGATGTTCTCCAGCAGCGGCATCAGCTCGTCGCGGAAGACCTCGTAGTCGTTCGGGCAGCCCAGCCGGCCCGAGTTGCGGAACTCGAGGAAGCTGAGCTGGCAGAGCGGGCAGACCTGGCGGTCGGCCGCCGAGGACGCCTCGCGGCCGCCGGCCCCTTTCTTGTCGATGAGCGCCTTGGCCAGCTCGCCGGCGGCGAGCCCCTCGGGCGCCTCCTCGGGGGGCGTCAGGTGCTGCCGCGCGTGCTCGTCGCAGAGGTGGAACTCGTGGTACTTGCCCGGCGTCTTGGGGTCGAGGTCGGTGATGTGGTACGTCGCCGCCTTCGTACACCGCTGGCACCTCATCCCGACCTCCCTCCGGCGCGACGGCTACCGCACCCGACCGCCCGCGAAGCCCCCCGGCCGCCGGGCGAGCGGGGGCGCAAGCCCGTCGGGCTCGTGCGGGGATCGCGGGCCCCGGCCCCTTCCATCGTTATTGTAAGACCACGGGGGGGCCTGTCAAGCAACCGGGGCCCCGGCCGCGGACCCGCCGGTGGGCCGCCCGGCGCCGCGCAAAGCCCCAAATCGCCACGATTTGAGGCCAAGGCCCACGGCCCCGACCGCCGCGCGGCCACGCTTGCCCGGGGCGCGGGCGCCCTGCTAAGATCGGCCCAGGACGCCCGATCCACCGCGCCGCCGAGCGACCCCGGCCATGTCCCAGCACCATCGCCCCGGCTTCGACGACTTCGCCCGCCTGGCGGCGCAAGGCCCGTGCGTGCCGGTCTATCGCCAGCTCACCGGCGACGCCTTGACGCCGGTCTCGGCCGCCCGCAAGCTCGACCGCGGCGGCCCCTCGTTCCTCTTCGAGAGCGTCATCGGCGGCGAGAAGGTCGGCCGCTTCAGCTTCCTCGGCACCGAGCCCTTCCTCCGCTTCGAGGCCCGCGGCCGCGAGGTCCGCCTCGTCGACGCCGACGGCCGCGTCGCGACCTCCACGAGCGCCGACCCGATCACCGACCTCCAGCGGCTCGTCGAGCAGTACCGCTCCGTCCACCTGCCGGCGCTGCCCCGGTTCGCCGGCGGGGCCGTCGGCTTCGCGAGCTACGACGCGGTCCGCTACACCGAGCACCTGCCCGACGCACCCCCCGACGACCGCAACCTCCCCGACCTGGCCTTCGGCTTCTACGACCGGATGGTCGTCTTCGACCACATCCGCAAGACCGTCCTCGTCGTCGCCCAGGCCATGCCCGGCCGCGACGGCGGCCCCCGCGCCGCCTACGACCGGGCCACCGCCGCGATCGACGAGCTGGTCGACCGCCTCGCCGCGCCCGGGCCGGAACTCGCCCTCGCCGACATCGACACCGAGGGGCCCGTCCACCTCCAGCCGCGATCCAACTTCACCCGCGAGCAGTACGAGGCGGTCGTCCGCCGCTGCCAGGAGTACATCAAGGCCGGCGACATCTTCCAGGTCGTCCCCAGCCAGCGGTTCCGCGTCGAGACGACCGCCGACCCCTTCGACATCTACCGCGTGCTCCGCGTCGTCAACCCGAGCCCCTTCCTCTTCGACCTGAACTTCGGCGACTTCCGGCTCATCGGCAGCTCGCCCGAGATCCTCGTCCGCGTCGAGGACGGGACGGTGACCATCCGACCCCTGGCCGGCACCCGCCGCCGCGGCAAGGACGAGGCCGAGGACCGCGCGCTGGCCGAGGAGCTCCTGGCCGACCCGAAGGAGCGGGCCGAGCACATCATGCTCGTCGACCTCGGCCGCAACGACGTCGGCCGCGTCGCCGACCGCCGGACGGTGCAGTTGACCGACGTGATGAAGGTCGAGCGCTATTCGCACGTCATGCACATCACCTCGAACGTCAACGGCAAGCTCGCCCCCGGCATGACCGCCTTCGACGCCCTCCGCGCCGGCCTGCCCGCCGGGACCGTCTCCGGCGCCCCGAAGGTCCGCGCCATGCAGATCATCGACGAGGTCGAGCCCCAGCGCCGCGGCCCGTATGCCGGCGCCGTCGGCTACATCGACTTCACCGGCAACATGGACACCTGCATCGCCTTGCGGACCCTCGTGCTCCGCGGCCGGACCGCCGACGTCCAGGCCGGCGGCGGCGTCGTCTACGACAGCGTCCCCGCCGACGAGTACGACGAGACCGTCAACAAGGCCCGCGGCCTGCTCAAGGCCATCGAGATCGCCGAGACGCAGCTCGGGAAGGGGCCGGAGTGAAGGCGGATTCACCGCGGAGCAGGCGGAGGTCGCGGAGAGGAGGAATTGTTGACGACGGGAGGGGAGTCGTCATTCGCATCGACGATCGGTCCTGCGACCTCGTCGCTCGTCATCGATCCTCCCCCCTCCGCGTCTCCGCGCCTCCGCGTGAGTCTCTCGGTCGGCCCGTTCGACTCGCGTTACGACGGCCGACTCGCGGGGCGGCCGCCGAGCTGGCCCTCGGCGATCTCGATCGCCTTGAGCAGCCCCCGG
>DASZMJ010000161.1:0-12599 GCA_035551935.1 Isosphaeraceae bacterium
GCATCAGGGGATCGGTGGGCGGTGCCCACCCTACGAGGAGGGAGTGATCCACGCGATTCGGTATGATCCCGTAGGGTCCGCTCTTGCGGACCTCTTCAATTGTTGAATTGAAGAGGTCCGCAAGAGCGGACCCTACGGGGATCAGGCCTCGCCGACCTCCTGGTCGGTCGTGACGCGGACCTCCATCCGGCTCATCATCCGCTTCAGCTCCTCCTCCTTGCGCGTGACCCCGATGACGTTCTCCAGCACGATCGCGCGACGCTCGTTGGAGACGTGCAGCACGAGCGTGCCGGCGCCGAGCATCAGGTACTCGAGGATGTCGGGGATCTCCTTGCCGAACCGCAGGTTGAACGTCGGGAACCGCTCCAGGTCGCTGAACGGCCCGTGGTTGTGCAGGATCTCGTTGGGCAGGATGACCCAGTAGTCGAGGTAGCGCGTCACGTAGATGATCGCGTAGTCGACCAGCAAGATCGTCGCCACCATGAAGTAGAACTGGGCGTTGGCGACGAGGTAGATGCTCTCGAGCATGTTGGCCAGCGCGGGCACGAAGTCGAAGTAGACGTTCAGCCAGAGCAGGAAGAAGACGGCCGCCACCGCCGTGATCAGGATCGCGAAGATGGTGAACCTGGGGAAGTCGAGCGACATCACGAGCAGGTTGAACCCCAGGACGACCAGGAAGAAGGCCCCGGCGATGTTCTCGGCGTGCAGGAACCGGACCAGCCGCCCCTTGTTCGCGGCCGCGACCTGTTTGGCCTTCGCATCCGCCTGGGCGTTCGCTTGGGCCTTGGTCGCCCCGGGCTCACCCTGCCCGGAGATCCGCTCGACGATGCGGGCGTCGCGATCGGCCTGCGTCTCGCCCGGCCGGAGGTCCATCGACCGCCGGCCGACCGAGATCATGATGAGCCCGCAGATGAGGCTGACGATCAGGGTCGGGTAGAGGAAGATGACCTTCGGGTAGGTGAAGATGCGGACCCCCTTGCCCTCGTGCGGGGTGGGGAGCCCGGTCGCCGCCGGGTTGTTCTTGGGGTCGGTGGCCATGGCCGTTGGAGCTCCTTGAAGTGGCGCGAGGGGGCCTTGCGCGGGGTCGGACATGCGGCCGAGCGGGTATCGTACCCCCGGCTGTGGGCTCGGTAAAGTCCCCCGCTCCAACGGGAACGGGCGAGGGCCGACGTCCACCCGGTCGTCACCAAGGCGTTCGTCGGCCGGGCCCGATCATTGCAAGGCGAAGACGTTAGGACACCATCCCGGGTGTCGCTCGACCCCCCGCAATCGGGGTGGCACGCCCTGTCAGGGCGTGCCACCCACCGCGCGTCAGTTCAGCAGGCTGCGCTCGACGACGGCGCGGGCGCGGTCGAACTCGGGCCGCCAGGCGATCTCGGGGCCGCCGGTGGCGAGGCAGTCGCGGAGTTTCTCCAGGGTGTTGCGGGCCATGTGCGGGCAGATGTTGCACGCGCAACTGACCCCGGGCACCGGCCGGTAGCGGTGCCGGGGGACGGCGTGCTCGAGCTGCCAGAGCATGTGCGCCTCGGTCGCCACGAGGAAATCCGTCGGCTCGGCGAACCCGTCGACGAACCGGAGCATCGCCTCGGTGCCGCCGACGAAGTCGGCCTGCTCGCGGATGTTGGCCGGGCACTCGGGGTGGGCGATCGTCAGCGCCTTCGGCAGCCGGCGCTTCTGCTTGAAGAGCTCGCCGACGCTGAAGACCTCGTGGACCATGCAGGCGCCGTCCCAGAGGATCATCGGCCGGCCGGTCCGCTCGCTGAGGTACTGGCCGAGGTGACGGTCGGGGACGAAGAGGATCTCGACCCCCTCCGGGACGCGGCGGATGACCTCCTCGGCGTTGCCCGAGGTGACGATCCAGTCCGACAGCGCCTTCACCGCGGCGGTGCTGTTGATGTAGGTGACGGTCTGGAACTCCCGGCCCTCGGCCCGCAGGGCCGCTTGCCGACGCGCCAGGGCCGGCGCCGGGCAGCTCTCGGCGAGGCTGCAACCGGCCTGGAGGTCGGGCAGGAGCACGCGCTTCCCGGGGTTGAGCATCTTGGCCGTCTCGGCCATGAAGTGGACCCCGCAGAGCACGATCGTCTTCGAGTCGACCCGCGTCGCCTGGCGGGCGAGCTTGAGGCTGTCGCCGGTGAAGTCGGCCAGGTCCTGGATCTCGCCGTCCTGGTAATAATGCGCGAGGATCGTCGCGTCCTCGCGGCGCTTCAGCGCCGCGATCTCGTCATAGATGTCGGTCACGAAGGGACTTTCCTTGTTTTTTACGTGGCGAAGGAACAACCCACCGCCCCGCCGCCGCCGTCGCGGTCGGGCCGATCGATCCATTCTAGGCCCTCCGGCCCCCGGCCGGAAGGGCCTCTCAGGAAGTGCGGAGTGCTGAGGAACGAGTGCTGAGTCAAAAGATGAGTCGATCCGAGCCTCACTCCGCACTCGTCACTCAGCACTACTCCGCACTCGTTCCTCAGCACTACTCAGCACTCCGCACTTCTTTGAGAGGGTCCCTCCCCGGCCGAGGGCGGCGTTGGCCTCGGCCGGAGAGGGAGGAACAGGACGTCCCGCGGCCGGCGGACGGCCTTCGGCCGTCGGCGCGGGGGCACGAGGCTACTTCCCGGGAGGGATTCCGGTCAGCAACCTCGTGGCTCCGGGGCACGGCCCTGACCGCGAAGGCGCGGCCGGGCCCGTCGCCGTGGGATCGTGCAATCTCGACTCGTCCCGTTTCGACTCGACTCGATTCGATTCGATGTACCGCAACGCGACCGGTCCGGACGATCGCGGGGTCTCGGGCCTGGTCGTCGCGGCAGGAGTGACTCGCTTCTTCGTACCCGTGGGCCGACCCCGTCGGTTGGCCTAGGCATATTTAAGCACAAGCCGGAAACGGCTGCAAGGGTTTTTGTGTGAGGGATTTCCGTCGTTGATGCTGGCAGTTTGGGTAATTAAAACCGATCATGGCCGCCGCAATGGGGGGGAGATGCGGTGGGAATGGCCAAAGAAAGATGGGTGGGAGGAATCGAGGAGTTCAGCGGGGGACGAGGCGGGCGGGGTCGAGGCTGGCGAGGTAGGGGGGGCCGGCCTCCAGTGCGGCCAGGCGGGCCGGGTCGAGCCGGCCGGCCAGGAGCAGGCCGGCGAGCTCGGCGAATCGCGCCAGGTGCCCCTCGGCGCGGGCGAGGCCCTCGACCGGGTCGAGCTCCGAGGCCGAGCCCGGCGGGCCCGACCAGTCCAGCGCCTGCGACGCCAGGAGCTCGCGGGCCATCTGCGCCAGGGCCCGATTCCCGAGGGGGCCGTGCCGGTCGCGGCGGCCGACGGCGTCGGCCAGCAGGTCGGCGGCCTCGCGGCAGCGGTCCAGGACGTCGGAGTCCTGCGGCCGCGCCGCGGCGAGGCCGCCGGCCGCGCCGCCGGGGAGGCCGACGGGCCCCTCGGGGTAGCGGTCGAGGAACCGGCCGGGGGTCGTCGCCGGCCAGGGCGAGGGCGCGGCCAGGATCAGCAAGGTCCGCTCCAGCCAGTCGCCGCCGGCCCCCCAGTCGCCGCCGAGGTCGTGCGCCGAGACCGCGGCCAGCGAGATCGGCGGCGCCGATTCCGAGCGATCCGCCCGCCGCTCGGCCGACTCGCGCCAGGCGGTCACGAAATGCTGGGCGTGGTCGGCCACGGCCTCGGCGGCTTGCCGGGGGTCGTCGTAGCGGGGATCGCGCGCGAACCGCCGGCCGCGGTCGGTCAGCAGTTGCGTCGGCTCGGGGTCGACGCCGAAGGCCGCGGCGCCGGGGGGCGTGATCAGCGGGCCGAAGAGGTCGCGCGGGGGCCGGACGGTGCCGCGTCGGAACGCCTCGGCCGCGACGCCGAAGTACCTCGGGCCGCTCTCGGCGATGACGTCCTCCAGCCCCGGCCGGTATGACAGGTGCGGCAGCCAGATCCCGCCCGCCTTGCCCGCGATCCCGAGCACCCCCTCGACCTCCGCCGCCGCCAGCGCGACCTGCGCCCGAGCCACGACCGGCGAATCCGCGACGCTCGGCAGCCACGCGGGACTGGCCGTCGTCGGGATCACCTCGACGGCCCCCGACTCGTGCGCCCGACGCAAGGCCGCGATCGGGTCGCCCCCCCAGCGATCGACCACCAGCCGCCTCAGCTCGTGCCAGCGGCCCGTGCTGTCGCTCCCCCCGTCGGCGCGGCGGTCGAGCTCGGCGCGGGCCAGCGCCTGCGCCGTCGGGTCGGCCGCCAGCGCGAGCCAAGCCGGGCTGACCGCCAGCGTCAAGACCTCCGACGCCCCCGCATCGGCCGCCGTCGCGATCGCCTTCAGGATCGGCCAGTACGTCCCCGATGCCGCGACCGCCCAGTCCCCCCCCGGCCCCCTCCCCGGCGCCGGCAGGCGGTGGTGCATCTCGACGACCAGCGACAGGAAACCTCGCGGCATGGATCTTCAGCCCTGAAGGGATGGGACGCATTGAATGGATGCTTGTTCTTCCAATCCGCAATCCGCATTCCGCAATCCCCTCACCTTCTCGGCAAGGCCCCGAGCCGCAACGTCGGCGGCTCGGTGGCCGGCCAGGGGCGGGGCAGGTGGACGGGCCCGGCGTGGGCGAGCGGGTGGAAGTGGCCGCGGGCGGAGCGGAACCCCAGCGCCGCGGCCAGCGAGCGGCCGGGGTGCGCGACGTGCAAGACCCGTCGCGACTCGCCGGGGCCGAGCTCGACGTCCCAGCAGAAATGGGCGTTATCGCCGTGGAAGTGGAGGTCGGTGATGTCGTGGACGCGGATCACCGGCACGGCCCGGGTCGCATCCGGCCCGAACCATTCGAGCGCCGTCGCGCGGTCGTCGGGGCGGACGTGCCACGAGGCGTACGCCTCGTGCGGGCCGAGCGGGACCAACGCCAGCCGCGACCTGGCCGGCGCCGGCCAGGTCGCGGGGGCCTCGGCGGTCGTGGCCGCGACGGCGGGCGAGACGGCCTCGAGATAAGTTCGGAGCCAGCCGAGCGCGACCGCCCGCGGATCGAGCCGGCCCCGGGCCAGGGCCGCGCCGGCGTGGACCAGGCGGTCGCGGCGGGGGTGGGGGCTGATCGCGTCGCGGAGGGCCTCGGCGAGCGTCTCGGGGTCGCGGCCGAGCAGGGGGACGACCGGCTTCCCCCACTCCCAGGCGATCCACGCCGCCGGGTCGTCGGCCGCCTCCGGGCCCGGCACCGCGACGGCCGTCGCCGCGGCGATCGCCGCATTCCAGCGCCCGAGGCCCGCATCCTCGCCCGCGCCCGACCTCCTCGACAGCAGGCCCGCCCCGGCCAGCCGCCGCCGCAACGCGATCGCCTCGGGCCCCGTCCCCAGCACCACCGCCACCACGCCCCCGACCTCGCCCCGCGCCGTCGCCACGGCCGCGACGACCCCCTCGACATCCAACCACGCCCCCCGCGGGACCCAGGCCACCAGCGTCGGCACTTCCTCCCGCGCGAGGCCCGGCGCCCTCTCCCCACGCTCCTCGACCACCTTCCGATCCGGGATCATCGCCGCGACCGCCCCGCCGAGCGCCCGCCAGCGGTCGGCGACCCAGGGGTGTTCGCAGACCCAGGTCCAGGGTTCGTTGGGGTTTGCGTCTCGGATCAGGTCGGTCGTCGCCACCGTCGCCAGCCGCGCCGCCCGCGGATTCCGCCCGGCCAGCCCGTCGGCCGCCGGCCGGGCACGCGGGTCGAGGGCGTGGACCACGTCGAAATCCCCCTCGAAACCCTCCGGCTCGTCCAGCCGGCCCAGGACCGCCTCCCGGAACGCCCACGACTCCGCCTCGTCCCCTCCTCCCAGCCGGTGCGGGCACCGCCGGATCGACCAATGCCCCCGATCCTCCCGGAATCCCGTCCCCTCATGCCAACGCGTCCAGACGACCAGCCCCTCCACGCCCACGCCGCCCAGGGCTTCGACGCGGGCCTCGTCGATGTCCCAGCCCACCAGGGCGATTCTCATCGCGGGATTCTCGCCCGTTTACTGTTCGAATCATTTCACGTAGACGACCCATTTTAACACGGCCTTGGGTCCGTCGCCAGCGAAGACGAGGGCCACTTTCTTCCGAACCCGACGCGCCAGCGGCTGGGTGGCTGGGGCCTCCGTCCCCAGCCACCCAGCCGCCCGGAAGGCTCGTCGTTCGTAGGGTCCGCTATTGCGGACCGATCTTCTTCCGACATAAGGGGATCGGTCCGCACGGCGGGCCCTACGAAGGGCGATTCCTTCACGCGATTCGGGATCAGGCCGATCCGGCCGATCCGAGGCGGCCGGCGAGGAAGGCACGGAGCGCCTGTTCGGCGGCCTGCTCGAGGTAGGTCGAGGCGTGGTTGAGGGCGTCGTCGAGGGGGAGGGGGCGGGGGCAGATGCTGAAATAGGCGGTGATCCCCTCGGCCAGCACGGCCTCGGCGCCGGGGCCGAGGGAACCGGCGAGGGCGAGGGTCGGGCGACCGAGCCTGCGGGCGAGCCGGGCGACGCCGACGGCGGTCTTGCCGAAGGCGCTGGAGGCGTCGAGCATCCCCTCGCCGGTCAGGCAGAGGTCGGCGATGCGGAGGTGGGCCTCGAGGCCGACGGCGCGGATGACCAGGTCGATCCCGCGTTCGAGCCTCCCATCGACGAACGCCACCAGGCCCGCCCCGAGGCCCCCGGCGGCGCCGGCGCCGGGGATCTCGGCGACGTCGCGGCCGAGGTCACGGGCGACGAGCCGGGCGAAGTGGGCGAGGTTGCGGTCGAGGGTCGCGACGAGGCTGGGGCTCGCCCCCTTCTGCGGCCCGAAGACCGCCGACGCCCCGCTCGGGCCGCAGAGCGGGTTCTCGACGTCGCACGCCACCGCCACCGCCACGCCGTCGAGCCGCCGGTCGCGGCCCGAGGCGTCGATCCGATCGAGCCGGTCGAGCGCCCCGCCGCCGGGGGGCAATTCCCGGCCCGATGCGTCGAGCAATCGATAGCCGAGCGCCTGCGCCAGCCCCGCGCCGCCGTCGTTCGTCGCGCTGCCGCCGATGCCCAGCACCACCGACCGCGCCCCGGCCTCGATCGCCGCGAGCAACAGCTCGCCCGTCCCCCGCGTCGTCGTCCGCGACGGGTCGCGGCGGTCGTGCGGCACGAGCACCAGGCCCGACGCCTCCGCCATCTCGACGACCGCCGTCTTCCCGTCCCCCAGCACCCCGAACCTCGCGCGGACCGGCTCGCCGAGCGGCCCGTTGACGACCGCCGTCCGGAAACTTCCCCCCGTCGCCGCCACCAAGGCCTCGACCGTCCCCTCGCCCCCGTCGGCCATCGGCAGTGGGACGATGGTTGCGCCCGGCGCCGCCTTCTCCACCCCCCGCGCGATCGCCCCCGCCGCCTCCGGCGCCGACAGGCTCCCCTTGAACTTGTCCGGCGCCACCAGCACCCGGAGCGGGACGGGCATGGGGAAGGACCTCGGATGGGGAGGGGGAATTCAACCGCAGACGACGCAGATATATTAAGAATTTAGAAATTCATAATTTTACTTTTTGCCATTTGTATTTTTGTGATGAATCTACCCCCTTCAATCCCTCCCGTTCGGCTCCACGAGCGGCCCGTAGAACCCCGGCCTCCGGTCGGCGATGCGGTCGATCTCGTGGAGGCCGGGGACGCGGACGAGGCGCTTCTGGCGGGCGCGGGCGGGGTCGATGTCGGCGAAGAGGACCTCCTCGGCGTCGGGCCCGGCCTGGGCGAGGACCTCGCCGGCGGTGCCGACGATCGAGCTCCGGCCGATGTAACGGAAGCCGGCCTCCTCGCCGACGCGGTCGACGGCCATCGCGTACGCGACGTTCTCCATCGCCCGGCAGATCATCATGTGCTCCGCCGCGCACTCCGAATGCCTCGGCCAGTTCGTCGGCAGGACGAGCAATTCGGCCCCCAGCAGCGTCAGGACGCGGCCGACCTCGGGGAACGAGCCGTCGTAGCAGATGTGCATGCCGATCTTGATCCCCCCCGCGCCGAGGACCGCGAACGGCCGGTCGCCCGGGTCCGTGAAGCGGTCGATCCCCAGGAACGGCAGGTGCACCTTGCGGTACGAGCCGACCACCCCCGTGGGCCCGACCAGCGCACACGCGTTGAAGAGCCGTTCCCCGTCCCGCTCCAGCATCCCGACGACCGCGAACGCATCGAGCGTCTTGCAGTCCTGCTGGATCGCCCTCAGGCTCGGCCCCCCCGGGATCGGCTCGGCGACGGCGAGCCCCTCCTCCTTGCTGGCGAAGCCGTAGCCCGTCAGCGCGCACTCCGGGAAGACGACCAGTTTGGCTCCTCCCTCGGCGGCCTCTCTCAGCTTTGCCCGGATCGCCGCGAGGTTCGCGGCGACGTCCCCCAGCCTCGGGTTGTTCTGCACGGCGGCGACGCGGATCATGGCGGTTCACTCCAAGACTCTTCGATCGAAGCCGTAGGGCGTGTGTGAAACACGCCGTCTTGCCACGTCCCGGACGGCGTGTTTCACACGCCCTACAAGGATCTCCACCCCCGGTTCTGGCTTCGTAGGGCAGGGCTCGCCCTGCCTCTTCGGCCCATCGTTTGAAGAGGCAGGGCGAGCCCTGCCCTACGGGATGCTTCGTGATTCGTGCCGTTCGGTAGGTTGGATCGCGACCCAGAATACATTAGTGCATTACGACATCATTCCGGTGCCGTGGGATCTCGCGTCGGCTTGGCATCGAACAGGATCGCCACGCGTTCCTGGTCGGGCGGGCGGGTGACAAGACTCACGAGGACGCCGGCCAACAGCGAAGCGCTCAGGCCCCAGACGCAGGGGTCGAGGCCGAGGAGGTAGAAGGGCCTGAAAGTCTCGCGGGCGCCGATGTCGGGGTTGGTGCCGACGAGCCAGGCGAGGCCGAGGGGCCTGGGGCCGATCGTGCCGATCGCGTAGAGGCCGACGGTCACGCCGGCGCCGACGGCCATCGCGGCGATGGCGCCGGCGGCCGAGGCGCGGCGCCAGAAGGCGCCGAGCATCGCGGGCATGAGGAAGGCCGAGGCCATCCCGGCGCTGGCGAAGATCACGATCAGTTGCAGGAACCGCGGCGGCCGGGTGGCCACGAGCGTCACGGCGATGCCGACGGCGACCGTCGCCGCGTAGCTGGCCCAGGCCACTTCACGTTGAGAGGCCGAGGGCCTCAAGAAACGCTGGTAGATGTCGCGCACGAGGCCGGACGAGACGATGAGTAAAAAGCCGCTGACCGTGCTCATCACCGCCCCGTACGGGGCCGCGAGGATCAGGCCGGCGATGTACGGATTCGCCAGCCGGATCACCAGCCGGGGCATCACCTCATCCGGCTTCGCCAGGTCGGGGAGGATCGACCGGGCGGCGACGAAGATGAAGATCAAGGGGATGTAGATAATTGCGTTGTAAAGACATTGATACAAAATCGAATAGCGCAAGGTGCGCGAGTCGCGGAAGGCCATCAGTCGGACGAGGGTGGAGGGCTGGCCCATGCCGGTGACGGCCCACATGACGAAGAACGAGAACGCCAGGCCGATCGGGTGGAACGACCGGCCCGCGCCGGGGCCGAAGGCGAAGCCGTCGCCGGCCAGTTCCATGCCGTTGGAGGTCGCGTGCTCCAGGCCCCCGGCGGCGTGCATCGCCAACGGCCAGAGCAACAACACGCCCGCGGCCATGATGAGGCTCTGGAAGACGTCGGTCCAGATCGCCGCGAGGAAGCCGCCGATGGCCGTGTAAGCGACGACCGTGGCCGCGAAGATCGCCAGGCCGATCAGGTACTCGACGTCGATCGCCGACTCCGTCGCCTCGGTCGCGAACGGCCCGGCCGCGGCGGCGGGCAGGACGGTCTTGACGATCACCGCCCCCGCCTTGAACTGCGCCACCAGGAACGCCGACAGGAAGAACATCACGAGCACGCTCGTCAACAACCCCAGCGCCGGGCTGCCGAACCGCTCGCGGAAGAGGTCCGGCAAGGTGATCGCGCCGGTCCGCCGCGCGAGCTGGCCGATCCGCTTCCCCAGCACGCCGAGGATCGTCAGGGGCGCCACCATGTACGAGGCGATCCAGAGGCCGACGACCCAGCCGAACTGGTAGACGAACGACGGGAAGCCCAGGAACGTCCCGCCGCTCATCACCGCCGCGGTCAACGCCACGGCGAACGCGCCGAGCGAGCGGTTGCCGAGGAAGTACTTGCGAAGGAAGTTCGCCTTGCTCGACGCGACCGCATTCGCGACCACGCCGAGGCCGAGCGAGATCAGCGTGAACAGCACCAGGGCCAAGGTCGTCGCCGGGTGCGCGTGGGGTCCGGCGTTTTCAGGCATCGTGCCCCCCCTCGCGGATGTCGGCATCGAGCTCGTCGGCGCGGTCCTTGCCGAGGTCGTCGTCGGCCATGAAGGAGCCCGCGAACCAGGCCGTGAACAGCCCGCAGATCCCCCAGGGGGCGATCACCCCCCAGACGAACCACGACGGGATGCCCCAGATCGGCCGCACGTCCGCCGCCCCCAGGGGCCGGCCGTCCCGGATGTAGCCGAAGAGGTACGCATAGACGCAGCAATACACCGTCGCCCCCAGCCAGGCGGCGCCGATGATCCACGCCTCGCGTCGGGCGTGGACGAGCACGGGGTCGGTCGGGGGCTTCAACGGGGCGTCTCCTCGGGGCTTGGATCGGGGAGGGATGCACCGCGGAGGACGCGGCGGGCGCGGAGAGAAGAAGGAATACTTTGTTCTTGACTCCGCGTCCTCCGCGTCCTCCGCGGTGCATCCCCTGCCATCCGCCGGCGGCGCCACAACGATACCCGAACGGTCGGCCGTCGGCTATGATCGGCGGCATGCGGTGGCGACTGGCGTTGATGATCGTCGTCCTGGGGGCGTTGGTGGTCGCCGTGGGCCTGGCGGCGCGCGACGGTCGCGTCCCGCTCGGGGTCCGCGGCGAGTGGGAGTGGCTCCGACTGCCGGCCGACCGGCGGCCGGGCCTCGGCGGCTGGGCGTTGGCGGTCGCGAGCGTCGCGGCGTACGCGGGGGTGGTCGGGCTCGGGTCGCGGGCGTTGTCGAGGGCGGGGGTCCGGCCGGGTCGCGAGGCGGCGTGGGTCGCGATCCTGGTCGCGGCCGGGGCGGCGTCGCAGTGCGGGGTCCTGTCGGGGGCGGCCGAGGGATACGGCCTGGAGAAGTGGGCGATCGTGCTGCCGTTCAAGGGGCCGAGCGGGTATTACTCCGTGGCCAAGGAGCAGGTCCACGACCCCCGCCGCTTCCTCGCCGACTATCCCGGGTGGATCAAGCGCCAGGACTCGCTCCACATCGGCACCCACCCCCCCGGCCTCCTGCTCGCCTCCGACGCGATCCGACGGCTCGTCGGCCGCGACCCGGCCTTGATGCGGGCGACGTTGGCGGTCGCGCCGCCGTCGGTGTTGCGGGCCTTCCGGTCGATCAACATGGCCGCCGAGTCGCGACCGTCGCGGCGGCTCGACGAGGTCGATCGGGCGGCGGTCGTCCTGATCGGGGCGTTGACGTGGCTCGCCTGCGCGGCCACCGCCGCGCCCCTTTATGGGCTGGCGCGGGCGGGCCTCGGCCCGCGCCCGGCCTGGGCCGCGGCGGCCTGCTGGCCGCTCGTCCCCTCGGCGATCCTCTTCCAGCCGATCGCCGACACCGCGCTCCCCCTGCTCGCCACGACCGCGTTGGCCCTCGCCGCCCACGCGAAGGGGCCCATCGTCGCGGCCCTGGCGGGCGTCGTGCTGGCCGTCGGCATGGCCTTCACGCTCGCCTTCCTCGCCGTCGGCCTGGCCGTCGGCATCACCCTCGCGACGGCGCCGGGGACGACCCTCCGGCGGCGGGCCATCATGATCCTCGCCACCGGCCTCGGGTTCCTGCTGCCGACGATCGCCGCCTGGGCGGCCTCGGGGGCCGATCCGTTCGCGATCTGGCGGTGGAACTTGAAGAACCACGCGCGGTTTTACGTCGAGTATCCGCGGAGTTACGTTTCCTGGACGTTCGTTAACGTCGTCGAGCTCGCCGTGGCCCTCGGGTTGCCGGCGGTCGCGTGGGGCGTCGTCGGCCTGGTCTCCCGCCGCGTCCCCCGCGCCTGCGTGGCGACGTTGGCGGTGCTGGCGTTGCTGGAAGGGAGCGGCCGGAACCTCGGCGAGGTCGCCCGGCTCTGGCTCCCATTGATGCCGCCGCTCTTGCTGGCCGTCGGCCCCGGCCTCGACCGCCTCCGCGCCGGCCCCCGCACGCTCGCCGCCACGACCTTCCTCCTCGGCCTCCAGGCCGTCGCCCTCCAGGCCTCCATCCAGGTCGTCTATCCCGACTGGGAGCGCTGGCTCCCCGCCCACTGATCGCCGCATCGAACGGGCGACCGACCGTTTTTTTGGGATCGGGACTTGATTCTTGATTTTGGGACGGTACGATCTTCCATAGGGGCGCCGTGGCCCCGACCTCCGTGTCCATGATCCTGGGACGCACACCGATGATCTCCGAAGCGAAGCTGGCTGCCAACCGCCGAAACTCGCTCAAGGGCGGCGTCAAGACCCGCGAGGGCAAGAACAAGTCGCGCAGAAATGCGCTGAAGCACGGCCACCGCGCCGAGGTCGTCCTGCCCGACGACCTCCAGGCCGAGGCCGACGAACGCTTCCATCAACTGGTCGACGAGATCCGCCCCGAGGGCCTCATCGAGACCGGCCTGGCGCGGCGGATGGCGCTG
>DASZMJ010000162.1:0-2119 GCA_035551935.1 Isosphaeraceae bacterium
CTCTCCGGCGGCGAGAGCCAGCGCATCCGGCTGGCCAGCCAGATCGGCAGCGGCCTGACGGGCGTCCTCTACGTGCTCGACGAGCCGACGATCGGCCTCCTCCCGCGCGACAACGCGCGGCTGCTCACGGCCCTGAAGCACCTGCGCGACCTGGGCAACACGCTCGTCCTCGTCGAGCACGACCGCGAGGTGATCGAGAGCGCCGACCACGTCATCGACTTCGGCCCCGGGTCGGGCTCGGGCGGCGGCGAGGTGACGGCCTCGGGCGCCCCGGCGAAGGTGAAGGCGTCGAAGGCGTCGCTGACCGGCAAGTACCTCAGCGGCCGTGAGGCGATCCCGATCCCCGCGAACCGCCGGCCGGTCGCCGCCGACGGCCCGGCCCTGGTCGTCCGCGGCGCCCGCCAGCACAACCTCAAAAATAACGACGTCCGGTTCCCCCTCGGCGCGGTCACGGTCGTGACCGGGGTGAGCGGGTCGGGCAAGAGTTCCCTGGTCGAAGATATCGTGATGAAGGCCGCCTCGCGGGCGCTCCACCGGGCGCAAACGACCCCCGGCGCCCACGACTCGATCGAGGGGCTGGAGAAGGTCGACAAGGTCATCAGCGTCGACCAGGCCCCGCTCGGCGGCACGCCGACCTCGACCCCCGTCACCTACTCCGGCGCCTTCGACCTGATCCGCGAGCTGTTCGCGAAGATGCCCGAGTCGAAGGTGCGCGGGTACTCGCCCCGGCGGTTCAGCTTCAACCAGCCCGGCGGCCGCTGCGAGGCGTGCGAGGGGGCCGGTCAGCGTCGGATCGAGATGCACTTCCTGCCCGACGTCTGGGTCGCCTGCGAGGCCTGCCACGGCCGCCGGTTCACGCCCGAGACGCTCGCCGTGAAGTTCCGCGGCAAGACGATCGCCGACGTGCTCGACATGAGCGTCGACGCCGCGCTGGACCTCTTCGCGAGCGTGCCGAAGGTCCGCAAGGTGCTCCAGACGTTGCACGACGTCGGCCTCGGCTATCTCCCGCTCGGCCAGGCCGCGCCGACGCTCTCCGGCGGCGAGGCGCAGCGGGTGAAGCTCGCCGCCGAGCTGGCCCGGCCCGACACGGGGAAGACCCTCTACGTCCTCGACGAGCCGACGACCGGCCTGCACCTGGACGACACCCGCAAGCTCCTGGACGTCGTGCATCGGCTGGCCGACCTGGGCAACACGGTCGTGATCATCGAGCACAACCTTGAGGTGATCAAGACGGCCGACTGGCTGATCGACATGGGCCCCGAGGCCGGTCTCGGCGGCGGCGAGGTCGTCGCCGAGGGGCCGCCCGAGCGCGTCGCCGCCGCGAAGCGGAGCCTCACCGGCGCGATCCTCAAGGGGGTCCTCGCCGCCGGCCCGCACGCCGAACGCCCGCGCTACGACCCCAAGGCCGCCGCGAAGAAGGCGCTCGACGCCTTGAAAAAAGCCGCCGCCGCCGGGACGAACGGCGAGGGGGGCGGCGTTGTTAAACCCCCCTGGGAGGTCGACGGCCGCCGCTGGCACACCCGCGACCGGACGTCCCGCAACGGCCGACCCGCCCGCTGGGACGGCCGCGCCCTGGAACGGATCGTCGACCGCATCCACGCCCTCGGCGACTTCGAGGCGACCGACTGGTCGCAGCGCTCGCTGGTGAAGGTCCGCGGCGCCGCGAAGGGGGCGCCGGTCTTCTTCACGGCGATCACGGGTCACGAGTGGGTCTTGACCCTGAAGTTCCGTATCCCGAAGCACGCGATCCGGAAGGAGTCGGTGGAGTCGGAATTGATGCTCCCGCACTTCCACGAGGCGTCGCCGCCGGTTTTGAGCGATTCGGCCCGGGTCTCCCTGATGACCTTCCCCGGGGGCGCCCATGAGATCGTGATCACGACGAGCGCCGACGACCTGGACACGCCCGCGTTCGAGTCGTTCCTCGCCCGCGCCGTCGCCGCCTACGCGTCGTTCTCCCGTGACGGGGCCCTGGTCGCGGCGGGTTGGGGGAGCTGAGGGGCGATCAGGGGACGGGAATGGCAGAGGACAGAGGACAGAGGACAGAGGACAGAGGAATGATGGCTGATGACCGATGGGTGAGAGCCGGTCGCGGACATGATCCGGGGTATCCGCTCTTTGT
>DASZMJ010000163.1:0-15705 GCA_035551935.1 Isosphaeraceae bacterium
CACGCTCGGAGGACTCGGTGCGGCGGTCCTCGCCTTCCACGAGGGGAACGCGGCGCCTCGCTCGTGGTGGCGGGGCTTCGCCCTGTTCGGGTGGGGGTATCTCGTGCTCGCGATGGGGCCGTGGGCCTCGGAGGCGATCGCCCCGCACCTCCCGACGACGATGGGGCTGGACGCCCTGTATGCCCGGATGCACCCGGACTCGGCCGCGAAGGAGGACGTGACCGTCGCGAACGCGCGGCTTCGCTGGGCCATCGTCACCAGGACCCCCGCGGGCGCGACGGGCCCCCAGCCCAGGAGGGTCACGCTCAGGACGTGGGTGGCCCCCGCGAGCCCCGAGTCCTTCCATCGGGTCGGGCACTGCCTGTGGGCGCTGATGGTCGCCTGCGCCGGGGGTGTCCTCGGGCGGGCCTTCCAGGCCACGGGGGAGCAGGCTCGGCCCACGCTCGACGGACATCCCCTTACTACCCCCTAAGAAGAGCGTCCGCCGTCCGTCTTCTCCCCGGGGATCGCATCGCAGGGACTTCCGAGGACTCGCGATGAGAAGGACAATCGTGCCGGTCGCCGCAATCGTTGTGCTCGCGGCGGTTTCCGTGTCTGCGGATTATGGAGTCAGCGACCGAGGGACGTGGCCCAGGAGCTGGCCCAAGGAACTGGAGCCGCTGCGGAAGCAAGCACGCACGCTGGAGGGTAACACGGTTCTCTTGCTGCACTATGCAATCCCGTTCACGAACCGAGACGCGTTCGAGGCAGCCTGGCCGCATCTCCTGAAGGTCAAGAGCCAGGGGGCACCGATCCTGCTGAGACGGGGACCAAGCTTCTGGTTGGGCAACGGGTCGAACGCGGGCGTCTGCATCCACACCCCACCCAAGGGTGAAGCCCCGATTGCGGACGCAAAGAAAGCCGGCGGACGTTGGGAACAAACCATCTACATCGAGCTGATTGTGGACGGCGAAATCATCGACCTGAACCGCATTCCGCTCCCGCCAGATACCCCGATCATCGACGAGCGCTTCAAGGACGCGCCGAACAAAGCGACCCCCCCGCGCTGAAGGGCGAGCCGGTGGTCCCGCGGGGTCACACCACGCCCGTCCCCTCGGGCACGAGCTTCGGCGGGTGGCCGGGGTCGTCTCGACCCCGGTCGGCACCGCGCCCACAACGAACCGGGCACCGATCCCGTCGATCGAGCCCGGACGATCGGTCGACGTGGTCGCTCGCCGGGCCATTTTCCCGGAATTGCTGCCGGATTTGGGCGGGGATTCCAACTAGGGATGGAGCGGCTCCTCGCGGGAGGGGCGTGTTGCGCGCCGAGTCGGGGCGGGGGATGGACGATGGCAGGGGGCCGATGGCAGGGGACCGATGGCAAAGGGCGGAGGACAAAGGGCCGAGGGCGGAGGTCCGTGCGCGAAACGAACCCACCGCGCCGCGCGGAACGAACCGAACGGAGGGGGTGAGGGATCGCGGCGCGGAACGAACCGAAGGCCGGGGCGCCGCGCCGAACGAACCCAACAGTGGGCAAGCTGGGGCGACCTTGCCGCCGGACCTCGCGGCGCGAAACGAACCCACCGCGCCCCCGTCGGCGCGAAACGAACCCACTTCGGCCCGGCCCCGGCGCGAAACGAACCCAAACCTGGGCGGTCTGCGGCGACTCTCCGGCCGATCCCGCCTCGCGCGAAACGAACAGTCATGACCCTCAGAAGGCTCACCCCACCCCATGAAAGTGCGTGCTTGCACGTGGACCTCCGGAGGGGACTTTCAGAGGAACCCAAAGTGCGGCGACGCCGGCGCGAAACGAACCCAAGACCGGGTCGAGTCGGAGGGAGGTCCCGGGCTTTGGCCGCGGCGCGAAACGAACCGAAGGAGGGCCGGCGCGGGCGCGAAACGAACCCAAGCCAGGGCAAGCTGGGGCGACCTTTCGGCCGACATCGCCCGGCTCGAAACGAACCGAAGGTGCCGCCGGCGCCGCCAAAACGAACAGTCATGACCCTCAGAAGGCTCACCCCACCCCATGAGAGTGCGTGCTTGCACACGGACCCCCGGAGGGGACTTTCAGAGGAACCCAATTCCGGGGGAGCCTCGACGACCCGGACGACGCAACCGGCCCGGCGCGGAACGAACCGAAGACTCCCGCAACCTCAGTCGGTGGCTGGAGTTGCGCAGCGACCCCGGGCCTTCTCTCGGGGCCCGGGCGCATGGCCGATCGGAGGGCGTGTCGCCCACGCGCGACAAGGGCAGGGTTCGTCAGCCGAGCAGGCGGTCGGCGAACTCGTGGTCGCCGCCGACGTCGGTGAGGCGCTGCTCGCGCCCCTGGAAGAGGTACGTCAGCTCGCGGTGGTCGAGGCCGAGGAGCTTCAGGATCGTGGCGTGGAGGTCGTTGACGTGGACGCGGTCCTCGACGGCGCGGAGGCCGAACTCGTCGGTGGCGCCGATGATCCGGCCGCCCGTCACGCCGCCGCCGGCGAGCCAGACGGTGAAGCCGTAGGGGTTGTGGTCGCGACCGGCGGGCTTGTCGGGATAGCGGCCGTCGGCGACGGGCGTGCGGCCGAACTCGCCGGCCCAGAAGACGAGCGTCGAGTCGAGCAGGCCGCGGGCCTTGAGGTCGGTCAAGAGCGCCGCGATCGGGCGGTCGACGCGGCGGGCCATCGAGCGATGGGTCTTGTCGTTCTCGGCGTGGGCGGCGTCCCAGTCGTCGGCGCCGCCGCTGCCGGTGAAGATCTGGATGAACCGCACGCCCCGCTCGACCAGCCGCCGCGCGATCAGGCAGTTGGCCCCGAAGCGGGCACGGATCGGGTCGTCGAGGCCGTAGAGCCGCCGCGTCGCGCGAGTCTCGCGGGCGAGGTCCACCGCCTCGGGCACCGCCCCTTGCATCCGGAAGGCCAGCTCGTAGGCCGCGATCCGCGACGACAGGTCGTCGACCCCCTCGCCGCGCGATCCCAGGTGCTCGCGGTTGAGCCACTGCACCATGTCGAGCACCTCGCGGCGATCGACCGCTTCGCGCCCCGGCGGGTCGAGGTACAGGACCGGCGAGCCGGCGTTGCGGAGGACGGTCGGCTGGTATGTGCCCGGCAGGAAGCCGTGGTCGAAGACCGGGGGACCTCCCTTGACGTCGCCGGTCGTGGCCATCACGACGAACGCCGGCAGGTCGGCCGACTCGCTCCCCAGGCCGTACGTCACCCAGCTCCCCAGGCACGGCCGGCCCATCCGCGAATGGCCGGTGTTGAGCAGGTACTGGGCCGGGGCGTGATTGAACGCATCATGATAACAGGATCGAACGACGGCCAGTTCGTCGGCGCATTTCTGGAGGTTCGGATACGTGTCCGCGATCTCGAGGCCGGACCGGCCGCACTTCGAGAAGGATTGCGGCGAGCCGAGGATGGCGGCGTCGTTCTTCGTGAACTGGAGCTGCAAGCCCTGCGTGACGCTCGGCGGCAAGGGCTGGCCGTGCCTCGCGTTGAGCAAGGGCTTCGGGTCGAACGTGTCGATGTGGCTCGGCCCGCCTTGCATGAACAGCGAGATGACCGCCTTCGCCCGCGCCGGGAAGTGCGGAGCCTTCGCGGCGAGCGGGTTCGCCGCGGTCGCGTCCGGGTCGGCGGCGCGGAGGCCGTCGCGGCGGAGGAGGTCGAGCAGGGCCCAGGAGCCGACGCCGAGCCCCGCGTGCCGGAGCATCGCGCGACGACTCATCGCTGTCGGGGGCGGATGGTGTCGTCGCACGCGATGTTCCTTACGAATCCCGATTCCTTCGTAGGGCAGGGCTCGCCCTGCCTCTTCGTTCTCTGGGAATCGGGGAGGCAGGGCGAGCCCTGCCCTACGGGGGATCGACTAATCTACGGTGAGGAATTCGTTCGCGTTGAAGAGCGCGAGGCAGAGGGCCGCGAGGCGGTCCATGCCGGGGTCGGGGCCGAGGAAGTCGCGGGCGCGGGCCGACTCGGCCGGCGTGATCGGCCGGCCGAAGGCGAGCCGCCAGGCGCGGTCGACGAGCCGATCGGGGTCGTCGCCGCAGTCGCGGCGGAGCCGGCGGGCGAAGGCGCGGGACTGGTCGCGGGCGAGCGGGCTGTTGAGCAACGTCAAAGCCTGCGTCGGCACGACGGTCGGCAGGCGTCGGGCGCAACTGGTCATGACCTCGGGCGGGTCGAAGGCGGCGAACATTGGATACGTGAACGTGCGCCGGACGAGCAGGTAGACGCCGCGGCGGCCGTGCTCGGCGGCGTCCTTCGTCACGGGCCATTTGCCCTTGGCGTCGAAGAGGCCGGTCAATTCCTCCTGGCCCAACGGGGGGACGACCGGCGGGCCGAACGCCTTGGGGTTGAGCCCGCCCGAGCAGGCAAGGAGAGCGTCGCGGATCGCCTCCCCTTCGAGCCTCCGCCTCGGGAAGTGCCAGAGCAGCCGGTCCTCTGGGTCTTTCGCCAGGGCCGGCCCGGAGGCGACGCTCGCCATCCGGTAGGTCTCCGAGGTCATGATGAGGCGTTGGAGATGCTTGAGCGACCAGCCGTGCTCGATGAGGTCGCGCGCCAGCCAGTCGAGCAATTCGGGGTGCGACGGCAGCTCTCCCTGGGTGCCGAAGTCGCTCGGCGTGGCGACGATCCCCCGGCCGAAGTGCCAGGCCCAGACGCGATTGACCAGCACGCGCGCCGTCAGCGGGTTGTCCGGCGCCGTGAGCCAGTCGGCGAGCGCGGCGCGCCGCCTCGTCGGGGGGACGCCGGCGAAGTCGGGGCCGCGAGCCCCGGCCAGGAGGGCCGCCGGCACGCCCGGCCCGACGGCCTCGCGCGGCTTGCTCAGCTCGCCGCGGGCGAGGCGGCGGACCTCGAGCGGCTCGGAGCGATGGAAGAGGAGGAAGCCCGCCTCGTCCTCGTCGCGGACCGTGCAGCGCGGGTCGTCGAGCAACGACTTCGGCACCGGCGCGTCGGAGAGCAGGCCGTTGATCGCCTTGATCCGCGACAGCCGGACCTTGGCCGGATACGGGCGGTCGCTGGCGGCGAAGACGGCCTGGAGCGCGAAGTAGTCGCGCTGCGAGATCGGGTCGTACTTGTGGTCGTGGCACCGCGCGCAACCGATCGTCAGGCCGAGGAACGCGGCGCCGGTCGTGTCGGCCGCGTCGGTCAGCCACTCGTAATCGAGCTGGCCGTCGACCATCGCCGACTCGGACAACGCCGGGCCGACGCAGAACAGCATGCTGCCGACCGTCGCCGCCGGGTCGTCGGGCCGGAGCTCGTCCCCGGCGACCTGCTCGCGGAGGAATCGGTCGAACGGCGTGTCGTCGTTGAACGACCGGATGACGAAGTCGCGGAACCGCCAGGCGTTGGGATAGAGGTAATCGGCCTCGAACCCACCGGTGTCGGCATAGCGCGCCACGTCCAGCCAGTGCCGCCCCCAGCGCTCGCCGTAGTGCGGCGACGCGAGCAGCCGATCGATCAGGCGCTCGTAGGCATCAGGGCCTGCATCGCGATCGAACGCCTCGATCTCCTCCGGCGACGGTGGCAAGCCGAGCAGGTCGAACGAGGCCCGTCGCAGGAGCGTGAGCCGGCCGGCCGGCCCGACGGGTGCGATCCCCTCGCGGTCGAGGCGGTCGCGCACGAAGGCATCGATCGGGTTGCGGTCCGTTCCCTTCGGCCCCGGGACCGTCGGCCTGCCGATCGGCCGGAACGCCCAGTGGCCCGACCCCTTCGACGCCCCGCCCTCGCCGGCGTTACTGGAAGGCGCAGCCGCCAGCGCAACGAGGAGCGCGGCGAGACGGGACATGAACGCCGGTTGCATCGACGTGGCCCCCACGGGGCGGCACACTCGACCCCGAGCCGCCTGCCCCGAGTATCCCCGCCCGGGGCCTCGACGGCAAGCCGGCGGTTCATCGTGCTCGTCGTCTAGCCGCCTGTGCACCATTGACGATGGGCTGGGTCTTGGTTAACTTTCGACGGTCGTTGAGATTGAATCTCAATATCTATTGAGACTGGGTCTCAAGATCGACGGCCTGGAATCGATGTCCGACAACCGAGGGAGGATGGTCACGATGCGGCGCTATGGATTCACGTTGATCGAACTGTTGATCGTCATCGTCATCGTCGCCGGGCTGGTCGCGCTGCTGTTGCCGGCGGTCCAGCAGGCGCGCGAGGCGGCGCGGCGGGCGCAATGCGCGAACAACCTGAAGCAGATGGGCCTGGCGCTGCACAACTACCAGACCGTCATCGGCTGCTTCCCGATGGGCTACGCGGCGGCGGCGCGGTTCGTCGACGGGGCGACCGACACGAGCCCCGGCTGGGCGTGGGGGGCGATGATCCTGCCGCAACTGGAGCAAAGGCCGCTGTTCGATGCGGCCAACTTCGGCCTGACGGTCGAGTCGCCGCAGAACTTGACCGTGGCCACGACGACGCTGGGCGTCTACCTCTGCCCGACGGACAGCCCGCCGGTTGGGCCCTTCGCGATCGACGACGGCAACGGCGCGGTGCTGGCCTCGTTGGCACCGACGAGCTATGCGGCCTGTGTCGGCGACGACCCGACGGACACGGCGACGGGGATCAACGGCAACGGCCTCGGCCGGGGGGTCTTCTACCGCAACAGCCGGATCCGCGTGGCCGACATCACCGACGGCACGAGCCAGACCATCGCCCTGGGCGAGCGGGCCTGGGCGCGGAGCACCGGCGTCTGGGCCGGCGCGGTCAACCGCGGGGTGATCCGGCGCGGGCCGTCGAACCCGTGCTCGACGACCGGCGCGGCCTCCTACCCCGCCGCGACCCTGGTGCAGGCCCATTGCCATGTGCTCAACACCAACTCCGACCCCGACGGCGGCCTCGACGACTTCTCGAGCCAACACCCCGGCGGGGCCGAGTTCCTCTTCGCCGACGGCTCGGTCCGCTTCCTCAAGGACGTCCGGCAGGACTCGGGCGTCCGCCCCGACGGCACGCCGGTCTACTCGCCGAGCGGCCTGATCTTCCAGGCCCTCGCCACCCGTAGTGGGGGTGAGGTCCTCGGCGCCGGCGTCGATTGAGCGGGCCATCGTGGTGGAGATCCTTGCGGACAACGGCGCCGATCCCGGTTAGAATCGAGGGAAAGACCGAGGAGACGCCGCACGATGGGAGACCGCGATCGCCGACGTTGCCCGGGGCCCGGCCCCGTCGCCTCACGACGCGAGGTCCTCCGCCGCGCGGGGCACGGCTTCGGCATGCTGGGCCTGTCGTACCTGCTCGGCCGCGAGGCGAGGGGCGACGACACCGTCAACCCGCTGGCGGCGCGGCCGGGGCACTTCGAGCCGAAGGCGAAGCGGTGCATCTTCCTGTTCATGGTCGGCGGCCCGAGCCACGTCGACCTCTTCGACCCCAAGCCGACGCTGAACACGCTCGACGGCCAGCCCCTGCCCGCGAGCTTCGGAAAGCTCCACAGCCAGTTCCTCGAGGCCGACCCGATCTGCCTGGGGAGCCGCCGGACGTGGGGCAAGTACGGCCGCGCCGGCCTCGACATGTCGGACCTCGTGCCGCACCTGCACCGGCACGCCGACGACATCGCCTTGATCCGCTCGTGCGCCGTCGACAGCGTCATCCACGCACCGGCGCATTATCAGATGAACTCGGGACGGGTCTTCATGGGGCACCCGAGCCTGGGGAGCTGGGTGACGTACGGCCTGGGGACCGAGTGCGACTCCTTGCCGGCGTTCGTCGTGTTGACCCAGCCCGAGGGGACGCCCGAAGGGGGCGCGCCGTGCTGGGGGGCGGGGTTCCTGCCGGCGACGTATCAGGGGACGCTCTTCCGGCCCGGCCCCAATCCGATCGTCAACCTCAAGGGGCCCGACGTCGTCACCCGCGACCAGCGCCGCGCGACGCTCGACTTCCTCCGCGCGACCGACGAGGCCGACCTCGACCCGGCCGACACCGAGCTGGCGGCGCGGATCAGCAGCTACGAGCTGGCCTTCCGCATGCAGGCCGAGGCCCCCGAGGCCGTCGACCTCGCGCGCGAGCCGGCCGCGACCCGTACCCTCTACGGCCTCGACGACCCCAGGACCGCCGAGTTCGGCACCCGCTGCCTGCTGGCCCGCCGGCTCGTCGAGCGCGGCGTGCGGTTCGTCCAGGTCTACTCCGGCGGCGGCCCGGTCGCCATGCAGTGGGACGCGCACGACGACGTCGACGCCAACCACGAGAAGATGTGCGGACTCACCGACAAGCCCGTCGCCGCCCTGCTGACCGACCTGAAGCGCACCGGCTTACTCGACGAGACCCTGGTGGTCTGGGGCGGCGAGTTCGGCCGCACCCCCTGCGCCCAGAAAGGGGGCCGGGGCCGCGACCACAACGCCCGGGGCTTCACCATGTGGATGGCCGGCGCCGGCATCCGGGGCGGCGCCGTCCTCGGCGCCACCGACGAGATCGGCCTGGCGGCCGTCGAGGACCGCGCGCACGTCAACGACCTGCACGCCACGATCCTTCACCTCATGGGCCTCGACCACAAGCGTCTGACGTCCCTCCACAACGGCCGCGACGAGCGCCTCACCGACGTCGGCGGCCGCGTCTTGACCAAGCTCCTCGCTTGATCCCTTCGCCGCGCGACGACGCCCCGGCGGGCCGATGCCGGGGCGTCGCGGGTTCGGTCGTCGCGCGAGATTCCGTCACTCGCCGACGTAGGGGAGCAGGGCCATGTAGCGCGCCCGCTTCACGGCGTCGCTGCTGGCCCGCTGGAAGGCGGCGCAGTTGCCGCTCCGCTTGCGCGAGAACATCTTGCTCTGATTCGTGCAGAGCTTCTTCAGGAGCCCCACGTCCTTGTAGTCGACGTACGCCGGGCGTGGGCAGCCGTCGGGGGTGCAGAACCGGCAGCGGTTCTTGCGATTGCGGCCGAATCGTTTACGCGGCATGAACCTGGTGTCCTCGGAATCGAAACGGGACCGATTGCGGTGAGCACGGCGCGCGTACCCCGCCCGTGCGGAAAAGTCCTAATGTAAGGAGTGGTCCGGGTGGCCGTCAAGGTCGATCGCCATGTCTTCGCCGCCAACCGCGAGGGCCGCGAAGGGTATGATAGGCGGCCACAATCGTGATCTGATCATCATCGATTCGATAGATGACGGCGTACGGGAATCGTTGGAGGAGGGCGAGCCGCAAGTCTTTATAGGTTTTGGCGTAGATCTCGGGAGAGCGACGGATGCGGTCGAAGACCTCCTCGACGCGAAGGAGTGTGGTCTCCGCTCGTCGAGGCACGGGCGCCGACGCTCCGATCATCGGCGCCCGGCCCGCGGCTCAGGAGGGCTGGGGTTCGCGGCGGACGGCGTTGCCGGTGCCGGCGATGGAGGAGCGCATCTCGGTGTCGGCCTGGATGTTGCGGAGGTGGTAGTAGTCGGTGATGCCGAGGTTGCCCTGGCGGAAGGCCTCGGCGATGGCCAGGGGGACCTGGGCCTCGGCGGCGATGACCTTGGCGCGGTTCTCCTGGACCGAGGCGACGTTCTCCTGCTCGGTCGCGATGGCGAAGGCGCGGCGCTCCTCGGCCTTGGCGCGGGCGACCCGCATGTCGGCCTCGGCCTGGAGGGCCTGGAGGTTGGCGCCGGTGTTGTCGCCGACGTCGATCTCGGCGATGTCGATCGACAGGATCTCGAAGGCGCTGCCGGCGTCCAGGCCCTTCTCGAGCACGCGCTTGGAGATCGAGTCGGGGTTCTCCAGGACGTGCTTGTACGAGTCGGCCGAGCCGATGGTGTTGACGATGCCCTCGCCGACCCGCGCGATGATCGTCTCCTCGGTGGCGCCGCCGATGAGCCGGTCGATGTTGGTCCGGACGGTCACGCGGGCCTTGACCTTCAGCTGGATGCCGTCCTTGGCCACGGCGTCGACGGTGCCGCGGCCCTGCGCGGGGTTGGGGCAGTCGATGACCTTGGGGTTGACGCTCGTCTGCACCGCGTCGAGCACATTGCGGCCGGCCAGGTCGATGGCCATGGCCCGCTTCGTCGACAGGGGGATCTCGGCCCGGTGCGCCGCGATCAGGGCGCGGACGACGTTGGGCACGTTGCCGCCGGCCAGGTAGTGCGCCTCGAGGCTCCGCGTCGTGATCCCGTCCTTCTCGGTCAGGCCGGCCTGGATCGCCATGATCTTCGACCGGACGATGATGTTCGGGTTGACCTTGCGGAAGGTCATGCCGATCAGCTCGGGCAGGCCGACGTTGGCGTGGGTCGTCTTGGCCTGGATCCAGAGGTTGAAGTACTTGGCGAAGACGATGCAGGCGAACAGCGCGACGACGCCCAGGAAGATCAGCAGGAAGATGACCAGGGTCATGTTCGACGCCGAGTCTGCGTCCTTGATCTGGGCCAGCAGGGTGGGGATCATGGCGGTCCTTTCGGCCGGCCTGGCGGCCGGGCCCGGTTCGAGACGGGTCGGGTCACGTCACGTCATGTCATGTCGTGTCATGTCAGGAGTTGGTCGAGGGCACGATCGGGGGCGAGCCGCACGACGATCTGGCCGCCCCGGACCTGGACGGCGCGGACGAGGGCCCCGGCGGGGATCATCCCCTCCTCGGCCAGGCCGTCGATCCGACGGCCCTCGAAGTCGACCAGCCCCGAGGGGCGTAGCGGCGTCAACGCCCGGCCGAACTGGCCGACCAGGTGCTCGAGCCGGGGGCCGTCATCGTCCTCGGGCCGGACGTCGGTCGGCTCGGGGGGCTTCAGGAAGATCCACTTGGCCATCGGCGTCCGCGGCCAGAGGTTGATGGCCACGACCAGCGTCAGCGGCAGCAAGACCCCCAGCGCCACCAGGAACTTCAGGCCGAGCATCGTCGACTGCGAGAAGGCCAGCCCGAGGCTGACCACCACCAGGCCGATCGCCAGCAGGCCGATCAGGCCGCCGGAGGGGATGAAGACCTCGGCCAGGAACAGGATCAGGCCGATGGCCATGCAGAGGATGGGCCAGAACAGGTCTTGGGTCATCGCTCGTCGCCGATCCGATCCGGTTGCGCCTCGAACCCGAAGCCGAAGGGCCGCGACCGTCGCCGCGATCCGCCGTCGGGCCATCGCCGCCCGCCCCCCGGCGCCCGCGCGATCGCCGAGGCCCCTAGTCTACGACGGTCGGGGCCCGCTCCGCCACAACCTTCCTCCTCCCCTCCCCCCTGGCCGCGCCGGGCCCATGCCGCCCGGGTCGACGCGAGCTACCGAGCCACCCGCCGGGCCCCGTTCGGTTCGTTCCGCGCCGAGCCGTAGCCGTCGGCACGACTTGCCCGGCCCTCCCATTGCCCCGTTCGGTTCGTTCCGAATCGGGGCGGGGCGGCCGTAAGGGTCGCCCAGCTTCCCCAATGGCCCGTTCGGTTCGTTCCGCGCCGGCTCATCCTCGCTTCGCCGGTCCCTGGCCCCTCCTCGGAATTGGGTTCGTTTTGGTGACCCGCGGGGCCGCGGTGGGTTCGTTTCGCACGGGGCGAGGACCACCGGAAAGTCGCCCCGGCTTGCCCGATCTTGGGTTCGTTCGGCGCCGCTGCGGGGGCGAAGTGGCTTCGTTTCGCGCCGACGGCGGCGCGTGGTGGGTTCGTTTCGTGCCGAGGGTGCGGGCCTCGGCAGTGCGAGCCCGCCCGAACCTGGGTTTGTTTGGCGCACGAGGTTCGGGCCGTCGGTTCGTTCCGGGAGAAGATGGGGCGTGATGATCGGGATGTCAAAGAGCGTGCCGAAAACAATACTCCACTTTAATATAGCACATGGTTACGGGATCTATTATAGAATACGGGGACGGCCGGCGGTCCCGGGCCGGGAGGTGCGAGCGGCCGGTCCCGCCGGCCCGCGACCGGCGACCTGGCGGACCCGGCCGGGCGGCCTCGTGTCGCTGTCGCGACCCGGACGCCGGCCGGCGTCCGGGCCACCCCGCGGCTGTGCCGCCCCGGTCAGGATCGGCTGCTGACCCCTTTCCCGCTTCCCGGTCGACAAGCACCTGATTCCTAGGACAGACGGGTTGTTGAAGGGGAGGCATTCTCCTGAAGAACGGAGGATGTCGCGAGAGGGCATCGGTGGGTATTAATCTTGAGAATGGGACCGGCGCACCTCGATCGCCGCTTGGTCGACGGCTTTTCGTTCCTCATCGTCGAGTTGGTCGAAGAGCCGTTGGTCGCGAAGGTCGAACGAGCGACGCGGGCGGTTTTCGGGTGCCCCGCGCTGAGGTCCGTTATGAAAGCACCAGCCGGCGGCGCCGCCGGAGAGCGCGCCGCGGAGGTCGGCGAGCAGGTCGGCCGCCGACGGGTCCGAATCGACATAGCCCCGACGAAGAGGCTCCTGGTAATGCACCGGCACGAACCGGCCCATCGTCTTCATCATCGCCAGGCACTCGCGAGTCCTCGCTTCGGTCTGACCGGGCGACCCCGGATTCCTCGGCCGGTGCGGTGTCAGGAAGTCGAGCCCCGCTGTCTGCAACGACTCGCGCACATCCTCCTCGGTCAGGTCGTGGCCGCCGAACGAGGCCGTGACCAGACGCGACGGGTCGAGCCGGCGGACCAGCTCGCGGAGCGTCTTCAGCTCGCTCGCGGGAACGTACCGTTCGTCACCGACATCGCGCTCGTTGGCCAGGTCGAGGTACCAGTTCCGGTGCTCCCTCAGGGCGGCCACCACGGTCTCGACGGCCCGTTGGTGCGCCTTGAGGTTCGGCATTCCCCACCCGGGCGTCTTCCCGGCGCGCGTCAGGGTCACGTCGACGACCAGTCCCCGACGATCGCAATCGGCCACGAGTCGCTTGAGCCGGTCGAGTTGCGGTTCGCGCGGGCGACCCTCGGCATCGACCACGGAGATGTCCTGATCAAACAGACCGCACGTCGCCCAGACCCGCAGCCAGTTGAACCCAAGGCGACGCAGCTCATCGAGGTCGCGTCGGAGGAAACCGTCGGAGGCTCCCAGGCCGCCGTAGTAGCTCATGCCCAGCAGAAAGGTCGGCTTGCCGTTGATCGTGAAGCGGCTGCCTTGAATCCCGAGGACCGCGTGTCGGTCGCTCGGCTCGGTCGAAGGGCCGGACGCCGCGCCACCTCGGCGCTCGCTCGCAAGCACCAGGGCCAGGCCGACAACGCCGATCAGAATCGTGCGACGAACGCTCATCAGTGATCCATTCCTTGATAGGGGGATTCTGTCGCAATCGGTGTCAGTTCCTATTCCCGTTGTGACAGAAACAACGGGAATAGGAACTGACACCGATTGCTTCCCGCGACAAATCGGTGATGAACATGGCCCGGACGCCGATTCGCGTGCAAGGACTTGTTGCCACGAGTCTTGCACTCGCAGGAGGCCCAGGCCGTGTCCCATCCTACCGCGCCGTTGGAACCCACACACCGCAGGGTCGCCGGGATGCTTGCAATCATCATGACGTTCACTTTTGTAGGGTATTGAAAGTCATGGTCAGCAACATTATGTTACAACGACCGCGGAGGATAGAGACTCGTCGCGGGCGCGGACGCCCCCGGCGCGGGCCAGATCTCCCGCCGATCGTGGCCGGCCCCCCTCGTCCTCTCGCGGGTCCGGGCGACGCGCCCTCCGCGGTAACATCTCCGATGAACACCCGACGAACTCGCCCGTGACCCAGCCCGACGCGACGGCGTCTCCGGCCTGTCCGTCGCGCCCCCCTGGAGGCGTAGCATCGTGAGGGCGACTCCCAAGAGGACGACGTCGACGGCCGAGGCGGGGAGCGGGTTCCTGCCGATCCTCGAGGGGTCGGGGATCCTGACCCCACCGGAGTTCGAGGCGGTCCGCTCCCGCGTCCTCCGGGCCGAGCTGCCCTCCGACTCGGTGGCGCTGGCCGATCGCCTCGTCGCCGACGGGGTCCTGACGGAGTTCCAGGCCCGTCGTGTCCTGGACGACAACGCGCGCGGCCTCGGGACCGACCGCTACGTGATCCTCGACTCGATCGGCAAGGGAGGGATGGGGCGGATCTACAAGGCCCGGCATCGCCTGATGGGCCGGGTCGTGGCGGTGAAGGTGATCGCGCCGGCGCTGCGGTCCTCGCCTCAGAAGGTCGCCCTCTTCCGGCGCGAGATGGAGCTGATCGCCCGCCTCGACCACCCGAACATCGTCCGCGCCCACGACGCCGACTGGATCGCCGGCGTCCTCTGCCTGGTCATGGAGTACGTCCCGGGGCAGGACCTCGCCCAGCGGGCGCGAGAGGCGGGCACGCTGCCGCCGGCCGAGGTGGCCGACTTCGCGGCGCAGGCGGCCCGGGGGCTGGCCCACGCGCACGCCCGGGGGATCGTGCACCGCGACGTCAAGCCGGACAACTTGCTGCTGACCGACGAGGGCGTGATCAAGCTCCTGGACCTCGGCCTCGGCGCCCTGATGGACACCGCCGACGTGCTCGACGCCGACGTGGCGTCCGCCGGGAAGACCGTCGGCACCGTCGAGTTCATCTCGCCGGAGCAGGCCTCCTCGTCGAGGGTCGACGGCCGCAGTGACCTCTACAGCCTCGGCTGCTCGATGTATTACCTCCTGACCGGCCGGTTTCCCTTCACCGGGGCGACGCAGCGCGAATGCCTCGGCGCGCGGCTCCGGGGCCGGCCGCAACCGATCCACCAACTGCTCCCGGACCTGCCGGGCGACTACGTCCGCGTCCTCGACCGGCTCATGGCCCCCCGGCC
The DNA here is from genome assembly GCA_035551935.1 of Isosphaeraceae bacterium. Lineage (GTDB taxonomy): Bacteria > Planctomycetota > Planctomycetia > Isosphaerales > Isosphaeraceae > DASZMJ01. Next base: position 14,530 of record DASZMJ010000163.1, read on the forward strand.
CGAGCGACGCTACCCGAACGCCGACGAGGCGGCCGAGGCCCTGACGGCCCTGGCGCGCGGACCCGTTACGCCGCCCCCACCCGTCGGCCGACACCAACGGGCCGCCGAGGACCTGGACCTCGAGATCTCGGCGCTGCTCTCCGAGGCCCCGGCGCCGCCCCCGGACCCGATCGCCGCGCATCGACTCGAGCTGGAGGAGTCCGGCGCCGCGTCTGGTCGGTCGGTCGCGCAGTCGTATCAGACCGAGGTCATCCGCCTCCACAACGCTGAGATCGACCGGCTCAGCCGGGCCCTCGATCAGGCCCGCCGGGAGGCCGAGACGGCGGCCACCACGCGGAGCTGGCTCGAGCGGCTCGCCCGGTCCCTCTGGGATTCGCTCCTGGACGAGCAGTCGCACGCCCGCACGCTGCTCCTCGCGATCATCATCCTGCTGCTGCTCGGGCTCCTGTTCGCGCAGACCATGGGGTGAGGCCCCGCCCCGCCGGCGCCCGCGCGGGTGGCCTCGCTCGCTCTCCAACCGGCGTCGCGCAGCGACGAGAGGTCTTCAGGCGGTCGGTCCTGCTCCCATGCAACTCTTGCGGCGGGTGGCCGGGCCAACGCGTTGAGGTCGTCCGACAATTCGCCGCGCTCCATATGATCCATATGACCTGTACTTTCCGCGACTATACTCATTCGGCGAGTTTCGGCGCCGCATGTCACGCGCGGCGGGAGGTCAGCCCCTCCCCAGTCGTTGATTCAGCAGCCGACGCCACCACGTTCCACGGCCGTAGAGCGCCTCCGTTGCTGCATCGAATCGCTCGGCGAGGGCCAAGGATTCCTCGGCCCATCCGCTGCTGAGGCTCACTTCCCGGATCGGACCGGTGGGGGCGAACAGCACGGACATCGTGGGCCGCGACGGGACTCACCCGCGCTCCAGCATCGCGACCAAGCCGTCTATCTCTCGCAACGCCGCCCCGGCATCTTGCCACGAGGACCAGTCGAAGTTGTTGTCGGGCAGTGCGATCAGCGACCTGGCATTGAGGAGAACGTTCCGCAACTCGGCCCTCGCGACATCCATCCGGCCACCTCTGGCGCCAACCGATCTGCGAGTAGCCAAGAGCCGGCCCGACCGGGACGATGGCGGTTACCAACACCAGCCAGACACCCGAGCGGAGCCGGCGGGTGGCCCTGGTGGCT